>JBFHRO010000050.1:0-17334 GCA_041591635.1 Oleiphilaceae bacterium | reverse complement strand
CGTTCATCACGCAGGGGTTGATCGTTCTGTTCTGCAAATCGTTAACCGCTGCATCAAGCTACAACTATTTTTACAGAAACGCTGTGTTTTGCTAAAACACTGTAAGTTACAGGAAATTTCTTATGTCACAGACTACAACTGGCACGGTTAAATGGTTTAACGAAACAAAAGGCTTTGGTTTTCTTGCCCAGGAAAACGGCCCCGACGTGTTCGTTCACTTCAGCGCAATCAACAGCGCTGGCTTCAAAACACTGACCGAAGGCCAAAAAGTTCAGTTCACTGTCACGCAGGGTAAAAAAGGCCCGCAAGCAGAGAACGTTGTTCCTGTTTAACTCGTTTTAGCTGTACAGGTTCCTCAGGCCAGACTGGCGACAGTCTGGCCTGATTTTTTTCCCTCAGAATCTAGCACTCGCCTTCCTCTTTAACGCGTTCTGCCATTTTCCCCTCCCACCTCTTTTGCGGTGAATTTCTGTATGTCAGATTCGCAAGTCCGCAGCATTCATGGAATGCTCAGTTTCAAACATCGTAGCAAGGTATTGAAGAAACTCAGAAAAACAGCAATCCCGTCACTCCATGGCCACCAGATCTGGCAATCCTGCTACATGATCATGGAATATCTGGATCAACACCCGCCCGCCGAACGCGCCCGCGTGCTCGAAATCGGTTGTGGCTGGGGCATGCTGGGTATTTACTGCGCAAAAACCTTCGATGCCCGGGTAACCCTGACCGACGCCGATGCCAACGTGCTGCCCTACGCCCAGGCACATGCCCACCTGAATCAGGTCAATGTATGCACGAAACAACTCGCCTTTTCAGAAATCGGCGACGCCGAGTTGACGGACACCGAAATCCTGATGGGAAGCGATATTTGCTTTTGGGATGAAATCGTCAAGCCCTTGCAGTCACTCTTCACTCGGGCCCTGCAACGAGGCGTCAAGCGCATTGTACTGGCCGACCCCGGACGGCCCCCGTTTATGCGACTGGCCGCCATGTTTGTGGCCGAGCACAATGCCCAACTGATCTCCTGGTCGCTTAACAACAGTGCCAAAACCCGGGGTGAAATACTCGTCATCGACGTGCGCTAGCGCGTCAGCCGGAGTGCCCCGGATCCAGTCGGGCACGGCGATTAATCATCTGCTGATAATCGGCCATACGTGCCTGAATCGGGTGCGCTGGAAACTCATGCTCAATGAATTGCAGATAAGACAGCGCCTTGTCCCAACGCTGCAAGCCATTGGCCAGCGCCCGTGCAATCAGGAAATACACGTCAGCAACCTGTGACTCGCCGGGGAAACGCTTATGGGCATCCTGCCCGAGCGAAAACATCAAGGCGTATTCGCCTTTTTGATACAACAACTCCATCACACCCAACAGCAACCGGGCCTCCTCAAGACGAAAGGCCGGGTTATGCGCCTGAACCGTTTTTAGCAGGTCCACCAGTTCCTGGGCGCGATTCTTTTGCGTCAGCAAGCGCACGAAATCCTCGGCATGGGCTCGAAGCTTGTCGACTTGATGCATCACGCTCAGCAAGCGAAACAGATGCTCGCGTCGCAACTGGTTGTCTGGCTGCTTGCGCAGCAAATCTTCCAGCAAGGACAGCACCTGCTCATAATTCCCTTCTTTAAGCTGAATATCGATATCTGCATCTATCCGCAGCGACCGGTTACCCGGCATGGCGGCCACAGGCACAGCCGTACTGGTCATCTCCGGGCCGCAAAGGATCACCTTGCCCTGGTATTGAAACAGGAGATAACCCGACATATTGAAAAACACGAGCAGAAAGTAACCACAGAGAACGCCGGCTGCAGGCCAGCCAAGCCAGGGCGGAAAATGGACAAGTACCAGTTGCTGAACGGCGGCTGTGGCCAACGAAAGCAAAAAGAGGTAGCCGCAGAGGCGCAGATAAGGCCAGCCAATACCGGCCGTCAGCATAAGTAACTTGAGCGGATTAATGGCATCCACAATGGTTTTCGTCAATGCCAGCACCATGGTACAGGCTGGCAACACCAGCATCACTAACGCCAACACCACAAGCCCGGCCAGATCGCCACCAAGCTGCACGGCGCTGACCAGCATCAGCCCAAACACACCAAAGACCGTGAGCTGCTGCAACAAAATACTCAGCCCGCCTTTGAAAACCTGGCCAAGCGCAGGGGGTCGCAAGCGCCCCTGGGCGGTATCCTCAATGACACATAAGCCATAGCGGGTGTACAGCGCCAGCAGCAGCAAAGCGCCAGCCAGCCCCCACAGGGTCGGCGGCAGCAGAAGCGGAATCAGGATTCCCGGCAACAGCACCTGCAAAGGCCCGGTTTGCAGCGGGTAGCGAAAAAACGCGTCGATACGCTCCCAGAACGGCACCGCCTGCTGTGTCGCTCCCTGATAATCCAGTGGTTGGGCACATGCCGGACACTGGCCGCGCTGCCGCCGCTCGTCGCCATCAGGCATACAACGTGCGCAGTAGTCCCTGGAGCACCGCTGGCAATGCCATTTGGCTGGCGCTGATGGATGGTACTGACAGTAGGGTGTCAACACAAAACCGCTCCCTTTTAAACCCGCAACCAAGAACTACCTGCCCAGATAATGATCGGCGGGCGCGACACATCTGTCCAACATGAGAGAAAAACCTAGTCTAACATTAGTCTCATGTGATGATTTCTTGTCAAACTATCTCGCACGATTTTTACTTTGCAGGCGCTCACTTTTGTTTTGCAAAAGCTCTGAAAAGACATTCGCTGTTTCTGCTGTCGACGCTCTGGCTGGCCTGTTTCTGGGCTTTGTCTGCCTTTTGCTTGCGGGCTGTAATGACCCCGCATCGAAACCGTTGCGCATCGGAACCAACGCCTGGCCGGGGTACGAAACCCTGTATCTGGCGCGCGAGATCAAGCTGCTGCAGGAAGATCGCGTCCGCCTGTTTGAGTTACCCAACGCGACCGAAGTCAGCTTTGCCCTTCGCAACGGCCTGCTTGACGGTGCCGGCCTGTCGCTGGACGAGGCCGTAACCTTGATCCAGCAGAAGCTGGACATCTCGGTACTCTTGGTCATGGATTTTTCCACCGGTGGCGACGTGCTCCTGGCCAAACCACATATCAATGACTTGCAGGCGCTCAAGGGAGCGCGTATTGGTGTCGAAAACACCGCCCTGGGGGCACTCATGCTGGATGCGGTGCTGCGCAAAGCCGATCTCAGACTGGATCAGGTGCAGCTGGTGAGACTGACCGTCGATGAACAGGAGTCGGCCTATCACCGTGACAGCATTGACGCTCTGGTGACCTTCGATCCCATTACCAGCCGCTTGATGGCCGACCAGGAGAGCCGCGTCCTTTTCAGCAGCAAGGAGATTCCCGGTCGTATCATTGATGTGCTGGTGCTGCGCAACGATCTTGATCCTGCCAAGCGTGAACATATTTCCCATCTTGTCGAAAGCCATTTCAAGGCGCAAAAGTACCTGGCCGAGCAGCCCGACAGTGCCGCCACCATCATAGCGCCGCGCCTCGACATTCCCGCAGGCAAGGTACTGCGTGCCTTTGAAGGCTTGACCCTGCCCGATCGGGAAGAAAACCGACGCTTTCTGACCGGCGCTCCCGCCCAGATCAAACTGCGCGCCGAAGAACTGGCGCGCCTGATGCTTGAGAACAGCCTGATTACGGCCTACCCCCAGATTGACCAGCTGTCACACCCGTACTGGCTGGGAGGCGACTAGATCTCATGAAACTGTCGTTGCGTCTGTGGATTCCCTTGCTGGTATTAAGCGCCTTCAGTCTGCTGCTGGTCACACTGGGCTTTATCACCTATCAGCAAGACAGCAAAGCCCTGCTGGCAGATTACGAGCGGGATCTTGCCCAGCGCCTGCTGTCGGTGCAGCGCAGCGTCCAGCACAGCATTAATGAAAAACGCTACGAACTGGCGGCCAAGCGCATTACCACCGAAGCCCTGTACGGCGATCTGCAATACCTGGCGCTGCTCAATCACAAGGATGAGGTTCTGATAGCCACCCGCTTTGCCTGGCGCGGTCAGCCGGCCGAAAACGTGCTGGAAGGCTTTTCGTCGCACAACAACAGTCTCTCCCGGCGCGAAAAGAAGCGCATCACCACCCACAACCGGCTGACGCAAGTCATGATCAGCTATTACCCGGTCGACTTCCCCACCCCCGACACGCTGCGCGGCACCAAGGTGGGCACCCTGGTGATGGCGTACGATCTGGCACCGGGCTTTGAACGCATGTATCAACATCTGGAAACTACGGTGTTTGGTCAGTGGCTGGTCACCTTGATGCTGTCATTGCTCCTGGTCTGGATACTCAACCGTAATCTGTCGCGACCCCTGCGCAATCTCTCGGCCGCCGTCGAAGAAGTGGAAGCCGGCCACTACGGCGTACAGGTGCAAATCAGTCACAAGAGCGAAATTGGCCGCTTGAGCGAAGCCTTCAATTCCATGTCGAGCCAGTTACTCAACAGCCTCAACGCCCTCAAGAAGGCTGAACAGCACGAGCGCCTGATACTGGCTTCGACCGCCGAAGGCATTTTTGGCTTGAACATGGAAGGGGAATGCACCTTTGTCAACGCTTCGGGACTCAAGCTGCTGGGCTACGACAATGCCGATGAGCTTACCGGCTACCCGATTCATGAACGCATTCAGCACCACCGCCACAACCTCACTTACTACCCGCAGGAAAGCAGCCCCATTTATCGTGATTGCCTCTCGGGCCGGCCAGTCTCCAGTGACGAAGAGGTCTTCTGGCGCAAAGATGGCTCTTCCTTTCCTGTGGAGTATCACGCCCTGCCCATTACCGACAACGAGGAAATCATTGGCGCGGTGGTAACCTTCCGGGATATTGGTGAGCGCTTGCGTATGCAAAAGGCCGAGCAGGATGCCACGCGCATGCTGCAAACCATTCTTGACCGGGCGCCGGCCCTGATCTCCACCAAAGACCTTGAAGGCAATGTCACCTTTGCCAACCGCTATTTTGAGGTGCTCAATCCTGCGGGGCCGGCCGCCTTTGTGGGCAAAAACATTTATGAGCTGTTTCCCCAGGAGATTGCCGACGACCTCTGGCGCAACGACCTGATCGCCCAGAACGCCGATGACGGGCTGGAAATCGAGGAGGTGGTCGATCACTTCGATGGCAGTCGCCATACTTACCTCACTATCAAGTTCCCACTGAAAAACAATGCGGGAAACCTGTTTGGCACCTGCGCCATCTCCACCGATATTACCGAGCGCAATCAGCGGGAAAAGCTCATCAACCTGCTGTCGCAGGCCCTGGAACAAACCCCTTTGTCGGTTTACATCACCGACCGTGACGGGATTATCCAGTACGTCAACGCTCACTGCGAGATCACCTCGGGCTACGCGGCCTCCCAGCTCATCGGCAAAACCCCCAGAGTTACCCAATCTGGCCTGACCGACGAGAAAGTGTACAAAAACCTCTGGAATACCATTTTGCGCGCCAAAACCTGGACCGGCGAAATACTCAACAAGCGCGCCAATGGCGAGGTGTTCTGGGAAAAAGTCATCATTTCACCCATTCAAGACAAGAAAGGCGTGATTCAGAATTTTATCTGCATCAAAGAAGACATCTCGGTACGCAAACGCTACGAATCGCAGATTCTGCACCAGGCGCACTATGACCCCCTTACCGATCTGCCCAATCGCATGCTGGCCAGCGACCGTCTGGATCAGGCGCTCAAGTCCGCCAAAAGGCACGATAACAAGGTGGCCGTTATCTTTGTGGATCTGGATGATTTCAAGAAGATCAACGACTCGCTGGGGCATGAGGCTGGCGATCAACTGCTGATCGAAGCCACCCGACGGCTGCGCAAGTGCGTGCGCGCTGAAGACACCCTCGCCCGCCAGGGGGGAGACGAATTCCTCGTGGTACTGGCAGACCTGGGCACTAATGACGAAGCCGAACGGGTGGCGCTGGAAATCAGCGACACCTTCAACAAGCCTTTTACGCTTTCTGGCATGACCTGCCTGATCACCGCCAGCATGGGTGTGGCCATGTACCCCATCGACGGGGCCGATGCAGCCACCCTCATCCGAAACGCCGATGCCGCCATGTACCGCGCCAAGGAAGAAGGGCGCAATAACTTCCAGTTTTTTGCGCCGCAAATGAATGAGCACGCCTTGCGCCGCCTGCAAATCGAACAGCATTTGCACAACGCACTGCAACGTAATGAGCTGGAAATCTACTATCAGCCGCTGATCGGCGCCAACTCCGGTCGCATCGTGGGCGCCGAGGCGCTGTTACGCTGGACCAGTCCTGAGCTGGGACGGGTGAGCCCGGCGGACTTCATTCCTATTTGCGAGCAAACCGGACTGATCATCGAGATTGGTGACTGGGTAATCCAGACCGCGTGCAAACAAACCCAGGTCTGGATAGCCTTGGGATTGAGCGAATTCTACGTTTCAATCAACGTTTCTCCGCGCCAGTTCCGCAACCGCAATGTACTGAGTTCGATTGAAAAAGCCCTCGAGAATACGGGCCTGCATGCGCGCCATCTGGAAATCGAAGTCACCGAGGGATTGCTGGTGCGCAATCACCCGGATACCCATGACGTCATGGATGCCCTGACGCATCTGGGCGTGCTGATTGCCATGGATGATTTCGGCACCGGCTATTCGTCGCTGAGTTACCTGCGCAAGTTTCCTTTCAGCACGCTGAAAATCGATCAATCCTTTGTTCGTGATGTCGTGACAGACCCCGAAGATCGCGAGCTGGTGCAGGCCACCATCGCCATGGCCCGCAGCCTGGGTCTGAAAATTGTCGGCGAGGGGGTTGAGGAGCGGGAGCAGTATGAATTCCTGCGCGAGCAACAATGCAACATCGTCCAGGGCTATTATTTCAGCAAGCCCGTAACCGCCACCGAGTTCGAAGCCCTGCTCAAAGCCGATATTGAAAAGCCCACGGCATTGGAATAACCAGTGGCGACGCAATGTCCCCGATTGGCATTGGCCATAGCGGCCTGATTCTCTACACTTGGATACCTTAATCTGATTGTGACTCTAAGGATTTCCTGTGTCTGACACCTGCACCACAGCGGCTTGTGCCCAGCCCAAGCCCTGCGGCACCCCTTCAGGCTACCGCTGGCCCGACATCCGCGCACTGGCGCTTGAACACAAACCGCGACTGGTACGCGCCAACCTCATTGCGATACTGGCGACACTTTGCAGCGTTCCTGTGCCGCTCTTGCTGCCTTTGCTGGTGGATGAGGTGCTGTTGCATCAGGAAGGCGCCGTCTTGCCCGCCATTAACCAGATCTTCCCCGCCAGTTGGCAGAGCCCGGTGTTTTACATTGGCCTGATGATTCTGATCTCGCTGCTCATGCGCCTGGCCTCGCTGGCGCTGAATGTGTGGCAGGCACGCCAGTTCACCATCATTGCCAAGGATGTGGTGTTTCGTATTCGCACTCACATGCTGCAACGCCTGGGGCGGATTTCGATGGCGGAGTATGAGGTGCTGGGCAGCGGCGCCATGACCAGTCGCTTTGTGACCGATCTGGAAACTCTCGATCGTTTTATCGGCGCCTCGGTCAGCAAATTGCTCGTCGCCAGTCTCTCGCTGCTGGGGACCGCCTTGCTGCTGCTGTGGATGCACTGGCAACTGGCATTGCTGATTTTGTGCTTTAACCCCATGGTCATTTTTTTCACGACCCGGGTTGGAAAAAAAGTCAAGGAACTCAAACGCCGCGAAAACGCCGCCTTCGAGATCTTTTCTCAAGCGCTGACCGAAACCCTCGAAGCGATTCACCAGGTTCGCGCCGCCAACCGGGAGCAGCACTACCTGCATGCCCTGTGGCAGCGGGCAAAGGAGGTGCGCGATCACGCTGTGCAGTACGAATGGCAAAGCGATGCCGCCAACCGGCTGAGTTTTTTGCTGTTTCAGTTCGGTGTCGATGTGTTCCGGGCGGCGGCCATGCTGACGGTGATTTTCTCCGACCTGAGTGTGGGTTATATGTTTGCCATTTTTGGCTATCTCTGGTTCATGATGGGGCCGGTACAGGAAATACTGGCCATGCAGTACAGTTATTTTGCCGCCACCGCCGCGCTGGGACGCATCAACAAGGTGTTTGCGCTGGCGGAAGAGCCCCAGTATCCGCATCAGCACAATCCCTTTGCGGGCAAAGATAGCGTCGCGCTGTCGGTACGCAATGTGCACTTTGCCTACACACCCGGACAGGACGTGCTGCGCGGGGTGAGTCTCAACATCGCCAAAGGCGAAAAGGTTGCCCTGGTTGGTGCCAGCGGCGGTGGCAAGTCCACCTTGGTACAGGTCATCCTTGGCATGTACCCGCCCACCCAGGGCGAGGTGTTTTTTGATGGCGTGCCCGTTTCCCGAATCGGTCTGGATGTGGTGCGCGAGAATGTCGCGACCGTGCTGCAGCACCCGGCGCTGTTCAATGCCAGCGTGCGCGATAACCTGGCCATGGGGCGCGACTATACCGAGGAAGCACTCTGGCACGCCTTGCAGATTGCCCAGCTGCACAGCGTGGTACAGGCCATGCCCGACGGGCTCGACACGGTTCTCGGCCGGCAAGGGGTACGCTTGTCGGGCGGCCAGCGCCAGCGCCTTGCCATTGCCCGCATGGTGCTGGCCAAGCCTGCGGTGGTGGTGCTCGATGAGGCCACCTCGGCCCTGGATGCCGAAACCGAATTTCAGGTTCACGCTGGCCTCGAAGCCTTTCTCCAACAGCGCACCACCCTCATCATTGCCCACCGGCTTAGCGCGGTAAAGCAGGCTGACCGGGTATTTGTGTTTGAAGACGGCGTCATCAGCGAGGAAGGCCGGCACGAAGAGCTACTGGCACAGAAGGGTCTGTACTGGCAGCTTTACGGTGAACGGCAACAGTGAACGACAACAGTGAGCGACAGCGATGCGCGACAACACTGACGACCGCTCTCTTGATGCAGATCAAGTGATTGATTTTAAAGATATTAGGTGCGACATCATGTCGCATTCCCTTTTACTGCGGGGGCGTTATCCTGCCGTGCAGCTGCTCTTACACCTGCACTTACCAGAAGGATACTGCCATGAAAAAATCGCTCTATGCCCTTGGATCCCTCGCGCTGCTCGCCGCCGCCTGCGCCCAGGCGCACGTCTCGGTGGATTCGGCCAACGGCCCGGCCATTGCCGGTAAAAGCCACATCATCACCCTCAATGTGCCCCACGGCTGTGATGGCGCAGACACCTACAAAATCGAAGTCGAGATTCCGTTGGAATTCCGCCTCTCACGCCCGGTGGATAGCGAGTTCGGTGTTGCCACCATCACCAAGGAATCCCTGGCGACGCCCTTCGTCAGCCACGGCAAAACCTACGCCGAAGACGTGCGCAAAATCACCTGGGAAAAACCCGAGAGCGCTATCAAAGGCAGCGACACCCATCTCTACCGGGTGAGCTTTCGCACCACCTTGCCCAACACGCCCTTTGCCACCACCTATCTGAAAACCACCCAAACCTGCAAAATGCCCGATGGCTCCACGGCCAAACTGGAATGGATCGGCACCGGCAGTCACGCGGAGCATGGTGCCACCAATGCCAGTCCTGCACCGGCACTGGTCATCTATCCGGCCAGAGCCCCAGGCTGGAATCAATACACAGTGAATGAACATCTGCACAACATGGCGGTGTTCAAAGATGCCGAAATCGTCTGGGCCGGCACCAAGGCCTATAGCTCCAATGCCTTTACCACCAGCTTGATTCAGAAAGACACGAGTCTGGAAACGCTGGAAATGATCCATCCCGGTACCGAAATCTGGGTGAAATACTAGGAGGCGGCTATGAAAATGCCATTTCGACTGACTCATGCCCTGAGCGCAGGGGGCGCGCTGCTGTGCCTGCTGATCGCCGGCGGCTGCAGCGACAGCAGTTCACCGCTGGTAATTACGCCCGCAGCCAACACCCCGGGCACGGCGCCCCTGCAAGTACAGGCGCTGCAGGCAGACAGCATTGCCCTGGAAAAGCCCGGGGCCAGCCAGTTGCCTTCGCACCTCAAGCCGCCGGCACCCTGACGGGCTGCGGCTCGCCCGGATCAGGCCGGCACGGCTGAAAAATACAGATGTGCGCTTTGCTTGCTGAATTCCATGGCGCGGTTCTGCTCGAACACCACGGTGAAAGAGCGCTCCGATTCTGCCGTGACGCGCCCCTTGCCAAAAATGGCGTGTTCGACCTGGACATGACGCCACACAGGCGTGGCCTGTGCTACGCCATCGTGGGGCACCGGCGCCGCCGTGAGTGTCAGCCCCATGCTCTGGGCGTAACGCCGGGCAATGGGCGTCGGGGGTGAGTTGAGTTTCACCGCTTCCGGGGTCGATGGCGGCAAGTGCGAGGCCAGTTCGTCACACAGGGAAAGGTGCATTTCCGCCACAAACCGGCTTGGTGCGACCTCCGCACCCGCCACCCCGGAGCGCGCCGGGCCAATCAGGTGCAGAGCTCGCATGGCCCGGGTCATGGCCACGTACAGCAGGCGTCGCTCGCTTTCAAGCTGACTGGGGGTCAGGGCGGGATGGAGACTGTAGGGCAAGAGCCGCTCGGTCAGGCCAGGGATGATCACCACCGGCCATTCCAGCCCCTTGGTGCGGTGAATGGTGGAAATCAGGATGCCATTCTGATCTGAAGCATGCGCCTGGGGCGCCAGTGCCTGCTGACGCAACAAGGAGAGATGTGTCAACAAGGCGGGCAAGGGTAAAGACACCACATCGAGATAACGCAAGAACCCTTCGACCCGCCCCAGTTGTTCCTGGGCGGCTTCGTGGGTCATGGCCAGCGTTTGCAAGCCCGCCGCCAGCTCGGTTTGCTGACAGTATTGCGACAAGAGTTCACTGGCGACACGACCATTGACTACCGTCGGCCCCGCCTGCTCCAGCTGCCGCCAGGCACGGGCGGTGCGCGCCAGGCGGGTTTTCTGGATTTGCAACAGCGCGGGATCAGACCAGGCTTCCAGAATCGCGCCGTAATTGCCGTTGGCCTGGGCCAGAAACTGGCACAGAGGCGCCAGCTGGGCATCGCCCAACCCTATGTGAGGGAAGCGCAGCAAGCGTTCAAAAACGGTCAATCGCGTGGACACCGGCCGATGCGCCAGCGCACCGCAGGCCAACTCCAGCACATGCACCAGAGCCTCGACTTCCTTGCTGGCCAGCGCGCTGCGGTTATTGTCCATGTGATACGGCAGGCCTTTTTCCAGCAGCAGCAATTCCACCGCCACGCTCTGGCTCCATACCCGCAACAACACGGCGATATCGGTCAGCGGGTGCCCGACTTGCAGATGCTGCTCAATAATGCGGGCCAGACATTGAGCCTCGCTCGCCTCGTCATGCCAGTACACCCGGGTATCGGGCGTACTGGCGTGGCTCAGGCAGAGCACATCCTTGCGCCCCCGGTTATGGCTGATCAGGTGATTGGCCAGCAGGGCAACCCGGTGGCCGTAGCGAAAACTGTACGACAGGGTTTGCTCGCGCGGGCTTTCAAACTCTTCGGCAAAGCGGTTGAGAATGTACTCGGGGCGGGCACCACGGAACTCGTAGATGGTCTGATCCGGATCGCCCACCACCGTCACCCTGGCACGGGTACCGGCCACATAACGCAGGAGCAGATGCTGGATTTCGTTGGTGTCCTGATACTCATCCACCAGCAGAAAATCCATGCGGTTTTCCACTATGGCCCGAGCCTGTGTGCTGTCGTGAATGAGTTTTACCGGCACATGCAGCATGTCGGCAAAGGTGATGCGCCGGGCCTGGGTGCGCCAGGCTTCAAACGCGGCGAACATTTCCAGCAAATAGCGGTACTTGGGGGCATAATCAAGCGCCTCAAAAACGTCTGCCGGCGGCTGCAAGCTGGTCTTGCAGCGATCAATGAAACTGGCACCCGCCTCTATGTGGTCTTTGCGATTGCGCTTGATCTCATCGTGCAGCGCCTGTGGCGCGCAGGCCGAAATCGCCTGCCAGATTTGCCACTCGATTTCGTGCTCTTTCAGAGGATCAAGCCTGACCGGCTCCAGCAGACCTTCACGGATAAACCGCTGATAAAGCCGGTAGCCCATGGCATGATAGGTGCGCACTTCGGGCCATTCCCGATGCTCGTTGCCCGCCACCTGACGCAGCTTGCGCACAAAATCACGCTGGGCCTGCTTGTTGAACATGAGTATCAGCATGCGCCGCGCGTCATGCCCCTGCGTCAGCAAATGGCGGATGCGCCAGGCCAGGGTGGAGGTCTTGCCGCTGCCAGCCACCGCCGTGATAACGCAGTGCTCACCAAAGTCGGCGTGAACAATGGCTTCCTGTTCGGGGGTCAAGGGCATTGGACAAATACACACAGTGATGGGCTAAAAACCGGCCGATCATAACAAGAATCCCTCGATACTGTGACCCTTTAGCTTTACCTCAGCGCATAATTGGCCGAAAATGCCAACGAAATTACCTTTATCTCCTGCTTCCTATAACAACAACCGAGTCACGGAAAAACCACCATGTCCCTTTCAAGAGCGAGCTTACCCACCCCGTCTTTTCTTAAAACCCTGGGCATAGTGCTGCTGGCCGGCTGGCTGGGTGCCTGTGCCAGCACGGAAAAGCCAAGCATGTCCGCCGCCGACCAGGCACAGTACCTGATGCAGGCCGCCGCGCAGGGCGACAAAAACATTGTGCAGCAACTCATCAATAATGGCGCCGACATCAATTACCTTGATGCCAGTGGCAACTCGGCACTGGCCGAAGCCGCCTTGAAAGGCAAGCTGACGATTGTCAAACTCCTGATCAAAGCCGGTGGCGATGTGAATGTCACCCCCGGTGGTGAATCCTTGCTGATGCATATTGTGCGCAACAACGACTTGCTGACCGCCCAGGTGCTGATTGCCTCGGGCGCCGACGTCAACTTTGCCACCCGCGACGGCATCACCGCACTGCAAATCGCCCAAAGCAAGGGCTACCGTGAACTGGAAATGCTGCTGGTGCAATCGGGCGCCCGTTCCTGATTCCGCTTTTAGATCTGCCTGCCGTTTTTTTGCTCTGATGGCGTACGTTTCGGCGCCATCCGCACTTTGCACTCAATGACGCCTTCCCGATGCTGGCGCCCATTGAGGCATCCACGTACAATCTCGCCCCGACCCTTCGCCTGAGCCCCTTGGCACAGCACTCCCTCTTTTTCTTTTTCGACAAAAGGCAACCAGGTTATGGATGACAAACGTCAAACGCTGCGCGTAACCCATATTCGGGAATTCAACGAGAACGACCCAAGGTATGAAATCACCGTCATTCGCTGGGATCGACTATTTCTGGCAGCCGTGCTGCTCATCGGCGCCCTGACCCTGCTGCTATGGACCCTGTGGCCTGCCGATCAGCCCGCCGATCACACACCGACCCTGGAAGTCACGTCCGCAGGTGAGGCCGCCATTGAGCCGCCAGAGCGGGAGGCGAACGCAAGCACACCTGCGACGACCAGTGCCGGCACGACACCGGCTACCGAAGCAGACAACCCGCACAGCGACCCTGTCAGCGCAACCTCCGGGATGACGCCCGCCGAGGTGCCGTCTTCCACGCCGGCACAGCTTGCAACAGTCATGGCGCCAGCAGATCCAGCTCCGTCGGCAACAATCACAGAACACACACCGGCAGTCACAGAACAGGCACCGGCAACCACAGAGCCTCAATCCCTTGCGGTTGTGGCGGTTGTATCAGAGGAAGCGCAAACAACAGGCCGCATGCCTGTGACTTCTGCCGTTGCAGCGCCAGCGGCAACCACGCCAAAATCCGCGTCACCGGCCACGGCACCCGGTCTGGCCCCAACGTCACCCCGGGCAACCTCCCGCTTCGTCAAAAGCCTGCAACTCACCAGCGACCTGCACCAGTCTCGCCCCATTGACCAGTTGGGAAAACTGATTCCGATGAATGAGCAAGGCTTGATCAAGGTTTTTCTCTACAGCGAACTGACCGGGCTCAAGGGCAAGCGCATCGCCCATGAATGGTATCTGGATGGCAAGCGGGTGGCCCGCGTCAACAAGGGCCGACTCAGTAGTGACCCGGCCCCGGTGTACTCCAGCAAGTACATTGACAGGTTCATGAAAGGCCATTGGGAAGCGCGGGTAGTCAGTGAAAACACCAAGGTGCTGGCAAGCCTGTCGTTCGAGGTGTACTGACAGACCCCGTCGACCGGCCGCCTTACCCCTGGCTGACCGGACGTTGGGGATCGGTGATCCATTCGCTCCATGACCCCGGATAAAGACGCGGCATGGCCAATCCGGCCAGGGACATGGCAAAGATGTTATGGCAGGCCGTCACCCCCGAGCCGCAGTAACACACGGGCTTGAGCGAGCGGTAGGGCGCGAAGCGCTGGGCGAGCTGGCCGGGCGAGCGAAAGCTGTTGTCCGGGTTCAGGTTTTCTTCGAAAGGCATGCAGACCGCACTGGGAATATGACCCGCCACCGGGTCCAGCGGTTCCACTTCACCGCGAAACCGGGGCAAGGCCCGGGCATCGAGCAAGGGCGCCTGGGGCGTACCCAGCAGTTGCTCCACCTGAACGCTGCTGACCCAGCGGCTGTGATCAAATACCGGCGCATAGTTGCTGGCAACGGGTGTCGGCACTTCCTCAGTCACCGGCCCCGACAGGGCCTGCCAGGCCTTGAAGCCGCCATCAAGCAGGCGCACCCGGTCGATACCGGCCCAGCCCAGAAGCCACCACAGGCGTGCCGCCATGGCGCCGGAGGCCTCATCGTACAGCACCAGATCACTCTTGGCCGTCAGGCCCCACTGCCGCAGGGTTTGCGCAAACACCTCCGGATGGGGTAGCGGATGGCGCCCCGTCAGACCCGGCACTATGGCGCCGGAAAGATCCTGCTCCAGATCCGCATACAAGGCTCCCGGCAGGTGCGAACTGCGATAGAGCTCGCGACCAAAGTGCTTGTTTTGCAGCACATAACGACAATCGATGATGACCAGACCCGGCTGATCAAGTGCGTCCATCAGTGCCTGCGGGGTAATCAGCATGGCGAGATTTCCTCTTTTTTGGGACCTCTTGTTTTTGTGGCCTCTTGTATGTGTGACTCCTTGTTGCGCCTGTATACAAGTGTGCGTTGCTGCTCGCCCAAGGTCAGTTTTTGCTCCGGGCCATCATTTCTTGTGCTGTTTGAAAAAGGCCCAGATTTCATCCGTGGCCTTCAAGGCCGCGCTCGGCTCATCAGCATCGCGCCGGCCGGCCAGGCCACCGGGCCAGGCATGGCCGTTATCCTGCACCAGATACCAGGCAACGCTGCGCCCGCCGGGGCAGGTGTGTCGGGTCAATGTCACCTGTGGCTGGCTGCTTTCTGTTTTGGCCGGCAGACAGTCATTGGCTTGACTCCAGAAGGCCGCCTGCGCACTGGCCGGCAACATGGGGGTGCCAGCCCATTCATGCTTGAAACGGCCACCGGGAGCCCCGCCGGCAACCGGCACAGAGTCGTCCAGCTGACCATTGATTATCAATGCCGTCACCGGATGCAGCGGCCGTTTCTCATCACCAAACAAGGCCGCCACCACCGGCGCGACAGCGGCAATCCTATCGGACAGGGCAATGCCCAGTTGATGGGTCAGCATGCCACCGTTAGACATGCCCGTTACATAAATGCGCCTCGGATCAATGGGATACCTGGCTGTCAGGGTGTCCAGCAAGGCGCGGATAAAGCCGATGTCGTCAACCTTGTTTTTCATCGCATAGCCGCAGCAATGCCGGGCATTCCAGGTCAGCAGTTTGTCTTTGAGCCGACCGGTACCCTCAGGGTAGACCAGAATGAACCCTTCCTGTTGTACCTTGGCGGTAAACCCGGTCATGCGTTCGGCATGTTCGGCGTTACCTCCTCCGCCGTGCAGCACCAGCACCAGCGGCAAGGGCCCCTTGATGGCCTTGAGATTGCGCGGTGTGCGCACGAGGTAATAGCGCTCAATGCCATCGTGCATCAGAGTCTGGCGGGTGAGATCAGGCGCTGGCGCGGTCTTGGGCGCCGCCAGCGCCGGGGGAACCAGTGTCAAGAGACCGGCCAGCAGCGTCATGATCAGCGTCAAAGGGAGTTTTGCCATGGGTTTCATCTCCGGGATAAAGCATCTGCCGGCAATCACACACCGGCGCTGCACCAAGTGTAGTCAACAGCGAGGGATTAGGCCTGCCTAGGAGAATACCGAAGCACCCTGACGCTTTCATGTCAGAGAGTGCTTCGGCCGGTTTTGCCGGTCACAACGGCCAGCCTAGAGCACGGCAATGCCAAGGTAATACACGGCAACATACCCCAGGCTATAAGCCAGCAGCAAATAGGGCGAAAAGCGCAGATAACTGCCAAAGGTGAGCCCCGGTATTTTGCTCATGGCGACAATCCCCGCCGCCGAGCCGATGCTCAATAAGGAGCCGCCCACGCCGACAGCATAGGTCAAGCCCATCCAGGCCGGTGCCGACATGTCGATACCTGCCTTGAGCAGTGCCGCGGTCAATGGCACGTTATCAATGGTGGCCGAGAGAACGCCCATCAGGTAATTCGCCACGCTGGCCGGCAGGGTGCCATAGAGCGCCACCAAGGAATCGAGCACATGAATCTCCTTGAGCATGCCCACCAACAGCAGTATGCCCAAAAAGAACAAGAGGGTTTCGAACTCGATGACGCGGATATACTCCAGAATCGGCTCCTCGGTATCATCGTGAAAGAAACGTGCAATCAGGAACATGATCGACAAGCCAAAGAGAAAGGTCAGCACCGGCGGAATTGCCACCAGCACATTCAGCACTATGGTGCTGAGAATGGTACACAAAAAGGTGCAGGCAATAGCCAGATCAACCCCCCGTACATCGGTGCGATGCTTGCGCACGACCACGGTGCCCTACATTCCCAGCGACAGCAGGGTCGCCAGCAGCATTACCGCCACGAAGGCCGGCGCTGCCAGCAGCAGCAGATCCATGATCTTGACTTTGCCTGCCAGAAAGATCATCAAGGTGGTCACATCGCCCGTGATCAGCGCCACACCGCCGGAATTGACGGCAAACACGACCAGGGTGGCAAAGCGTATGTTTTTCTCCATGGGTAATTTCAGCGACAGGATCAGAGTCACAGACACCAGGGTGGCGGTGATGTTGTCAGCCAGAGAGGAAAAGACAAAACAGAAGGCGGCGGTCAAAAACAACAAGGCGCGCTCACTGATGCGCTTGGGCAGCAGCAGATAAATCAGGTTTTCGATCATGCCTTTTTTGTTGAGGTAGGCGACAAAGGTCATGGCGGCTACCAGAAACAGCCACAGGCTGGCGATTTCGGCAATGTTCTCCTCCAGCCCATGCAAAATCCCTGGCTGCTGGTGCGAACCACTGAAGAGAAACAGCAAAATCCACGAAAGCGT
>JBFHRO010000049.1:0-17348 GCA_041591635.1 Oleiphilaceae bacterium | reverse complement strand
TCTGGCCCACCCCGCCGGCCATGACTCAAGTAGCCGAACTCACTCTTGCGGGCTATGCCCTGGGGCAGATGCCGGATGTGCCGGGGGCGTTTGAATGGGAGTGGACAGGACATCCGACCATCAATGGGCGGCTGGCATCGCACCCGATTGACTTCCAGCTCAGGCCCGTGATGAGGCTGCGCGGGCTTTTGGCGCCGCGCCAGATGCACCTGGATACCTTGGCCCTGGCTGCAAGTACACCGGCATGGCCTGGCGCACTGGCGGCCCTGTTACCCCCCGAACTGAATCTGGCCTTGCAGCGTCCGGTAGCCTGCGATCTGACGTTGCCCCTCACAGCCTGTGGCGCCGAGGTCGAGGTGCGGCTTGAAAGTCAGGCGCAGGCGGGCGCGCCCGATGCCCCTGTGCCAGCGGTTGAGACCCTCACGGCCGATTTGAGCCTGAGTCTCGATCTGGCAAAGCAAGCGGCCGCGGTAACGCTGGCGCTGGACGCACGCTTGCAGCGAGAGGGGTTGCCGCGGCAGATTGATATCCGGGTGCCGGCTCAAGTGAGCTGGACACAGGGCGTGCATCTGATGAGCCACGAGCCAGCCGTCATGGCATGGGAAGGGCTGCAGTTGCCAACGCTGGCTTCGCCCAAAGGGCAACTGGTGATACCCAGGTTCGAGTTGCATCTCGATGATATCAACCAGCCAGAGGCGTGGCGCTTGCGATCACAACTGCAGGCCGATGCCAGCATTCAGGGATCTGGCCTGGGGGCTGAGGTTGAGCTTGGTGCGCTGGTGCAGGCGTCGGCGCAGACTATTGATGTCAGTGAGGGGCTGATGCGAGCCAGGGGGCTGACACTGCCTTTTACGCTGACGGCGGCCACCGATGCATCATCAGGGGCGCTCGGTTACCGCTTGACCGGCACCCCCGACGATCCGGCATTGCTCTCGAACTGGTTATCGACGCTTGATCCCCCGGTGCAGGTTAAGCCGGGACGGATCGATCTCGCCGGGAACTTGCGGTGGACTTCCCCTCATGGCACCAGCGATAGCAAGGGGCCACGGGCGTTCCAGGTCAGCAGCAAAGGTGCACTGGGCGGCTGGAGCGCCAGCGCCGGCCCCTATTCGGTGCAAGATGCCGGTGTCGAACTGGATGTCATGCTGCAGGGCACGCCAGCGATTGCCGATGGCGGCATGGGGCTGAAGGTGGGGGGTATGACCAGACTGGGGTGGCGCCGTCTGACGAGCCCGGAGGGACGCCTGAGTGACGTCAAGATCACCCTGTCGGCCCTTGAAGCGGGTTTGGCCGACCTGGGCAAACCGGCCTTGTGGCACTATTCCAGTGGCTTCGAGGCGCTTGTCAACGCCCAGGCGCGCGGGCTTGAGGCCGCCATCAGTGCCAGTGGCAAACTGCAGGCCTCGCCATCGCAGATAAAGATATCCGCAGGCAAACTCGACAGCATGGGAATCCGCCTGCCCTTTGAGCTTGAAGCTTCAGGCGATGGCAAGGCAGGACAGCTGGCCTATCGGCTGCTGGGCACCCTCAATCGCAGTGACGTGCTCACTCACTGGCTACCCCCGATGGAGCCGGCGTTGCAGATTATTCCCGGCAAGGCCGATATCGAGGGAAGCCTGCACTGGGATGCCAGCCGTTCTGGCGCTGGATCGTCCAGGGCCGGGGCTGTGCCGCCCCGGATCACACTCAGTGCCAAAGGCTTACTGCAAGACTGGTATCTGAACCAGAAGCCGCTCGCAGCCAACGGCGCCAGTGCCGGGTTTGATGTAACACTGGAGGCGCAGCAACTCAAACTCAATGCGCCGCTGTGGGTAAAAGTGCGGGAACTCAAAGGGCCTGTAACGGCACAGGAGGCCGAAGTGGTGCTGGCGGGAGGGGTTGAAATCGGCCCGATATTGAAGTGCGACATTGGTCTGCAGGCAGCGCGGGTGCAGATTTTCAATGGCCTGGTGCGATTGGCAAAGCCGGCCCATATAGCCTGCCCGTTGGCCAAAGAGCAGTTCTGGATCGAATTGCGCGGGCTGGATCTGGCCCAGCTGGTACTGCTGGAGCACGAGCATATTGATGCCACCGGTCGTATTTCGGGACTCTTGCCTTTGACCTGGGATGCCGGCCGGGTGTACGTGGCCGACGGGCGTGTGGGCGCGGAGGCTCCCGGAAGAATCCAGCTGCGCAATGCGGAAGTCTGGAAGGGCATGGCTGGCAATAACGCCCAGATGATGTTTGCGATCAATGCCTTGCAGAATTTTCACTATCAGGCGCTGGCCAGCTGGGTAAACTTCACCCCGCAAGGGCTGTTGCTGCTCGGAATTTCGATGCAGGGCGCCAATCCCGATGTAAACAACGGTCGGGAGCTTATTTATAACCTCAACATTGAAAGCAATATCCTGAGTTTGCTCAAAAGTCTTGAAATGGCAGAGGACATCAGCCGGCGCTTGCAGAAAAATCTTCGCTAAGTCCGTCTGAAAACAAGCCTATGCACTATAGTATGAAGTCATTCACTCAAGGAGCCGGTTATGAGAGTCATGTACATGGGGCTGATCGCCAGCCTGACGCTGCTATCGGCCTGTTCGCCCCGGGTCGAGATCGCGGTGCCAGACAAGCCGATTACCATCAATCTCAACGTGAAAATCGAGCATGAAGTGCGGGTCAAGGTAGAAAAAGATCTCGAAAATCTGTTTAAGGAACAAGAAGGCATTTTCTGACCGGGCGTTATTCAGTGATCAGGTTTAAAGAGGAGACAGGTATGAAAAAGGTGTTCAAGGCATGGCGTGCCGGATTCGTGCTGGCAGCGTTTTTTTGCATCACGCCGGTATGGGCGGTAACGCTTGATGAAGCCAAGGCGGCAGGCCTTGTGGGTGAGCAGGCCGATGGCTATCTGGGGGCGGTCAGCCCATCCAATGAAGTGAACGAGCTGGTGCAGGATATCAATCATAAACGGATGGAGTACTATCGCGGCATTGCCATCAAGAACCAGCTTGATCTTAACAAGGTTGCCCAGATGGCAGGTGAGAAACTGATCGAGAAAGCCGGCCCCGACGACATGGTAAAAACCAACGGGGGCTGGAGAAAGAAAGGACAGTAGCCGGCCGGTTCAGATCGTCTGCCCCCGGGGTTGTAGCGGGTGGCCAGACGCTTCTGCGGATGCTGGCCAACGATGCATTTTCCTCAGGTAGATAAGCAATGGATGAAAACCAACTTCAACAAGCCCTCAAGGGATTTGTGATTCCGCCACGACCCCAGATTGTCGCCGACATTCAGTTTGAACTGGCCATGCCGGCGCCGGATATCAATGAAATCGCCAACCTGGTGAGCCAGGATGCCGGATTGTCGGGCAGCGTGCTCAAGGTGGTCAATTCACCCTTTTTCAGCCTTGCAAGCAAGATCAAGTCGGTACCCCATGCCGTCAATTTGCTGGGCATTAAAATGGTCGTCAATCTGGTGACCGCCATTTCGCTCAAAAACGCCTTGTCGGATGAATCGGTGGTGCAGCTCAATACCTTTTGGGACTCGGCATCAGATGTGGCTAACGTGGCGACCGTGGTCTCCAAATACCTGCGCCTGGGCTCAGCGGATGAAGCCTACACCCTGGGGCTGTTTCATAATTGCGGCGTGCCTTTGATGATGATGCGCTTTGCGGACTACCCGCAGGTGATGGCGCAGGCCTACAAGGCTTCGGACGAAAGCGTCACCGATATCGAAAATCGCCACTACAAGACCGACCATGCCGTGGTGGGCTATTACACCGCCCGCTCGTGGAATATTCACGAAGACATTACCGGTGCCATTTTGTTGCACCATGGCCTGGACAAAGCGCTCGATGAAAAGGATTTTGCCGGCACCAAAAAACGCGACTTGTTGCTGGTGCTGAAAATCGCCGAGCACCTGTGTGCGCTGCACAAGGTGCTCGGTGGATGTCCGGTCGATCACGAGTGGAATCGCCTTGGTGATGCGCTGTTGGCCGAGGCGGCGATTGTTGAAGACGACCTGCTGAACATGAAAGAAACCTGCCTCGACATGGGCTTGCTGCACTGAGGCCAGTGCGCTGGCATTAGCCGCGGCCTACACAGAAACTGTGACCATTTCATTGAGGCAGATGATCTGGTGCGCCATGTCTTTCATCAGTTGCAAACAGATGTGTGAATGGGAGCGCAGCATCATCTCAAACTGGTCATGGGGCACCACCATTACCATGCAGCGCCGGTCTGCAATCACGCTGGCGGTGCGGGGTTTGTCGGTCAGCAGCGACAGCGCCCCGAAAATCTGGTTCTCAGATACCTCTCCTACTTTGACCCCATGGGCGAACACCTCGGCATGGCCTTCGATGATGGTATATACCTTGTCGGCGCGTTCGCCTTCCTCAATGATGACATCGCCCGGGCCAAACACCTGCATGCCCAGCGTCTTGCGGTCGAGTTCGGGTGCACTCAGTGCCAGTGCGGTAGTCAGGCGCTGGCGGTCACTGAGCAGGTAGTCGCTCCAGGCGCGGGACCGTTCGGGCTGGGTAAACAGGGCCTTGAACAGATCTTCCCGGCGCATTGGCACCAGGGTGACCGGCAACTCGGCAAAATAGCGCACGCTGGGGCCTTCCAGTCCGTGCGAGAGTCCGATCAGATCACCGGCATCAAACTCGAACACAAAGGTGCCCTCTTGCTCGTAGCCGATAAGGCCCTCTTTGATCAAGAACAGGCAGCCCTGGGCAAAGTCTTCGGCATACAGATCTTCAAGGTAATCAATAGTGATCGGGGATTGGGTGGGAGTCAGGTGGCTGATGGCACGCTGCAGCAGTTGCTTGCAGTGGTTGTCCACGGGCAAAAAGCGGCCCGTGGGGTCGGATTTGACAATCATGAGGCGACCTCTTTTCTCGTTTGAGAAAAGTGTAGTCAAGGGCCCGCATCATTGCTGCGCCTTTTTGGGGCTGGTTTTACTCGTTCTGTTCGGCGCACTCGCTGCGGGTCGGCTCGTGCCGGCAGCGCACCTTGCGCATGACGGTGAGGGCCTTGGGCGCGTAATAACCATCGTCACGCAGGGCAAGGCGAGAGGCTTTCATGTAGTCGTCATAGCCACCGCGCAACTCGTCGGCCACCTTGATCCAGTGATCGGCAGGAATGGCACTTTCGGCGGATTTCACTACTTCCATCATGCTGTCGAGGCGACTGAAGCTGTATTCACGCAGGTTCTGACCGAAGTCTGGGGGGAATTTTTCGTGCCGGATGATCACCTGCAGCGATGACTGCAGCAGCGGATAATCGAGAATGCCGCCTTCGTTGCCCACACCTTTGTAGAGTTCCATGACGTTGTAGGCCACGGCAGGTGCAAAAATAATGTCGACGCTGCCGCTGTTAAACTGTCCGGCCATGCTGGTAAGACTCGAGTTCACCGCCGCGCCGCCTACCCGTGCCACCATGCTGCTAATGACCGGATCGCTATTGAGAACCGCCATTTTTCGCCCCTGCAGACGTTCGACCCGGTCGATGCTTTTGTCGCGAACGTAAATGAAGACCGAGCCCAGCGGAAGAATGCCGGCAACCTCATAGGGGCCATGGCGCATGAGTGGCGCAAGTTTGGGATGGGTGACGGTCGACATCAGGGTTTGCAGCTCTTGGGTGTTGCGAATACCGCCAACGGCGCTGAACGTGGAGGTAAAGGGATTGAAATCCCGCACCGACAGGTCGGTGGTTACCACGGCGTCACAGGCGCTGCCCTTGAAGTCGTTGGCGGCCACCTTTTCATCGCTGTAGACATCAAGCTTCAGGTTGACGCCCCAGCCCAGCGCCTTGGGTACCATGTCTCTTACCAGACCGGCGACAGGGCCACCGTTTCCGACCGGATCCCAAACGCAAATCTTGCGCTCGGTTGGCGCGGCCGAGGCTTGCGTGCCTGCCAGCAGACTGGTGGCGATGATGAGCGCACGCACGACAGCGGGCGAGGTAAAACGGCGGGGAGAGCGCATAGCAAAATCCTTCACAAACGGGCGCGACATTGAAGGTGATCGCCACCGTTTTATCATTAGGGTGAATTGACAGACCGGGTTATTCTTGCGGCCGCAGCGGAGGCTGTCCAATCACAGCACCAAAACCATGGGGTGGATCACGTTTTGGCGTGCGATTGGCAGCAAAGTGGCAAGGCAGAGGGTGGGGCGGGCGATTTACACCAGGCTTAAGGCTTCAAGTGCAAAGCGGACGTCTGCAGGCGAGAGCTGGTTGATATTGACCTTGGTGAGCTGCTGCATGCGCCGCTCAAGGGTCGCGATCACACTGGCAAAGGCCTGGGCGGTTTCTTCTTCGCTGCTGAGTTCGCGCGATGGATCGGGTAACCCCCAGTGCACCCGGATGCCCTTGCCCAGCCACACCGGGCAGGCCTCTGCCGCGGCCTGATCGCAGACTGTGATCACTATGTGGGGCGCAAAGTCTTCGAGTTCGTCCCAGCTTTGGCTTTTAAGGCCATCGGTGGGGTAGCCTGCTTCGCGCAGGTATTTGAGCGTCAGAGGATGCACTTCACCGGCCGGGTGGGCCCCCGCGCTGGCCGCCACCAGCAGGCCCGCACCGATTTTATTGGCAATGGCTTCGGCGAGAATGCTGCGACAGCGGTTGTGAGTGCAGATAAACAGGATTTTCATGAGGTGCCTACGTCTTTTATCACTGGGTCAACAGAGGGGATTGGGATACATGTGCTTCTCAGTGTAGCCCAGATGTCCTGGCTTGCTGCAACCCAACGGGCTTGAACTGGCCAGCCCGGCTCGGGTAGGCTGGATCGGAACTTAATCAAAATGAATCGGTTACAAAACCGGATAAGGACACGTTATGAAGGATGAACGCAGGGCGTTGCAGTGGTTAGCCTGGAGTATGTTGATGCTGGTGCTCACGGGGTGTAGCACCCTGAAACAGCTCGAATCGCTGGTGCGCCTGCAGGAGCCGGAGGTTGAGCTTGAGGATATTCGGGTGACGGCCTTGTCGCTGGAGTCGGTGACGCTTGAGCTGGTGCTGGGTGTCAACAATCCCAATCCTGCCGCGCTGACGCTGGCCGGTGCCGACTATTCGCTGAAAATCAATGGCCAGCCGCTGGTTGCCGGTACCACCCGCGAATCCCTTTCCCTGGTGGCGCGGGGGCGAAGCCCGGTAGTGGTGCCGGTGACGTTCGAATTCGAAGCACTCAAGACGATCGCAACCGAGTTGTGGCACAAGGATGAAGTCTCGTATCTGGCCGAGGCGCGCGTGCGGGTGGACATGCCTTTGGTGGGCATGCGCGAGTTCAGTGCCCAGCGCCAGGGTGCGCTGCCGGTGCCCAAGCCGCCGCGGTTGCGTATCCGCGATTTCAAGGTCGAGAGTCTCGGGTTTCGGGGTGCCGAGTTGAGCGTGGCCCTGGAGGTGGATAACCACAACAGCTTTGCCATTGATATCAAGGGGCTGGATTATTCACTGGTGGTTGCCGAGGCACCCTGGGCCAAGGGCGCATTGACCCGCGCGGTTCACCTGCCGGCCAAAAGCGTGCAGGAGGTAAGAATTCCGGTAAAGCTGAGCTTTATGGAAGCAGGCGCCAGCGTTATGAATGCAGTTAACAAGGGTGCGGCGATGAATTACCTGCTCACCGGCTCGGTGCAGCTCGATACCTCCCTGCCGCTGCTGAAAAACCTGAATCTGCCGATTCACCATGCCGGTCAAATGGGTGCCAGCCAATAGCCTTGTCTGGCGCCCATGATCCGGTGGTGCTTGCCTGCTCAGGTCGTCAGGCTGTGGCGCTTGAGCAGCTCGATGAGGTCGTTCTTGCCTACCGGCTTGGTGAGGTAGTCATCCATCCCGGCGTGCAGCGCGGCCTTGCGATGGATATCCATGGCGTGCGCACTCAAGCCTACGATCAGGGTGCGCTCCGTCTGGTTGACTTTTTCCAGCTCGCGGATTTTTTTTGTCGCATCCAGCCCGTCCATTTCGGGCATTTCACAGTCCATCAGGATCAGGTCATATTCGCGGGTGCGGGCTTCGTACTGGGCGACCGCCTGGAGCCCGTTTTCGGCCTCCTGAATGCTGATGTTGAGCTTTTTCAGCAAACCGCGAATAACCTGCATGTTGACCGGGTTGTCTTCCACCACCAGCACGTTGAGCAGGGCGTTCTTCATGGTGGCGAGGGCTTTTTCCGACTCGGCCTGATCGCTGGACTTGTCGGTGTGCTTGATGTGCAGCAATTCGGCCAGCGCTTCCAGCAGTATCCGGGTCAGCAGCGGCTTTTGAATGATCTTGTGTACCGTGGTTTTGCTCAGCTTGACGCCACTGGGCAGGCCCTTCATTTCGGTGGTCAGAATTACCGGCAGGTTTTTCAACGCCGGAATCTGATGAGTCGAGCGAGCGAGCTCGACGCCGTTGTGGCTGCCCAGCCGGTAATCGACGATCATGATATCTGGCGGGGTGGGCTCCTGACGCAGAAGGCCCAGCGCCTCCTCGTACTCACTGCAGATAACGGTCTCGGCCCCCCAGGAGGCGATCAGTTCACGCATGATGTCGCAGGATTGCTGGTGCGAGTCGACCAGCATGATGCGCCGTCCGCGCAGGCTGGCCTTTACTTGCCGCCCTACCTCATCCAGTTGCTCGATGCGCTTGAGGCTGATGCGAAACCAGAACTCGGTGCCTTCGCCCACCTGGCTGCGCACCCCGATTTCGCCCCCCATCATGCCTACCAGCTTCTTGCTGATGGCCAGGCCCAAACCCGTACCGCCGTACTTGCGCGTGGTGGAGGAGTCGGCCTGGGAGAAGTCTTTGAAGAGCTTGCCCAGAGCCTCGTCATTCATACCGATGCCGGTGTCACGCACGGTGAAGCACACCCATACCTGTTTATTCTGTTCCTGTTCCAGTGAGGCCCGCAGCTCTATTTCACCATGGTCGGTAAACTTGTAAGCGTTGCTGAGCAGGTTGTTGATGATTTGCCGAATCCGCGTAGGGTCGCCCTCGACCCAGTCGGGAATGCTGGGTTCCATGCTGGCGAAGAGCGCCAGATCAGGCTTGGATGACTGCAGGCCAAAAATCGAAATGCTTTCTTCAATCAGGGTGCGCAGGTTAAAGGGTATGATTTCCAGCTCCATTTTGCCCGATTCGATCTTGGAGTAATCAAGCACCTGATTGATGACATCCAGCAGAGTGCCGGCGCAGGAGCGAATCATGTCAACATACTGCAGCTGGGAAATGCGCAACGGGGTTTCGACCAGCAACTCGGTGATGCCGATCAGGCCATTCATGGGTGTGCGGATTTCGTGGCTCATGTTGGCCAGGAACTCGCCCTTGGCCTTGTCGGCCCGCTTGAGCTGTTCCATGGTGTGCTGCAACTCCAGCGTCTTGTCGTTGACCGACTGTTCAAGGTCTTGCTGGTAATGGCTCAGGAGGCGGTTCTTTTCAATCAGGGCTACCTGCATTTCGTCAAAGCTGCGTTCCATCCAGCCCAACTCATCATTGGTGTACTTTTTGCCCTGAAGGTTTTCCTCACTGCTCTCGGTGGCACTGGCGGGGTCAAAGGAGGCCATGCCGTTGCGCAGGCGCAACAGGGGCAGGGCCACGATCTTTTTCAGAACATAGTGAAATATCAGCCACAAGGCGATGGTTTTCACCAGCGCGCTGGTAAGGGTCACCATCAGGGTGTAATAAGTACGGTTGAGCACGATGGAGGAGCTTGAGTAGACCACGCCGGTGCCGAGTTTCGTCTTCTTTTGATCGCTGTTGTCTTTGTCCTCGTACACCAGATCAAATTCGTAGCTGTAGAAGTTTGCCAGTTTGCCCCGTTCGGCATTTTCTTCCTCGGTGGGATAACTGACATTGCCATCCATGTCGATTATCTCGACCTTGCCTGCCTTGTTGGGCATCATCCCCAGGCGGTATTCCTTGTCGGAGAAATTGATTTTGATACCAACGACCTCCTCGCTTTTCACCATGCTTTGCATCGAAAGCAACATCTGCTCGATCTCGAAATTCCAGATGGCCAGCGTGGTGCCGGGTTTGAAGTTGTCGATGGCGTGCAGAATCCGGCCTTCGAGAATGTCTTTCTCTTTGCTGAATTCGAGAATCATCTGGGTCGAGGTGAGAATGATCGCCACCAGAAGATAGAAGCTCAGCACAATGCGAATCAGCTTGATGGCCAGTGGCGAGGTGGTCGAGGCCCTGAGTTCGTCGCTTCCGGTGCGGGCGCCGTTGGTCGTGGCATCGGGTTTGCTGGTCTGATTCACACTGGGCCTCACCTGTAATGGAACGAATGCTTTCAGTTTAGAAAAGATTTCTGTTGCTGCACTATGGATTAAGGATTAACCAATGTTGCAAACGCCTACCGCGGTATTTCTTGTGCGAGGTAGGTGGCGAAAAAGGGTCGAATCTCCGCCAGCGACTCTTCCAGCGAATAGGGCAGGGATTTGGTAAACAGATCCAGAATGATCAGGGCGTTGACGGTGGAATCCGATTGGGCGATGGCACGAATGCGTTTGGCCAGGTGCTGGTTGACGGTGTGCATGTTGCGGTAAATGTTGTTGAGTTGATCCCAGTCGGGAGGGCGGTGATCGGGCGTGTCGGCGGTGGCAAAAAAATGATAGAGCAAAAAGGTGCCGGCCACCCTAAAAACGGTTTCCTCGTCATCGGCCAGCGGCAGATGAAAGCGTGCCATGGGGCGAAAGAAAAAAGTGTGCGGACAGGCGCAGGCCCCGATCGCCACCCCCATCATGGCGCTGACGGCGGTTTGGGCACTCACCTTGGCGTGAATCTGGCGCTGGGAACTTAGCACGCTCACCGCTACCCGGGTATGGGATTCGAGGCTGTCGAGTGCTGACACGAACGGGGTAATGGCCAGTGCCAGCGGGCAGTCGGGGTGCTCGCTGGCGGCCAGAGGGCAATGGGGGCATTGCTGGAATTCCAGGGCGGTCCAGGCTTGCCGGGTCTGAGGTTCGGGGACAAGCAGGGCGCCCGCCTCGTCAAGCTCGATCACGAAGATCTTTTGGGCTTGCTGCTCGGCCTGTATCCGGTATTCATAACGGGTTGAATTCACGCTTGCCTCCTGATGTGCGCCATGGTCAGTGGCGCTTAAACTTTACCCCGTAAGCCTCGATCAGCGAGCTTTGCCCTCCTTTCATCAAGGTCAGCAATTCCTGACGGGCAATGGCGGGCTCCATGCCCCGGCTGATCAGCAATTCCATGATGGTTTGAAAGGTATCCCGGCGTTTGAGACCTTTATCAGTGTAGTCCCGGCGTTCACTGAAGCAGTCCATCAGGGTGGAGCCGCAACTGCAATTGCGAAACAGCTCAACGATAGGGCTGTCATCGTCGTCAAACGAGGATTTCAGCCCGCTTTTGCCAAACACATCGTCGGTTTCGCGCACAAACTGGGTTTCGTCATGATAGACCTTGCCACAACTGCTGCATTTTTTCGGGAAGGTCGACTCGCTCAGGGCCTTGAGGCCCTTGAACAGGCTGTCCAGATCATCTTGCTGTGCCATGGTGCGGCCCCCTTGAAGCAACAAAGGTGGGTGAGTTAGGGATCCAGTTCGTCGCACATCAGGTTGATGCTGCCGTCATCATTCCAGTCGACCTGGGTAATGCCCGGTGACTCGGCTTCCAGCCGCTTCAGTTCGCTCAACTGTGAACGCAACAGGCGCGATTGCCGACGCACGGTTTGCGCCAGACGCTCGTTTTCCTTGAGCAGGTGGTTAAAGGCCAGCGCCTGCTTGATGGTGATTTTGATTTCCTCGTCGTTCCAGGGCTTCATGATGAAACGATAGACTTCGGCGGTGTTGATGGCTCCCATCATGCCGGCGATGTCAGTCTGGCCGCTGAGCAGCAAGCGAATGGCCTCAGGGTGCTGCTGCTTGAACTTGCGCAGAAATTCGACGCCGTTCATCTGCGGCATCCGGTAATCGGATATCACCAGATCCACATCCACCAGGTCTTTGCTGGCGAGTGCCTGTTCGGGATCATCAAAGGCATAGATGTCCCAGCCTTCGCTGGCCAGCATGCGCTTGAGTGCCTTGAGAATGTTGACCTCATCGTCAACCAGTACCAGTGTGGTCATCAGTAAAACCTCATTCGCGGTCGGAGGCGCGCTCTCGCGAGACATGTACCATAAAACGTTCCATCTCGTTCTTCTCGATGGCCATGATTTTTTCGATGACCTTCTCGGTCAGCAGGTTGCCCTTGGAAATCAGCAGCAAGCCGCCCCCGTTGATCAGGTCTTTGGTCAGGCGCATGCCGGGCATCAGGCTGTGGGTCGGAACCACTATCTCATCGGTGAACAGGCTGCTGACGTCATAATCCTTGCGAAAGTGCTCCAGGCACTTCACCACCACCGGGTCGTACTTGATGCCGGCATGATGTTTCAGATGCGCCATGGCCTCGTCGGAAGACAGCTTCTCCTTGCGGATCAGGCCCGTTTGCAATCCGATGTAATCGCGTACGGCACGAATGATGCGGGCGCCGGATTTGATCTTGTTGCCTTCAAGCTTGTCGGGATAGCCGTTGCCGTCCATGTATTCCGTGTGGCTGCGGATCAGTCCGGCGGTGCGTTCCAGACCGCTGATGGCGGTGAGGGTGGCCTCGCCGATCAAGGGGTATTTGCGATACGCCTTGATCTGTTTTTCGCTCATTTCTTCTTCGGGGCACTCCAGCAGGGAGTCGGGCATGCCGATCTTGCCAATTTGATGCAGCAGTGCCGCGTAGTAAGTGGCCTGAATGGTTTCCTCCTTGAGTTGCAGCGCCACCGCCATGCGCTTGGCGAAGTCGGCCACCAGTTGCGACTGGCCCCGCTGCAGGGTTTCGCGGCTGCCGGCAAACGTGGAGAACACCCGCACAAAGGAGTCGTAGCTTTCGCGCAGCTCCTTGTAGGTTTTGTCGAGCAGGCGCGAGGCCTTGACGATTTCCTGGGTTCGTTGCGCCACCTTGGCTTCGAGATTCTTGTTGAGGTCCTGCAACTCCTCGTTCTGCTTGTTCTTGATGGCGGTCAGTTCGGCGCGTTCGCGTTCAAGGCGGCGGATCTTGATGCCATCGAGCACTATTTCCTTGAGTTCGTTGTCATCCCAGGGCTTGCGGATATAGCGGTAAATGCCGCCGTTGTTCAGCGCGTCTATGGTGGAAGTAATATCGGCATAGCCGGTCAGCAGCATGCGCACCGTTTTGGGCCAGCGTTCCTTGACCTTGGCAAGGAATTCGGCGCCGGTCATTTCGGGCATGCGCATGTCGGACACCACCAGATCAATGGGGTGTTCTTCGAGAATTTTCAGGCCATCCTGACCGCTTTCAGCGAAATAGGCGTTCACGCCCAAGGGGCGAATCAGACGGCGGATGGACGACAGAATCCGGGCCTCATCATCCACAAAGAGAACCGACTCGGTAGTCGGTGACGCTGCATCGGCTGCGGCGCTGTTTTCTGCGGTCATTGATTGCCTCCTGCTGCGGGGGTTTCACCGGGCTGTTCCGGTTGTTGTATGGGCAGGGTGATGGTGAAGGTGGTGCCTTTACCCAGGGTGCTCTCGACTTCAATGTGGCCGTGATGCTTCTGGACAATGCCATACGAAATGGAGAGCCCCAGCCCGGTACCCTTGCCAACGGGCTTGGTGGTAAAAAAAGGTTCAAAGAGTTTGCGCATGTTTTTTGGATCTATGCCTTTGCCGTTGTCGGTGATTTTCACTTTTACCTGATCCCCTTCGCGCAGCGTTTCGACGATGATCAGGCCCTCTTTTTCAATCGCGTGGCCCGCGTTGACCAGCAGGTTCATGAATACCTGGTTAAGTTGCGATGACACGCACTCGATATGCGGAATCTGCCCATAGCGTTTTTCGATGGTGCAGGTGTACTTGAGTTCGTTGTTGACAATATTGAGCGTACTGTCGAGGCACTTGTGCAGGTCGGCCAGTTGCATTTCGGCCTGCTCCACGTGGGAGAAGTCTTTCAGATCCTGCACTATGTGCTTGACCCGTTTGATACCCTCCTGGGATTCCCGCAGTAATTCGTTGATATCGCTTTTAAGAAACTCGATATCGTACTCCTCGATCAGCCCGGTGATTTTTTCCTGCATCCCGGGGTCTTCACTCTCGCCGGCAACCTGTTCGGCCTGCTCAATGACCTTGAGCAAATCTTTGACATAGTTGCTCAGCGAGTTGATGTTGGAGCTGACATAGCCAATGGGGTTGTTGATTTCATGAGCCACCCCCGCCGCCAGCTGGCCGATGGAGGCCATTTTTTCGGATTGCATCAGTTGCTGCTGGGTGCTTTCGAGCTTGTCGATCAGCGACAGTTGCTCCTGCTTTTCTTCCAGGATTTTCTGGTTGGTCACTTTCAGCTCGCTGAGCAAGGCGTGGCGCTCGATGTTGGACAAGGTTTGATTCAGCAATTGCGAAACATAGATTTCGTCAAGAATGCCGAAGGCGGCCTTGGGCTTGAGCAGCACCAGACTGGCCAGTATCTGCTCGTTGCGGCGCACGGGCACCAGCATGAAACTGCCCAGCGCGACCAGCTCGGGGCTGTCGGTGGGGGTGAAAAACCGGGTGGTGGTTTGTTCGGGGCAGAAAAAGTCCAGATCTCCCTGCGCAGCGATCACCTGCTCCAGCAGGGCTGGATCCAGGTGGCGGTATAACCACTGGCCGCCGTTTTGTGGGGGCTCGCTGTGGCGTGCGCGCGCACTGTGAATGTAAATGGCGGCGCAGCTGGCGTTCACGATCAATGATGAGCGTTGCATCAGGGATTTGAAAAAGTCGTTGTTGGCCACCTCGACGGTTTTGGCCCACTCCATGCTCTCGGACCAGATGACCTGGTAGCGCAGGTTATTCTGCAGCAAGGCGATCTGGAGCTTGAGCTGGGTCGCGACCAGGCCGGTAAAAATGCCGTCGGCGGCGGCCTGCAGCTGGCTGGCTGCAGGCAAGGGTGACTGGCTCAAAAAGAGCACCCGCCCGTCGACGTGTTTTTCTTCCAGCTCGTTGATCAGAACGGCCTGATACGGCTTGCCCGCCAGAGTCAGGCTGGTCTCGGTGCAGGGCGCCTGGGCTGACAGCGCCTTGAGGGCCTTCTTGAGTGCCACCTTGTGTTTTTGCATTGAGGTACTGGCCGCAGCGACCAGCTGATCGGCCGCCTGATCTCCCAGCAGATTTTGATACTGCAGGTAAATGCCATCGATACCCAAATGGGTTTGCACTTCGGCTAAGGCTTTGGGCGCTTTGTCGAGATGGCAAAAGGCATGCAGGAGCGATTTCAATGCCGGCGCGGCCTGTTGCGCCTCAGCATCGTTGGGCCTGGCGCCTTGCGGGGTGGCATCGGTGGTCATGATTCTGCTTCCAGTGAGTGATGGCGACTCATGTTCGTGATTCTCGTGCGTTACGGCTTGCCCAGCATGATTTCCTTGAGCGATGCAAAAATGCTGTGGGCAGTTTCGAGGTTTTCTCCCAGCGTTTGCGGCGCGGGCAGCCCCAGCGTCAGTTCCTGCTCAGTGATGGCATCGGGATACACCTCCGGTGCCAGCCGGTAGCCAAGGGCCGTTGCACACACCGCGGCAATACGCAAAATCGCGATCTGGCGCGAGCCCGGTTGCGCTTTATCGAGCGCCCCCATCATGGCGCAGATGTCGGGCGGAAAGCGCCAGACCTCGAGGATTTGCCGCGTTACTCCAATATAGCTGGTTCCCAGGCACTGTGCCGTGGCAACACGCAGGGATTGGCGCTGTGTGATGGCGTGGGCCACGGCCGCACGCATGCTGTCGGGTTCGAACTGCCCCAGCAGCACCAGACCGATGTTTTGAAACAGCCCGGTCATGAAAATGGTTGTCGGGTCGCGTTTTTGCTGTTGCTGCAGGGCCCGGCTGAGGCTGGCAGCAAACAGGCTGTGGGCCCAGATGTCATTCCACGGGGCCAAACCGTTGTCGAGGGCCTCGCCGGGCTTGAACTGCTCTACCACCACCAGGGAATACACCAGATTGGTCAGTGTCTGCTTGCCCAGGATGACGCAGGCCTCGCGCAGCGAGTTGATCTGGCGGCTGAAGCCATAAAAGGAACTGTTGGCCATCTGCAACACCTTGGCGGCAATCAGCGGGCAGGCAATCAGGCACTTTTCGATTTCGCCGGCACTGGATTTCTCGTTGCGCAGGATGCTCAGCAGGTTCGCAGTGCCGGCGCTGGCCGCGGGGAGCCGCTTGATCAAGCGTGCCACATCCACACTCATGGCGTCTCCTTGACGTTGGCAGCGGGTGCGACTTTGGGTGCCGCCACCGCGCTCAGCAGTGCGGCTTGAAGTGACTCCATGGCCGGGTGCGGGCTGTAATGGGCAAAAAAGGCGAGGATAGAATCGGTAGCGTAGTTTTCCATCGCGGTACCGGTGCCTGTGTGGTCAGGGGTGTCAGTGGGTGGCTTGGGCGTGGTCATTGGGTTCTCCGGGCGGGTTTTGCACGCCGTATAGCAGGCAGCCGCTGGCCCCGGACGCGAGCCTCACGGGCTTGCAGCCCAGCTCGTAGGTCCTGGCCTGGTGCGTAATCCTGAAGCCTTGGGCATGGCACTTGCCTGCAGCCATGCAGCTATCAAGCAGGGTCTGAACTTCCGGGGGCAGGGCAGAGGCAACGTCCATGCCTACCAGCCCCATGCCGCCAAATACCGCCCGTGCCTCGCTGTTGGCCTCGACGATCATGCCGTCGTCGGTGATGCCTACGGCGAGCACGGGCAGAAGTTCAAACAGCGCCTGGGACACTTCGAGGCGCTTGATGTGCAGGCTGAGGTGACGGGTTTTCTCTTCAACCTTCTGGGCGAGACTGGCGTTGAGTTCCTGCAGCTCGCGGGTGAGGCGGCGGTTGCTTTCGCGCATTTCGTACAGGGCGAAGGCCTCGTTGAGTACCCCAAGCAGTTGCGGGTCATCCCAGGGCTTGAAGAGTATCTTGAATACGGCGCCGTTGTTGATGGCATCGGTAAGGCCTTGCAGGGCGGTGTAGCCGGTGAGCATGACCCGTACCACGTCGGGAAAGTCTTGCTTGACCCGTTCGAGCAATTCGGCGCCGGTCATGCCCGGCATCATCTGGTCGGTGAGCATGACGCCAAAGGGCTGGCGCGCCAGCAGTTCCAGTGCTTCTTCGGCGTTCGAGGCCAATGTCAGCTCAAAGCCATTGAGCCGGCACATGCGCTGAATGGCACGGCGGATATTGGCTTCATCATCGACCACCAAAAGCTGTCGGCTGCTGGACATGGTGACTCCCCTGGCGCAAATATTCCGGTCCGACCCTGCGTGGCACGCAGCCCGAACACCTGTCTTAAGCCTAGCTGCAAGCCGTGGCCCGTCAACCGGGTTTTGCTGTACGCCGGCAATGTTTTTGGCAGGATGTACCTGAAAAGGGGTATCCGGGTGGGGTGTCAGAATCGGGTGCCAGGC
>JBFHRO010000048.1:0-17756 GCA_041591635.1 Oleiphilaceae bacterium | reverse complement strand
CCACGTACTGGAAAAAACCCTCGCGCGCCTGATCACAGACCCCGAGCAACGCTCGTTGTTGCTGCCGCCCTTGCTGCACGCACTTGCATGCACACCGCTCGCACCGGCCAGCAAGTATCAACCGCCCACCCTGGTGCTTCAGCAACTGGCAGATCTTGAACCACAAATCTCCACCCGGACACTGCTTCAGGGGTATTGCCGTATCCGGCGCAAAACCCGGCGTCACGCCAAGACTGCACGCAAAACACGGGAAGATGAAGCCTTGCACCGCTGGCGCAAGTGGGTCAAGTACAGCCTGTTTACGCTGCAATGGCTGGTGAGTGAACAGATTCTGTGCAAGTCTGAGCGCAAAGGCGCACGACGACAAATCAAAACCCTGACAGGGCTGGGCGAACGGCTGGGGCAATTTCAGGATATCTGTGTTCTGGAAGTGGCGCTGGAGCGGGTAGTTTACGGGCTTTCAACCCACGATGCCGCCGTCAGCGGACTCGCTGGAAAAACGGCCACACTGAAATTCTGGTATGGTATCCAGAGCCGCCTGCGCAAACGCAAGTCAAAACTGAAACGCCAGTGCCTTAAAGCCCTGCGAACCAAAACCGGCCTGTCCCGGCTCGCCCCGGACTGACGCCACAGGCTACACTTGCCAGCAGGCGATGGCTCACGCGCCTGCCGCACTTGACTACGAGAAGAAGAGAGTTGCCTATGTTCTCGAATATCCTTTATTACTGTGCCAATACCGATACTGAAGTCAGTGCACTGGCCAACACGCTGGTGCTGGCAGATCTATTCGACGCCCGGGTGACATTGCTCTGCGTCTACCCCGTACCCCCCAAGGATCTGGCCGGTTACGTGCCCCTGCTGGAAGCATCCCTGAGACAGGCCAATGAGAAAAAAATAGCCGCCGCACTGGCACGGGCGCAGCTGGCCGACCGTGCCCTTACCCTGGATATCGAGATTCGGGCCTGCAACCACGGTTTTGTGGAAGCGGTGCGCCAGGTTCAGACGGGGGGCTACCAGTTAGTAGTGAAAGAGTCGGCCAGAACCACCCCCGGCGACCAGGCCAAGTCGGTCGATATGAGTCTGGTACGCAAATGCCCCTGCCCGGTCTTGCTGTTTGCAGCCGATGGCAAGCCCTTGCGCGAAAGCCGTCTTGCCATTGCCGTCAATCCCAATGATGGTTATCGCAACGACCCTTCTGGCCACGCATTTGCGTTGCAGTTGCTGCAAACCGCCGCCGCACTGGGCAAGGCCCTGGGGAAACCCTTGCAAGTGCTTGCCTGCTATGACACCACGGCGATCGAAATGGTCAACCGGCTGTCACTCAGTCGCATGAATGAAGACGAGATTCTGAACATCGACCGCCAACTGCAAAAGGAACACCTGCGAGCCCTGCAGGAACTGGTTGGTGCGGCCGGGCTGACCGATGCGACACTGGTGCAGCTCAAGGGGCATCCGCGGGAAAAAATTCCGGCCGAAGTGGCAAAACGCGGCATCGACTGCCTGATCATGGGCTCGGTTGCCCGTACCGGCATTCCCGGCTTTTTGATTGGCAACACCGCCGAGGACATCATTGCGCAAATGCCTGCCTCTATGTTAACCGTGAAGCCGCAGGATTTCGTTTCTCCGATCAAAGCTCCCTGAAACAGGATGCCCGCATGACCGCTTACAAAGAGCCCCTGATTGAACGCCTTCAGGTATGCATTCGTTTTTCCGTGCGAATTCTCGCCATTTTGATGACCTTCGTCATTCTTATGGGGGTGGTCGATGTGGCCTGGACCATCTATCAGAAGCTGGCAACGCCGCCATTGATGATAGTGACTGTCAACGACATGCTGGCAACCTTTGGGGCCTTCATGGCCGTTCTCATTGCCATCGAGATTTTTATCAACATCACCATTTACCTGCGTGAAGACGTAATTCACGTAAAGATCGTCATGGCCACGGCGTTAATGGCGGTATCACGCAAAATCATCATTCTCGACCTGAACACCACTGATCCGCTGCACGTGTACGGGCTCGCCGCCTTGCTCTTTGCGCTGGGGATCGGCTACTGGCTGATTCGCCAGCTGCCAAGTTTTCATCTGATCGAACAGCATGGCGACATGGAAAACCACCTCGCCCCGCCGATCGACGCTGCTGTAAAACCCAAGCCAGAGTCTTCTTCTTGACCCGCAGGATGCCCCGGTATGCTTGAGCTCATTCACCAATCGGTATTTCACGAACTGACTGCCATATTACTGCTGGCCGCCAGCCTCGGTCTGGCAGGACACCTGTTAAAGCAGCCCCTGATTGTGAGCTTCATTGCCGTGGGCCTGATTGCCGGGCCCAACCTGCTGGGCATCGTGAAAAGCCAGGAGCAGATCGATTTGCTGGCAGAGCTCGGCATTGCAGTGCTCTTGTTTCTGGTCGGACTCAAGCTCGACCTGGGGCTGGTGCGATCGCTGGGGCGGGTGTCCCTGATTACTGGCCTGGGGCAGGTGATCTTCACCTCGTTCTTTGGCTTTCTCATTGGGCTTGGCCTGGGGTTTGATGCCGTTACCTCCTGCTACATTGCCGTGGCCCTGACGTTTTCCAGCACCATTATCATTGTCAAACTGCTGACGGATAAAAAAGAGATCGACTCACTGCACGGCAAGATCGCCCTGGGCTTTCTGATTGTGCAGGATCTGGTGGTGGTGCTGGCCATGCTGGTGATATCCATGATGGACAATCGCCCCGCCGATACACAAAACAGTGCCCTTACCTTTGTATGGCATGCCGCGTTGGCGGTTGGTTTTGTGCTGGTGTTTATCCGCTATTTCGCCCATCCGGTGTTGCGCCGCATTTCGCGCTCACCCGAGCTGCTGGTGATTTTCGCCATTTGCTGGGCCACACTCTTTACCGCCGTCGCCGACCATCTTGGGCTGAGCAAAGAGCTGGGCGGCTTGCTGGCCGGCGTCTCGCTGGCCTCTACCCCCTTTCGTGAGAGCATTGGCGCCCGGCTGGCGTCGCTGCGGGATTTCCTGTTGCTGTTTTTCTTTGTCGCCATCGGTGCCAAGTTCGACCTGAGTCACTCCATGGACCAGATCGTACCTGCCATCCTCTTTTCCCTGTTCGTACTCATCGGCAACCCACTGATAGTGATGCTGATTCTGGGCAAAATGGGTTATCGCAAACGCACCGGGCTCCTGGCGGGCCTGACGGTCGCCCAGATCAGCGAGTTTTCGCTGATCTTTGCCAGTATGGGTGTCACCCTCGGGCACATAGCGCCCTCGGCCCTGGGGCTGGTGACTTTTGTGGGGCTGGTGACCATTGCGGTTTCGGTGTACATGATCAATTACTCCCACGCCCTGTATCGCTGGCTGGAGCCGGTGTTGGGCGTATTTGAATTCGCCCGGGACAAAGGCCGCTTTGAGGACGATGCGCAGGTGCTCGGCCATCGGGAGTTCGACGTCATTTTGCTGGGTTATGGTCGCTACGGCAAAGCCATTAGTGACGAGTTGCTCAAAAAAGGCAAGCAGGTGCTGGTGGTGGATTTTGATCCCGAGTCGGCCCTGCAGTGGCAAAAGCCGGGCCTGACAGGCATCTACGGCGATGCGACCGACCCCGAGCTCTTTAATGAGTTGCCGGTGCAGGCGGCCGACTGGGTGCTTTGCTGCATTCCTCACGCCAGCGTGGGCATTCGTACCGATGACCCCAAGTTTGTCGTGATTCAATCCCTCAGACACATCGACTACCAGGGCAAAATCGGCATTGTCGCCAACACGGCTCACGACGTCCGTCTGCTGCAAACCCAGGGAATAGATTTGATCTTTCAGCCCTTTGAAGACGCGGGTGTGCGCGCCGTTGAGCGTATGTATGGGGCCGGTGCCGCCCCGCCTGAGTTTGTGCAACGCTGATCCGTCATTACAAATCCATACAATTTACGCGCCTTTTAAATTGCCTCATCACTCGCACCGGCTATAGTGAATAGGTCGCTGCAGTTAACGCTCTGACAACGGGCAAAATCCCGCCCGCGGGCGGGATGCCCTGTTCGTGATCCTGACGATACCCGGTGCCTTCGGACACCCAGCGCTGGCCAGATGGCCCGCGCCCGTTGGGGTCGATCATGTTGACGAATGAGGAATATCACCATGCCAACGCACTTTCGCCGGTTTGCCGCCGGCGCACTCCTTGCCAGCCTCGCCGCCACGGTGGCTGCCGACACTCTTTCGATTCGCGCCGACAACTGGTTTCCCATGAACGGGGATCCAAACTCCGATCACCCCGGTTACATGATCGAAATGGCCACCGCCATCATGGCCGAACATGGCGTTTCCATCGACTACCGCACCATGCCCTGGAAGCGTGCGCTCGAAAGCGTGCGCAACGGCGCCTTCGACTGCGTGGTGGGAGCCTATAAGGAAGATGCGCCGGATTTCGCCTACCCGGATGCCCCCTGGGGCATGGATCAGCCGATGTTCTATGTTGTCAAGGGTTCGCCCTGGAAGTATGCCGGCCTGGAGTCCCTTGCAGATCAAAAGGTCGGGGTCATTGGCGGCTATGCGTATGAAGAAGCCTTTGACAAACACGTCGAGGCACATCAGGAAAGCGCCATGTTCCAGGTACTGAGCGCCGACAATGCGCTGGAGCAGAACATCAAGAAACTGCTGGCACAACGCATTACCACCACGGTGGAGTCACATCTGGTCATGGCCGCCAAGCTCAAGGAATTGCAGCTCGTCGGCAGCCTGGTCAAGGCCGGAGCACTGCGTGACCCGATCGAGATGTACATTGCCTGCACGCCCGATAACAAGCGTACCGCAACTTTCGCCCAACAGCTGGGCGAGGGCACCAAAAAACTGCGCACCTCGGGCAAGCTGAAGGAAATACTTGACCGGTATGGGCTTGACGACTGGCAGTAACGCCAGCGTCAACGAACCCGTCTAGAGCGCGTAGGTAGTGTCGAGGTAGGCAAGAATATCGCGGGATTCAAACAGCGCCTTGCCGGTGTTGGGGTCTACCAGATAAGGCACCTGAACGTCGCCGTGCTCCTTGAAAAATGCCTCGCGCTTGGTATTGGGCAGGGGCTTGTAGGGCCCTGGCGCAAACCGGAATTTCGCCGGCCCCATATCGGCCCACTGCTGCTTGCTGAGGTTGATCAGGTAATAGGGCAGCTCCAGCTCGCACAAACGCTCACGCACCACGCGCGCATAGGGGCTCGACTCAAAGCTGTACAGCGTCAGCGGCTGCTCCACGGCCCGCGAAGGCCGCGCCTGCGCGCCGGCATTCAGACGCAGGCCACTGGCCAGTCGCGAGGCCAGCCGGTTCAGACCAACCGGCCGGATCTGGCGCGGAGCAGGCTTGCCACGGTACTGGGCAAACAGGTAGTCGATAATGGCTGCGGCCCCGCCGACCTTGCGCCCGGTGTTCTGATCCGTCAGAAAGGGAATCTGTGTCTGCCCCGATACGGCTTCGAGCTGGCGCACGTGCCGGTTGCTGCCTTGCGGACAGGGTACGATGAGCGCATCGAGATTCAGCTCGCTCAGGGCCTCGCGCGCCAGGCGGCAATCAACACAGTTTTCACGGTCATACAGCACAATGGGTGCCGGCGGCTGTACGACTTTCTTGCTGCCCGTTGTGCCACGCCAACCTCGCACCGAAGAGGCCAGCGTAGAGGCAAGAATGTTGAGGTTGTGATTCATAAGGGTTTGCTCCCTGGCAAGGCCTTGCGCCTGCTGACTCAATGATGATGCCCGCCTGGGCCATGCACATGTCCGTGCTCGATTTCTTCTGCGCTGGCATCACGCAAATCGACAATCTCGACCTCGAAGGTAAGGGTTTTACCGGCCAGCGGATGATTCACATCGGCGTCCACATTGAACTTGCCGACCTTGACAATGGTCATCTGGCGCGGGCCCTGCTCGGTTTCAACCCAGGCGATCATGCCCGGACGCGGCTTGCCATGCACATGCAGGTGCTTGATCGGAATGCGCGCAATGCTGTTTTCAGTGCGCACGCCATAGGCTTCCTCCGGCGCCAGGGTGATACTGAACTTGTCGCCCACCGCGCGGCCGTTCATGGCCTTCTCCAGACCCGCCACCATATTGTCGTGGCCATGCAGATAGGCCATGGGCTCATCGTCAAAGGTCGACTCGATTTCGTTACCTTCTCCTTCACTCAGACGGTAGTGGAAGGTCACTACCTTGTTCGCCGCAATTGTCATGACTACCTCTCATTGGATCACAGAACCGGACCGACAAATCCGCGGGACAGGGCAACTGCGGCCCGCCGTTGGGTCGTGGCCCGGCGTAAAAGGGTGACATTATGTGTCCAGTGTCAGGCAATGGCAATTGCACTTGCCAGGCAAGCCACTGACTCAGCCGTCAAATATTCAAGAAATCACGCAGTTAACCGCTAAACTTAACATCAGGTGCAGGTTTTGCCGCATGGCTAGCCGCCCGGTCGCTGTATTGAAACCTGCATATTATTGAGAGAGTCGTATCGGCATGCTCGCACTGTTACTGAATATTCGTCTTAAATACAAATTCTGGCTGGTCAATGCCGTGTCTTTTGCCATTGTGGTGATTCTGGTAACCGATGCCCTGCGGGAACAGGCCATGGGCGAGCGCGCGCGGGTTCAGGAGATCGCCGCACAGAGCCTCAAGCAGCTGCAAGTACTGAGCCTGGGCATGGACGCGATAGCCCAGTTCAACGCCCTGAACAAGCTCGACCACAGCCTGCTGCTGGATCAAAGCGGCAAACTGCTGCGCGCTGACCGCCTGCCGCACCAGGGCCAGGAGCTCAGTTCGCTACTGCAAGGCGCCGACAGCCGCATCCATCAGCACCTGATCACAGCCTCATCCCTGTTTGACATGGCGCCCGGACAACTGATCACCTTTACCCGCCTTGAGCAAACACAACTGGTTGTAGGTCTGGTGCACGAGACGCCGACCTTCGGCTCGGTATTCAAAGCCCGGATGCTGCATTACGCCTGGGTTGTTTTTCTTCTCATGTGTTTACTCTTGGCGGCCTCGCAGTTGCTGATCAGCTTCATCGAGCGCCATATCAACAGGCTCAAGGAGCGTATGCTGTACGTTCAGCAACACAAGGATCTCACGGTACGCGTCCCCATTAACTCCCGCGATGAAGTGGGCGAAATGGCCCAGGCCTTCAACCTGATGCAGGATGGCCGGCAAGCAACCATGCGGGCGATCCGGGTTGCGGCGGAGCATTTGCGCACCTCTGCCCTGGCCCTGGAACAATGCGGCATAGCCACGGAACAGGGCATGAGCCGTCAGCGCTTGCAAACCGATCAGCTGGCTTCGGCCACCGTAGAGATGCGCGCCGCCGCCGAAGAAATTGCCCAGCGGGCAATCGAAACCCATCACTACTCCGAAACTGCATCGCAAAATACCGGCGAGGGCTTGCAACTGGTTTCCCAAACCCAGAGTTCGATTGAACAGCTCAGTCAGGTCATCTCCGGCGCCGCCACCATGGTGGCCGGCCTCAACAGCGACAGCCAGCGCATCGAAAACGCCACCGACGAGATTCGCGCCATCGCCGAACAAACCAACCTTCTGGCCCTCAATGCCGCGATTGAAGCGGCCCGCGCGGGCGAGTCGGGGCGGGGCTTTGCCGTGGTGGCAGATGAAGTGCGCAAACTCGCCATTCATGCCCAGGAGGCGACCGAACAGATCCAGTCCATCATGAGCCAGATTCGTGGCTCCACGGCCAAAATCGACACCACCATGCGCACCAGCAGTGACCAGGCGAATCAGTGCGTTACCCGCGCGGGCGCGGCGGCCAAGGCGATTGCCGACATCGCCAGCATGGTCGATCAGGTCACCGAAAAGAACATGATGGTCTCGGCAGCCTCGGAAGAACAAAGCCAGACCTCGGTCGAAATCGAACGCAATATTCGCCTCATCCGCGATGATACCAACCTGACCTACGACAATACCCAGGCCATTGCCCAGCACAGTCAGGCACTCAATACCGAGTCGGAGAATCTCTTTGCCCTCGTCAAGCGGATGAAAATAGACTAACCCCTGTGGAAAAAAACCGGCCACCGGCACGCGCCAACGCCAACCGGATCACCAAAGCCAACTACAATGGATAACTACGGGCAGCACCAGGCTGCCATTTCCCCGGGCGCTTCATCAGGATCAACCAACACCGCATGTCGCTGGAAGCCTACAACAAGAAACGCTTTCTGATTGTCGATGAACTGGAAAGCTTTCGCATTTCGGTCAAACAAAGCCTGATGAGCATGGGCATCAAGCATATTGATGCCGTGGGTTCGGCGCGCGAGGCACTGAGCGCCTTTCAGAACCTCCAGTACGATGTGATCCTGTGTAACTACGATCTGGGCAAGGGCCGTAACGGTCAGGAGTTGCTCGAAGAGCTGCGAGTGCGTGGCCAGCTCAAATACACGGGTCTGTTTTACATCATCAGCGCCGAGGTGGCCAAGGACAAGGTTTTTGGCACCATCGAAAACGAACCCGATGGCTACCTCGTCAAACCCATTCCACCGGCCGAGCTGGGCAAGCGCCTGAGCAAGAGCCTGGAACAGAAAGAAGCCCTGCACGCTATCGATAGCGCCATTGACAGTGGCAACCTCGATAGGGCCATTCGCCTGTGCGAGGAGCACATAGAACAGCGTGCCCGCTATCAGCTGCGGGTGCAGAAAATCCTCGCCTGGCTGTATGAAAAGCACCAGCAGCCCGACAAGGCGATCGGCATCTATCGCGAGATCATGCACGGCTACAACTACGACTGGGCCCGTTATGAACTGGCACGGCTCACCAACGACCAGGGACGTGCCGAGGAAGCCACGGCCTTGCTCGAACCCCTGCTGGGCGCCGAATCCAAACACTTTCAGGCCCACGACCTGATGGCAAAAATCCATGAGGCCGCGGGGCAGTTCGACAAGGCGCTGCAATCGCTCGAAGCCGCCGTGGCCTTGTCGCCCAATTCCGTCAAGCGGCAGAAATCGCTGGCAGAAGTCGCCTCCCGCCTCAGTGAAAACGGCCGCGCGCTGGAAGCCTTTCGCAAAATGCTCAAGCTGGGCGAACAGTCGGTGCATGATAATCCCGACAACTATCTGGGCTATGCCCGCTTTTTGGCAGGGCTGTCGTTCGATGACGTGACCGTGGAAGGTCGCCAACTGGCGCGGGAGGCCGTGACTGTACTCGACAAGGCACACCGCAAATACAGCGGCGATGCCGAGGTCGAGGTGAAGACGAAGGTTCTCGAGGCCCGGGTGCACATTGGCCAGCACAATGAGCGGGCCGCCGAGCGCGCCCTGGGTGCCGCCATTGCCCAGGTGGATGCCGGGCGGGTGGGGGAAAAAACCACCTTGTTCGTGACCGAAAACCTCTACGCCATGAACAAAGCCGAAGAGGCGGATCGCTTGCTGGCGCAAATGGTGGATCTCAGTGGCAATGACGACGAGGCCAACGACCTGGCCGCCAACCAGCTCCTGTCTGCCCGCGCCCTTGCCCACCGACGCGAGGCGGCGCTACTGAACAAGCAGGGCATCAGCTACTATGGGGAGCAGAACCTGGATGCCGCCATCCAAAGCTTTGAAGACGCCCTGGTGCTGACGCCGCGGCATATTTCACTCAATCTCAACCTGGCCCAGATTCTGCTCAAGCGCCTGCAAAGAGACGGCGTGACCAGTGCCGACCTGCGCGCCTGCCAGACTTGCCTTGATCGCGCCAAACACCTTAAACCGGGCCACAAGGAGCAGCGCCGCTACCAGCACCTGCAAGACCGCATTGCCGAACTCAAGCGCGCCCAGCTCGACAATTCCTCTGCCAAAAAAGGATAAAGACGCATGCTGACCAAAAACAATGCCGTACTCATGGTGATCGATGTGCAGGGTAAACTGGCCACCCTGATGCACGACGCCGAGGCAACCCTGGTGCAACTGGGCACCCTGATCGACGGCTGCAAGCTGCTGGGGCTGCCGATCCTCTGGCTCGAACAGGTACCCGACAAACTGGGCCCGACAGTACCCGCCCTGGCGCAGAAACTCGCACCGCTGCAGCCCATTGCCAAGCACAGCTTCAGCGCCTGCGGCTCTTCTGAACTTGTGGAGGCCCTGAGCACACTGAAAAAGCGTGAAGTCATTCTGTGCGGCATCGAAACCCACATTTGCGTCTATCAAACCGCGCGGGACCTGCGCCAGCAGGGTTACAATCTCACCCTCGTTGCCGATGCGGTGTCCTCGCGCACGCTGGCCAACAAGACCCTTGGAATCCAAATGATTCAGCAGCAGGGCGCGCAGCTCGGCTGCGTCGAGTCGGTATTGTTTGAACTGCAACAGGTGGCAGAGGGTGACACCTTCAAACAGCTGACCAGACTGGTCAAATAGGCCGGTTTACCACGGCAGGCTGTCACCGTTGGAATGCCAGAACTGGCCTGTAGTCTCGATCGTCAGATCTTCCACCCGGGCCGCGAGCAAGCCGGCACAGGTTTGCGGCGAGATATCGCCGGCAAATCCGACCATGCTGGTCTGCACAAACCCCGGGTGATAAATGCCCACAGCGATGCCACGGTCGCGCAAGTCGATCGACAAGGACTTTGCCACCGCATTCAGCGCCGCCTTGGACATCCGGTAACCGTAATAAGACCCCGAGCGGTTATCGGCAATCGATCCCATGCGACTGGTAATCATCGCTACCTTGCTGCCCCTCACCAGGTTGGGCAAGAGTGCCAGGGTCACCCGCAAAGGCCCCATGGCATTGACACAAAACTGCTGCTCAATGGCTTCAAAGTCAGTGCTGCCGAGATTCTGATTGGTGAAGATGCCGGCATTATTGAAGAGAACATCCACGGTACCGCCATCAAGGTAAGCGGCCAGCCGTGCAATCGCCGCGCTGTCTGACACATCGATGCCCTCCACCACCTCACATTCCAGGTGGAGCAAGTCGTCGCTGGCATGACGACAGGCCGCCACCACCCGATCTCCCTGTTGCCGGTAAAAGCGGCAGAGTTCCAGCCCAATGCCTTTGTTGGCACCCGTTATCACCAAGGTTCTGCTCATCGTTTTGCTCCTGTGTCACGCGAACTCATTACCTGTTCACAGTGTAGTGGCAATTACAAAGCGCTACGTAAAATCACAATATTTTACAGTTAATTTAAACACTTGTTTGAAACACTTGTTTTATAATGTGCTCAGTTTTTAATCACTTGCCTTACACCTTCTTACAGGAGTCTTGCCATTGAAAACCACTACGTCATCGCCGACTTTGACCCTTTGCTCCTTGTTGCTGACCAGTGCCCTCACCGCCGGCAACGCCTTCGCCCAAGAGCAGCTGAAAATCGAAAAAGTCACGGATGACGAATTCACCGGCCACTGGCAAACCGGTGCACAGGAGCTGAAGTTCTCCAGCCATGCCGCCAGCCAGATGCAGACCGAAATGACGTTCCAGCTCAATGGCCAGCATTATGTGGCCAACTTCAACGCCCAGGAGGGCAAACTGGAATTCCCGCAGGGGCGCTACCTCTTCAGCGCCCAACAACAGGAATTGCTGTTTGACGCCCAGGCGGCACTCAGCGCCTACATCAAGCAGGAACGCACCGACGCCGAGCCCCACGTGGTCGTACTGGTAGGCACTCTGAACCGGTTTGCGCTCTAGTTGAGCGAGGCCCGCCAAAGCGATGCACGACATGGCTTTGGCGTATCACCGGCTTATTCGGTACGGTTACGCCACACCACACTGTAAAGGTCGTGACGACGATCCTTGAGGTTTTGCACCGTGCCGCTGTTACGCGCCACCCGGATGGAATCCAGACGCAGATCGGCAATGGCCACCATTTCCGTGTTTGGCGTGGTATCGGCCGCAATGCCATCGCGGGCAAAGGGATAATCGCAGGGCGTCAGAATGCAGCTTTGGGCGTATTGAATGTCCATGTTGGCCACATTCGGCAAGTTGCCCACATTCCCCGACATGGCCACATAACACTGGTTTTCCACCGCCCGCGCCTGACAGCAATAGCGCACGCGCAGGTAGCTCTGACGCTCATCGGTGCAAAAGGGCACAAAGATGATATTCGCCCCCTGGTCCACCAGGTAACGTCCCAGTTCAGGGAACTCGCTGTCGTAACAAATCAGAATGCCAATGGGGCCGCAATCGGTATCAATGGCCTTGAGAGTGTTTCCGCCTTCGATATTCCACCAGTACACCTCGTTCGGTGTGGGGTGGATTTTCGCCTGGGTTTCGACCCGCCCGTCGCGCAAAAAGATGTAGCAGATATTCTCGACCCGGCCGTTGGGCATTTTGGTGGGGTGCGAGCCGCCAATGATGTTGATGTTGTAGCGCACCGCCATGTCGCGCATCTGTTCCGAAAAGGCATCGGTGTGCCGGGTGAGGGATTCGATTGCCGCCGCCGGGCTGAGTTCCTGATCCTCAATCGATAGCAACTGCAGTGACAGCATTTCGGGGAACAGTACAAAATCGGCCTTGTAGTCCGCGGCCACATCCACGAAGTACTTCACATAGCCCATGAAATCCTCGAAGGACTTGACCTTGCGCTGCAGGTACTGCACCGAGCAAATGCGCACCGTATCCGGCAGCCGTCCACCGTAATTCTTGCGCTTGACTTCTTCCTCGCTGGGCTGATGCGGATTGCGCCACAGCATGTGGACGGCATAGCCCATGGAGTCAATGTCATTGGGCAAATAATCGGGAATCAGGCCAATGACTTCAAAGCCGTTGTGCAGCTGGAACGAAATCACCGGATCGCGGAATTTCTTCGACTTGACCGCCTCCACATAGTCGTTGGCATCGGGGAATTTCTTGACGTTGCGCCGCAACCCCGGCAGGCGCCCGCCAAATACGATGCCCCTGAGCTTGAGCTCTTCACAGAGTTTTTTACGCGCGTTATACAGCCGCTGGCCGATACGCAAACCACGGAAGTTGGGATCGGTACAGACCTCCATGCCGTACAGATAATCGCCGTCGGGCTGGTGACGGGCGCCAAAGCCGTTGCCCGTGATCTCTACCCAGGAATGGTTGTGCAGGGCGATCTTGCCGCTGATGCGAAAGGTGCCGCAGTACCCGATGATCTTGTCGCCGAAGGCCACCACAAACTGCCCCTGCGGAAAGTTGCTCTGATGGCCGCGCAGTTGGGCCAGCGTGTAAGGCGGCATGCCGGTCTTGCCGTACACCACCTCTGACAGCTGCTTGATCTGATGCAGATCGTCTTTGGTCGCTACGCGGGTAATTACGTGTGCATCGGGGTTTTTGTTATCAATGATGGGGGATTTTTTCGGTGCCATACCCTGTCCTTCAGTCGTCCATAGAATTAACTCGAATGATCACGAATAAGGCTTTTCATTCAAGTCTGAATAGAATTACCTTTTAAACCATAGCTGTTTAACATCCTTAATACAAATTCAGGGTTTTTGCTTCATTCGTCACTACATGTGAGCAACAAGCCAGTCAGCCCCCATGCAACAGTGTGGCGAAACCGTGTTTTTTGTAGCGAAGGTTTAGCGTCGCTTGAGATCCCCCGGATTTACCGCTATTTATGAAGCACCTCCTCTGTGCTGGATAACCGGCGTGAAACTGATCGAAAAAGTTTTCTACGCAATTCTGATACCTGTGATTTTTGCCGTCATCCTGCTCAGTGGCCTGCTGTACTGGAGCGTGCAAGACGGCTTTAGTGCCTATCTTGACGCCCGTGACCGGCAGCAGCTGCTGGCGGTAGCAGAGCAGTTGCAAACGCTTTACCGGCAATATGGCTCCTGGCACGGCATCGCCCTGCAACAACAGGCCTCCGACATCGGCACATCGACAGCAGCCTTGCCGCCGCCCGGCTATTTTCCACCGCCCCGACCGGGGCAACCCTGGCACGAGCGCCCCGAACATCGCGGCCCGGGCGGCCGGCCTCCCGGCGATGATGCCAACGGACGTCTGGCCTCGCTACCGCGCACACTCAACGAGCTGGGCGTATTCGGCGAGCTTCAGCTGCGCCTGAGCCTGCTCGATGCGACTGCCCGCCCTTTGTTCGGCCCGCCTCCCATGACGGACGACCCTCGCCTGCCCTTAACCCTCGACGGCAACCTCTTTGGCTATCTGGTGTTGCACCCGCGCCCGCCCGCCCAATCCGAGCTGCAACTGGAATTCCTTCGCACCCAGCTGACCAGTCTCTCGACCTTTGCCTTGATAATCATTAGCTTGTGCGCCCTGACCGCTTTGTGGTTTTCGCGCCATCTGCTGGCGCCGCTGAAGGTTGTTGCTGGCGGCTACCACGCGCTCACTACCGGTGACTACCGCGTGCGCCTGCCGTGCGAGGGGCGGCGTAGCGACGAACTGGCCCAGCTGATCAGCGACTTCAATTCCCTGGCCGATACCCTGGAAAAAAGCCGGACGCTGCGCGAGCGCTGGGTGGCCGATATTTCACACGAACTGCGCACACCTTTGACAATTCTGCGCGCCGAAATCGACTCGCTGCTCGATGGCATCTACCCACTCAATCAGGAGCGGATTCGACTGTTACAACAGGAAGTTATCGCGCTGGCTCAGTTGGTGGCCGATTTGGGAGAGTTGTCGATGGCCGACCAGGGGGCATTGCACTACCACAAGCAGCCTGTCGACCTGACGGCTCTGCTACGGCAGGCTGGCGAGAGTTTTGCCACCCGGTTCAGGCAAAAGCAGATCAGTCTGACGCTGCAGTTGCCTGACACCAAGGCCATGCTGTCGGCCGACCCTCAGCGGTTACTTCAGCTGCTGACCAATCTGCTGGAAAACAGCCTGCGGTATACCGATTCCGGCGGTCAGGTGCGTCTGCAACTGCACGAAACCCCCGAAGTCTGGCGTATTGAGCTGGAAGACTCGGCCCCCGGCGTCCCTGACTGGGCCATGGCAAGGCTGTTTGAGCGCCTGTTCCGGGTCGACCAGTCCCGCACCCGCCGCGCCGGTGGCAGCGGCCTGGGGCTGGCTATCTGCCAGGCCATTGCCCAGGCCCACGGTGGCACCCTTGCTGCCTCCCACGCCGAGCTGGGTGGCCTGAAAATGACCCTGTGCCTGGCCCGGCACTGATTGACGGAGATACCCCCATGCCGAGCGTCTGGATCGTTGAAGATGAAACCCGTATTGCCGACGTGCTGCAAGCCTATCTGGCGCAAGCGGGCTTCGCGGTACGCTGGTTTGGCGAGGGCACAGACGTGGTGGAGAAAGCCAGAACCCAGCCACCCGACCTGATGCTGCTTGACCTGATGTTACCGGGCGTGGACGGTGTGACTATCTGCCGCGAAATCCGGCGTTTTTCGGCGCTGCCCATCATCATGCTGACCGCCCGGTCAGAGGAAATCGACCGTCTGCTTGGGCTGGAGCTGGGTGCCGATGACTACATCTGCAAGCCCTTCAGCCCCCGCGAAGTTGTGGCACGCGTCAAGGCCGTCTTGCGCCGTGCGCCTCCCTCGACCCCAATGCCCGCCACGGGCCCCCGATTGCACTGGCAAGGGCTGCATGCACGGCTGGATTGCTATGAGGCCAGCCTGGAGCAACAGCCGATTCCCCTTACGCCAAGGGAGTTTAATCTGCTGTGCGTCATGATGCGCCACCCCGGACGGGTGTTCAGTCGCGAACAACTCATGACCCACCTCTATCATGAGGAGGAGTCAATCTCCGATCGCGCCATCGACACCCATATCAAGAACCTGCGCCGCAAAATCACCGAGGCCGGCCAGCAGCAGGGGCTGACCGAACGGGAATACATTCAGTCGATTTACGGCGTGGGTTACAAGCTGGTGTAGGCTGAACGACACATCGACGGGCGCGAAGGATGGCTGTGAATGAAAGCTAAGACAGCCCGTCAAGGCCAGGCCGTGAATCAGGGATTTGGCACCAGAAAGGGATCGGCGGGATCGTGCCGGCGCCGGTTGTCTGCCGCCCGGGTCGGGCTGTAGGTGGCGTAGCAATAGGTGCAACCGTGCAGACAGGTGTTGTACATGCCGATATCCACGCTCTTGATGCAGCCACAATGCTCGCGCTGCCCCGGGTCTTTTTTGGCGGCGAGTTCCAGTCCATACAGACGGTTGAGCAAGGCATCATCAACACACTTGCCCGCCTGCATGTTCGAATGGACCGCCGCAACCGGCTCGGCGCAGGTGCGCAACTCGATGCCATAGCGGGCGGCGGTGGTGAGAAAAAAATCGCACAGCGCGTAAGCCTCATCGGGCTGATCCAGGATATCGGTGGCAATCAGGCCCTTGACCTGTTGCAGATTGCGCCGGGTTTTGCCGGCAAGGGCCCGGGCAATGGTTTCGAACCCTTGCCGATGCCCCTGAAGATCCACCTGATTGCACAGCAGCACCGGATCGTAGCGCCAGATCACCCGCTGCGGCCCCAGGCGCTCGCTCAGCGCCGAAAAATTTTCGAGGGCGCGGGCAAGCGTTGGTGTCGCCGTTTCGAGCGATCTGGGGTAGCCCGTCACCGTGTACTGAAAGTAATAACGGTAACCCCGGGCATCAAGCTCATCGAGACAGGGTTGCAAGGGGGCCGCATTGCGGGTCCAGAACACCAGCGCTGTCACATCCTCGGGTAACAGCGAAATCCGGCTTATCTGTTTGGGGTTGAAGGGATTGCGGTTCAACACAAACCCCTGCGCCACCCGGTTCATGAACCAGGGGGCGTAGAAGGCCGGAATATCGGTGCGACGACTGGCGCTGATGATCATCGGGGCTCAGCTTACAGCTTCTGAATGGCCCGCTCGATCCCCTCAATGCGCTGCTCGTTGGAGGGATGCGAACTGAGGAAATCACCGCCGGCACCGAATTTCGCCTGCAAGGTCTCGATGGCGCGCTTCATCGCACGGGGGTCGTGGCCGTTGCTTTGCAGAAACTTCACCGCATAGGTATCGGATTCCAGCTCATCGGTTTGCGAGAATTTCGCCGTCACCGCCGCATGGGCCAGCTGACCCAGTTGCCCCTGTGTCAGCTCGCCCACTACGCCGCCTACGGTCACCGCCGTCTGGAAGGCCACATTGGTGAGCAGAGTTTCGCGCATTTGCTTGTAGGAATGACGCAGCTTCACGTGGCCGATTTCATGTCCGATCACAGCCAGCACCTGATCGTCGGGCATGGCATCCAGCAGGCCGCTGTACACCCGCACCGTGCCGTCTGCCATGGCGAACGCATTCACCTCGGGCGAGAGGTAGACCTTGTAGTTCAGGGTCAGGCCGTCGTAGTCGGTCAGGCCCTGAACCAGCCGCTCCAGACGCTGGCTGTAGGGGTTGCCCTCCCCCGCCACATCAACCTGGCTGTCCATTTCCGCCGCCGCCAGCGTGGCGGTCTGTTTCACACTGTCTTCGCTGACGGTAGTCGCCTGGTAAACGCCGGCGCCCAGCTCTATGGCTTTGGTGGCGTCAAAGTTTTTCACCGCGTTACAACCAACGCCCGCGAAGGCAATAACCAGACTGACATAAAGTGCTTTTGATTTCATAAGATGCCTCAGAGGTGATAATCGAAGAAGGGGACAACCGGATCAACGCTCGCAAAGCAATGGTTTCATCAACCAGGGCGGTGGCGGCAGTATCCGTTCTGCCAGGGCGCTACCTTAATGGAGTTGGCCGCCCCTTGCCAAGTGATCCTCCGGTTTTCGGTCCAAAGCGCCCCTTGGATGAACATCAGAACAGCCGCTTGTCCGGCTCCCGCCGCAGCGCCTCAAACGCCTTCAGCTCCCAGGGTCGCATGGCCAGAAAGAGACTGGTGCCAAAACGCTTGGTCAGGGGCAGGCTGCGGTCTTCCTCGCTCGCCTGGCGAAATGCCACCGCAACTTTTT
>JBFHRO010000047.1:0-18019 GCA_041591635.1 Oleiphilaceae bacterium | reverse complement strand
TGGTGAACTTCGACAAGCTGGATTACTGCTGTGAGTCTGCCGGGTATTACCTGTCAAATGAGAAAAAACTCGCTCACAGCTGCAATTACCGCTTGCGCCTTGATGATGAAGATCTCGGCGAAATGCACGTTACCCGCGGCAGAAAATTTGCCGAAGAAGAGCTTGCCATCATCGAGCGCGTTATTCCTTGCCTGATTTTTCCGCTTCGCAACGCACTCATGTATCGCCACGCTCTGGAGGCCGCCATGCAGGATTGCCTCACCGGCGTTGGCAACAAGCGCGCCCTTGATGCGGCCATGCACAGAGAGGCGGAGATCAGCCGTCGCCACAATGCGCCCATGTCGTTAGTCATTGTGGATATTGATCACTTCAAAAACATCAATGATACCTGGGGACACTGCACCGGAGATCAGGTGCTTCGTCAGATGGCAAATTGCCTTAAGGCATCATCCAGACGCAGTGACCTGTGCTTTCGCTTTGGCGGCGAGGAGTTCGTGGTAATCCTGAGCAACACCGATGCCGCCGGCGCTCGCATCATTGCTGAGCGCATGCGCAAGAATATCGAATCTGCCCGTTATTTTGTTGGCGATATTGAAATACCCGTCACCGCAAGCATTGGAACGGCAACCTTTAACGCCAAAGAAACACTGATGCAATTTCTCGAACGGGCCGATAAAGCCCTCTACAAAGCCAAGCACACGGGCCGCAATCGCGTAATCTCGGCTGAAGTAAAAGAGCGCGACAGCCTTGGCACCCTGAACAAACAAGCCTGACGATGTCAGGCTCGTCCGTCTCTGGTTTTCTTTTTGCCGCCTGGCTTTCGAGCACCACCGGCTTTTGTCGTCCGTAGTTTGTCTTCTCGTTCGCGAGACCCAGCAGGCACACGGCTGGCGGTAGGTCTTTTATTTTGCTTTCGGCGCCAGTCCTGCACATCCTTAGGTGCCTTAACTTTCACCGGAACAGAAGACAGCCCCACCATCTGGGCCAGATTATCCGTATCCCGTTGCGATAACTCCTCCCAATAGCCCTGCTTCAGGCGACTTGGCAGAAATATGCAGCCATACCGGACACGCTTCAAGCGGCTTACCGTCACACCCTGAGATTCCCAAAGGCGTCTAACTTCCCGATTCCGCCCTTCCATCAAGGTCACGTGAAACCATTTGTTTGCTCCTTCGCCGCCAGCCATCGAAATATCACTGAAGCGTGCCATTCCGTCCTCAAGCAAAACGCCTTCCTTAAGTCGGGCAAGCATGTCATCGTCCACATTTCCGAGCACTCGCACAGCGTATTCCCGATCAACATTGCTGGAAGGGTGCATCAACTTGTTGGCCAACTCTCCGTCATTGGTAAACAGCAGCAGACCAGACGTATTGATATCCAGACGCCCAACTACAACCCAACGCTCACCCTTGAGGCGAGGCAGCCTGTCAAAAACGGTGGGACGCCCCTCGGGGTCGCTGCGGGTACAGATTTCACCTTCAGGTTTATTGTAAGCAATGACCCGGCGAGCCTGCTCCTGAGCGGCATTTAGAAACAGCTTTTTGTCATCCAGCGTTACCAGGTCACTCGCTTCAATGCGATCCCCAAGCTGCGCCACGACCTGATTGATCTTGATTCGTCCGGCCCGAATCCAGTCTTCGATTTCACGTCGCGACCCCAGACCCGCATTGGCAAGCATTTTTTGCAGACGTTCGCCGGTTATGGCCTGTGTCTCATTCTCGTTTTCAAGTCGCGTCGTTTTTTCATTAATCATTTAGTGTAAAGACCTGTCATTAGAAATAGTGTCTGTCGCTGGTTCGCCCGCGTTATCGACCGGCTCATCGTTTTGTGCATCGCCCGGGCTCAACTCCTCCTGGGCTTGCGCCAGTCGCATCGAGTCAAGCTCCAGGCCAATCAAGTCCAGATCACGCGCTTCTCCCAAAGGAGGCAGCTGATCCAGCGACTTCAGATTAAAGTAATCGAGAAACTGCCTGGTCGTTGCATAAAGTGCGGGCCTGCCAGGAACATCTTTGTGCCCCACAACGCGAATCCAGGCGCGATCAAGCAAGGTTTTCATAATTGTGGAACTTACCGCTACTCCGCGCACTTCTTCAATTTCGCCGCGAGTGGTAGGTTGACGATAAGCAATTAATGCCAGCGTTTCCAGCAGTGCCCGTGAGTAACGCTGCGGCTTTTCTTCCCAGAGGCGGCTAACCCAGGGAGCAAATGCCTGGCGAACCTGGAACCGGTACCCACTGGCCACTTCGACCAACTCAAACCCTCGCCCCTCAGAATGCAGCCGAATGTCCGCCATAATCTCACGCAACGTCGCCTTTGACGGGCGGGCATCCTCATCAAACAATTCGGCTATCTGATCAAGATCCAAAGGCTTGCCGGCGACCAGCAATACGGCCTCAACAATACTGCGCAGCTGTAAAAACGATGATTCCTTCACGATTATGTCTCGCTTGCGCTATCTGCTGTTGCCGCATCAACCTCGTGCCCCAGCTGTCGGCCCAATCCGCTTTCATCCGAAGACTCGCCCGAAAAAGCAAAGGGGCCATCACCACCGCTTCGCGCACGCAGATAGATAGGGCCAAACACCTCGTTTTGAACAATCTCAACCAACTGTTCCTTGATCAACTCCAGGATCGCCAGAAAACTTACCACCACACCCAGACGCCCTTCATCCACCTGAAACAAGGTTTCAAAACGCGTAAACCCGACACTTCCCAGCCGTTCAAGAACCATACTCATGCGTTCACGTGTCGACAGCCGCTCTCGTTCGACTGAATGACACTCGTACAAGTCGGCACGCCCCATTACTTCACGAAAGGCCAAGAGCAATTCGTCCAGAGAAACATCCGGGTGTTCCTTTATCAGTTTCAGCGGCGGTGGTGGAAGCGTTATTTCGGCAAAATCACGCTCCATCCGGGGCAAGGCGTCAAGATCTTCCGCCGCACGCTTGAAACGCTCGTATTGCTGAAGGCGGCGGATCAATTCTGCACGAGGATCTTCTTCCTCGCCGCTTTCATCAATCTGTTTGGGCAGCAACATGCGCGACTTGATTTCTGCCAGCATCGCTGCCATCAACAGGTACTCGGCCGCCAGCTCAAAACGCATGAACTCCATCAGCTCGATGTAGTCCATATACTGACGCGTGATTTCACTCACATCGATATCGACAATATCGAGGTTTTGCTTGCGAATGAGATAAAGCAGCAAGTCCAGCGGCCCTTCAAACGCCTCAAGCATGACTTCAAGGGCGTCGGGGGGGATGTACAGATCGTCGGGCAACTTGGTGACCGGCTTACCCTCGACCACGGCCAAAGGCAGGGGCAGCTGAATCGCGTCCGAACGATCCGAACTTGAGTCCAAGGGATTACCCACCACCACTTCTGGCTTCAGGGATTCAGGTATCAGAGGCCTCGAACTGCTCATCAGAGGTATGAGAGCCCCATCACTTTGCGCACTTCATCAAGCGTGCTTCGAGCTGCATCCCGCGCCCGCTCTGAACCTTCAACAATAATCGATCGCACCAGCGCGGGGTTGTTCTCATACTGTCGGGCCCGTTCATGAATCGGCTTTTGCTCCGCCAGAACGGACTCGATCAGCGGCTTCTTGCAATCAAGACAACCAATTCCAGCCGAGCGACAACCCGTTTGCACATACTCTTTGGTGGAGTCATCCGAATAGATTTCGTGCAACTGCCAGACAGGGCATCGGGCGGGATCACCGGGATCAGTTCGCCTTACCCGGGCTGGATCGGTTTGCATGGTGCGAATCTTTTGGCTTACAGACTCGGGCGCCTCTCGCAGTCCGATCGTATTCCCATAGGATTTGGACATTTTTTGACCATCAAGCCCCGGCATTTTTGACGCAGGCGTGAGTAATGGCTGAGGCTCTGGCAGAATGACCTTGCCGCCACCTTCGATGTATCCAAACAGGCGCTCCCGATCACCCAAGGATATATTCTGCTGTTCCTTGATTAGCGCCCTCGCAGTTTCGAGTGATTCCAGGTCGCCTTGTTCCAAATAGTTTCGGCGTAGCGTTCGATACAGCTTCGCATTTTTCTTGCCCATTTTGACGATAGCGGCTTCTGCCTGCTCTTCGAAACCGGGCTCTTTTCCGTAGAGGTGATTGAATCGTCGCGCGACCTCACGAGTCAATTCGACATGACTGACCTGGTCGGCCCCAACGGGTACCAAACCAGCCCGATACACCAGAATGTCTGCGCTTTGCAGCAAGGGGTAGCCCAAAAAGCCGTAGGTCGCCAAATCCCTTTCTTTGAGCTTTTCCTGCTGATCTTTATAGGTAGGAACTCTCTCGAGCCAGCCAAGCGGTGTCATCATTGACAGCAGCAAGTGCAGTTCGGCATGTTCGGGTACCCGCGACTGAATGAACAATGTCGCCCTGCCGGGGTTTATGCCTGCAGCCAGCCAGTCAATCACCATGTCCCACACACTTTGTTCGATAATGTGGGGTTCTTCATAGTGGGTGGTGAGTGCGTGCCAATCTGCCACAAAAAAGAAGCAGTCATAGTCATGCTGCAGCTGAACCCAGTTTTTCAGCACCCCATGGTAATGTCCAAGATGCAACTGGCCAGTGGGTCGCATGCCTGACAGCACTCGCTGCTGTGATTCAATGGAACTCAACTCAAACTCCTTATTCTTGGGCAGGATACTGATGGCAAAAAGCGCGATTACCTCATAAAGCGGGCATAGCATAGCTGAAAAATACTGGCCCGCAAAATAACCATAAAACAAAAAAGGGTCACCCTGAGGCAACCCCTTTCTTCACGCACAAGAATGCAGCGTCCCGAATATTACTTCCAGCCCGTCACTTCTGACAGCGCTTTACCAATATCGGCCAGTGATCGCACCGTTTTGACACCAGCATCTTCCAATGCGGCAAATTTCTCTGCCGCCGTTCCTTTTCCGCCAGCGATGATGGCACCGGCATGTCCCATGCGCTTACCGGCCGGCGCTGTTACCCCGGCAATATAAGACACGACCGGCTTGGTGACGTTGTGTTTGATGAACTCGGCCGCTTCTTCTTCTGCCGTGCCACCGATTTCGCCAATCATCACGATAGCCTCGGTTTTGGGATCTTCCTGGAACAACTTCAGAATATCGATGAAGTTGGAGCCTGGAATCGGATCACCACCAATGCCAACACAGGTAGACTGGCCAAAACCGTAATCGGTGGTTTGCTTGACCGCTTCATAGGTCAAGGTACCTGAGCGGGACACAATTCCGACTTTTCCGGGCTTGTGAATGTGGCCAGGCATAATACCAATCTTACACTCGCCTGGTGTGATTACACCCGGGCAGTTTGGACCGATAAGGCGAACGCCCAGTTCATCACACTTCACCTTGGCATCCAGCATGTCCAGCGTAGGAATGCCTTCGGTAATACAAACGATCAGTTTGATTCCCGCATTGGCGGCTTCAAGGATCGAGTCCTTACAAAACGGAGCCGGCACGTAGATTACTGAAGCATCAGCGCCAGTCGCCGTCACCGCATCTTTTACCGTATTAAACACCGGCAAACCAAGGTGCGTCTGCCCTCCCTTGCCCGGAGTTACTCCGCCTACCATTTTTGTACCATAGGCCAGGGCTTGCTCCGAATGAAACGTGCCTTGCGAACCGGTAAAACCCTGACAGATTACTTTGGTGTTTTTGTCAATCAAGATACTCATTAAATCTGCCCCTTTGCCGCTGCTACCACAGACTCTGCGGCGTTTGTCAGACTTGTCGCCGCAATGATGTTCAATCCGCTTTCTGCCAGTTTCTTCGCACCCAGATCGGCGTTATTGCCCTCGAGTCGAACAACGACGGGCACCTTCACACCAACCTCTGTCACTGCACCGATAATGCCTTCCGCAATCATGTCACAACGCACAATACCGCCAAAAATGTTCACCAGCACGGCTTTCACATTGGTATCAGACAAAATTATCTTGAATGCCTCGGTTACGCGTTCCTTGGTCGCACCACCGCCAACATCCAAGAAGTTTGCAGGCAAGCCACCATGCAGCTTCACTATGTCCATCGTGCCCATAGCCAACCCGGCGCCATTGACCATACAGCCGATGTCACCATCCAGCGCAACGTAGTTCAGCTCCCATCTCGCCGCCTGCGCTTCACGGGCATCCTCCTGCGAGGGGTCGTGCATATCACGCAGCTTCGGCTGACGATACATGGCATTGCCATCAATGTTGATCTTGCCATCCAGACAGTGAAGCTTGCCCTCACTGGTAATTACCAGCGGGTTAATCTCCAGCAGCGCCAAATCATAGTCGTGAAATAACTTGGATAAGCCCATGAAAAGATGAGTGAACTGCTTTATCTGATCGCCCTTTAAACCCAGTGCGAAGGCCAGCTCACGCGCCTGATAGGGCTGAGCGCCAACCAAAGGATCTATGATTGCCTTGAGGATTTTTTCCGGCGTTTCCTCTGCCACTTTTTCTATTTCAACGCCGCCCTCAGTCGACGCCATAAAAACAACCCTACGGCTACCGCGATCAACAACAGCTCCCAGATAGAGCTCTTGCGCAATATCAGTACAGGATTCAACAAGGATCTTGCTAACAGGCTGGCCCTTTTCATCAGTCTGGTAGGTCACCAGATTCTGACCCAGCCATTTTTGTGCAAAAGCGCGAATCTCGTCCTTACTGCTTACCAGCTTGACCCCGCCTGCCTTGCCACGGCCACCTGCATGCACCTGTGCCTTCACAACCCACTTGCTGCCGCCAATCTTGTCAGCAGCGGCGGCAGCCTCATCGGGCGTATCGCACGCATACCCTTCAGACACTGGCAAGCCATAGTCGGCAAACAGTTGCTTAGCCTGATACTCATGTAAATTCATAGTTATTTCCGTCTGATTTCAGTTAACGAAAAGCCGGCAGGTTTGTTATACCTGTCGGCTGCTGTTCTGCCGGATAGACTTGGCTTATGCTTTTTCAGCCAAAAAAGAGGCCGCTGACCTAGCAAAGGCCCCCTCTAACATCCTACCGCTTCTTTTTGTTTGCGATATGAATGGCGTGCCCATGAACGGACAATGCCGCCTCATGGACCGTTTCCGACAGGGTTGGATGCGCAAACATGGTCAACCCTAGATCTTCGGCGCTCGCCCCAAATTCCATGGCAATCACCGCCTGAGCCACAAGTTCGGATGCCTGTGGTCCAATGATATGCACGCCCAATACGCGATCGGTTTTGGCATCAGCAATGATTTTTACCTGTCCAACCGCTGCATTTGCCGCCATCGCACGCCCATTGGCGGCAAATGGACAACTGCCAACGTTAAATTCAGTTCCTTCCGCTTTTAGCTGTTCTTCGGTTTTTCCAACCCAGGCAATTTCCGGGAACGTATAGATGACACCCGGAATGCAATCGTAGTTCACCCGGGTTTTTTGACCCGCAATGCGCTCAGCGACCATCACCCCTTCTTCCATACCTTTATGGGCAAGCATGGGTCCGCGCACCACATCCCCTACGGCGTAAACACCGGGGACATCGGTACGGCAATGGTCGTCAACAAAGATAAAACCACGCTCATCGAGATTGACACCGCTGTCCGCCGACAATAGTCCCTCAGTGAAAGGCTTGCGCCCAACCGCAACAATCAACTTGTCAACCTTGATTTCCTGTGCGCCTTTGGAATCCTCAAACATGACTTTGACGGATCCTCGCTTGGCCTCCGTTCCCGTCACGCGAGCTTTCAGACGAATATCCAGCCCCTGCGCTTTAAACTGCTTCAGTGCTTCTTTGGAAATTTGCTGATCCACGCCACTCAAGAAAGTGTCTTGAGCCTCGAGAATGGTGACCTCGGAACCCAACCGGGCCCAAACACTCCCCAGTTCCAGCCCGATAACGCCCGCACCGATCACGCCCAGGCGCTTGGGCACTTCTGTAAAGGCCAGAGCACCGGTGTTATCAACCACATCCTCTCCCAAGGGCGCAGGCGGTATTTCAACCGGTCGCGAGCCGGTGGCAATAATGACATTTGCCGCCTCGTAACAAGTCACATTTCCGGCATTATCCGTTACTTCAACCTGCTTGCCACCAAGCAACCGGGCAACACCAAAAATTGACTGAACGCCATTGGCTTTAAACAGCGATGCAATTCCGCCTGTCAGATTTCGAACGATGGTATCCTTGCGCTCCATCATTTTGGTCACATCCATTGCCACGTCACCGACACTTATTCCGTGTTTGTCGAAGTCGTGTTTTGCTTCTTCATACTTGTGTGACGACTCAAGCAACGCCTTGGAAGGAATGCAGCCAACATTCAAGCAGGTTCCTCCAAGAACCTGCTTTCCTGATTCCGATGTCCATTTTTCCACGCACGCCGTCTTCAGCCCCAACTGGGCACAGCGTATCGCCGCAACGTAACCACCAGGGCCAGCACCAATTACAATTACATCAAATTTGTTTGACATGTCTTGAATCCATTTAACTCGATTAAACGTCCAAAAGAATACGTGCCGGATCTTCAAGAAGATCTTTAATGGTCACCAGAAACTGCACCGCTTCCTTACCATCAATCATTCGATGATCATATGACAGCGCCAGATACATCATGGGCAAGATAACCACCTGTCCATTCACCGCCATCGGGCGCTCCTGGATTTTGTGCATGCCTAAAATAGCCGTTTGTGGCGGGTTGATAATGGGGGTCGACATCAATGAACCAAAAACCCCGCCATTTGAAATGGTAAAGGTTCCACCAGTCATTTCTTCAATGGTCAGCTTGCCTTCTTTGGCCTTGACTCCATAATCGCGAATGGTCCGTTCTACGTCGGCCAGAGCCATAGCATCGGCATCGCGCAAAATGGGAACCACCAGCCCCCTGTCAGAAGATACAGCAACGCCGATGTCCTGATACCCATGGTAAACGATGTCATTTCCATCAATTGAGGCATTGACGGCAGGGAAGCGTTTGAGTGCTTCAACAGCGGCTTTCACAAAGAACGACATGAACCCAAGTCGAACCCCCTTGTGTCGCTTCTCGAACAGGTCCTTGTACTGGTTACGCAAGTCCATTACCGGCTTCATGTTAACCTCATTAAATGTGGTCAACATGGCCGCGGTTTGTTGCGCTTCCACCAGGCGTCGCGCAATGCTGGCCCGCAAACGGGTCATCGGAACGCGTTTTTCAATGCGCGCGCCACCAGGCAGTTCAATCTTTGGCATCACCGGTGCCGGCGCTGCCGACACTTCTTTCTGTGGTGCCGGAGCAGCGGCCGCTTTCGTGGGAGTCGCCATGTGATTAACAATATCTTCCTTGGTAACACGCCCGCCCTTGCCCGTTGCATTTACCGTCGAGACATCAATATTCTTCTCTGCCACGAGTTTGCGCACCGCAGGACTCAGCGCAGGATCTGCCGTTAACCGGGCGCTTGATGCGTTTTGTACTGCCGCTGGAGTTTCCCCTGCCGAAGACTCAACAGTGGCCTGCCCCCCAGCAACAAAATATCCGATCAGTTCGCCACTCAATACGGTTTCACCTTCACCCTTCACGATTTCACTTATCACGCCATCGTTAGGTGCAACCACTTCAAGCACGACTTTGTCGGTTTCAATATCTACCAAGAGCTCATCACGCGAAACCGCCTCGCCCGGCTTTTTGTGCCATGTTGCAATGGTGCCATCCGCTACAGATTCAGGAAAAACCGGTGCATTAATTTCTGTTGCCATGTCCAATCCTTAATTGTCAATTATTGCAATCACACATCGAAAGCTTCGTTTATCAATCGTGTTTGCTCTTCAACGTGAACCGAGGTGTATCCGCAAGCCGGAGCAGCCGATGGCGGTCTTCCAGCATATTTGAGGTAAATCTTTGGATTGATCTCGCGAAGCACTTCGCGCATATGATGCTGACTACAGTACCAAGCCCCCTGATTCATAGGCTCTTCCTGACACCAAACAACTTCAGTCAACTTCGTGTATACAGCCAGCACCTCACGCAAATCTTCTGAAGGGAATGGGTAGAGTTGCTCGATACGTACGATTGCCGTATCCGTTCTTCCATCTGACCGATGTTTGGCAAGCAGTTCGTAATAGACCTTGCCGCTACACATAATGACCCGGGTCACTTTCTTCACATCCAGCCCCTCTCCATCAGGAATGACTGTCTGGAATGACCCCTCACACAAATCGTCAAGCGTGGAGATGGCATCCTTATGACGCAACAGGCTTTTGGGTGTGATCGCAATAAGCGGCTTTCTTAACGGTCTTTTCACCTGCCGCCGCAGCATGTGAAACACCTGGGCCGGCGTTGTGGGCACACAAACCTGCACATTGTGCTCCGCGCAAAGTTGCAAGTAGCGTTCCAGGCGGGCCGAGGAGTGCTCTGGACCTTGGCCTTCATAGCCATGGGGAAGCATCATTGTCAGACCACACAGGCGCGCCCACTTGTGCTCGCCACTGGTGATAAACTGATCAATAACGACCTGTGCTCCATTGGCAAAATCGCCAAACTGGGCCTCCCAGACCACCAAGGCTTTGGGATGCGTCGTAGCATACCCATACTCGAACGCCAAAACGGCCTCTTCCGACAAAAAGGAATCGAAGATCTCTATGGGTGGTTGATCCTCCGACAAGTGCTGAAGCGGGATATAGGCTGAGCCGTCATTCTGGTTATGCAACACCGCATGACGATGAGAGAAAGTGCCTCGGCCAACGTCCTGACCGGTAATGCGAATGTCGTGCCCATCGTGCAACAAGGTGGCGTACGCCATGACCTCTGCGAAACCCCAGTTGATCGGCATTGCCCCCTGGTTCATCTTGCTCCGATCTTCCATGATTTTCTGTACTTGCTTTTGCAACGGGAAGCCATCGGGAATCTGCAGCACTTTTTTCCCAAGTCGCTGCAGTGTTTTGATATTCATACCGGTTTTGGCTTTAGCGGTCCACTCATGGCCGATATAAGGAGTCCAGTCAACATGCATTTTTTTGTTGGGCTCTTTTACCAGGCTCTTGACTACATGCTGCCCGCTCTCCAGTGCCGCACGATAATCATTCTCGTATTTGTCGGCAATCTCCTGGGAAATCAAACCTTCCTCTACAAGTCGCTTGGCATAGAGGGTTCGGGTCGTTTCCTGAACCTTAATCTGTCGATACATCAACGGCTGAGTCCCGGAAGGCTCATCCGCTTCATTGTGACCACGACGGCGATAACAAACCAGATCAATCACCACGTCTTTCTTGAACTGATGCCGGTAATCCATAGCAACCTGGGTAGCAAACAACACCGCTTCAGGGTCATCACCATTCACATGCAGAATCGGCGCCTGAACCATCTTGGCGACATCAGTGCAATATTCTGTTGAACGCGTATCGTCCCGTCTATGGGTGGTAAAACCTACCTGATTATTAATGACGATATGAATGGTGCCGCCGGTACTGTAGGCGCGTGTCTGGGACATCTGAAAGGTTTCCATCACCACACCCTGACCAGCAAACGCCGAATCACCGTGCATGATAATGGGTACTACCTGCGCACCTGTCTTGTCTTCGCGGCGGTTCTGCCTCGCTCGTACCGAACCTTCAACCACCGGCGCCACTATTTCCAGATGCGATGGATTGAACGCCAACGCAAGATGGACCTCACCTCCGGGTGTCATGACGTTAGACGAAAAGCCTTGATGGTACTTTACGTCACCCGAACCATTGTCGGTAATCTTCTTGCCTTCAAATTCGTCGAACAGGTCCTTGGGATTTTTTCCAAGCGTGTTCACTAACACGTTCAAGCGCCCACGGTGCGCCATTCCGATGACAATTTCCTTGGCGCCATAGCTGCCAGCACGCTGAATCAACTCATCCACCAACGGAATCAGGCTTTCCCCGCCCTCCAGGCCGAAGCGCTTGGTTCCGGGATAGCGGGAACCAAGATACTTCTCCAATCCTTCTGCGGCGGTCAGACGCTCCAGCAGGTGCTGTCTGCTTTCAGCACTGTATTCTGGTTTACCGCGTACAGACTCAAGTCGCTGCTGGAACCAGCGCTTTATATCCGTGTCGACGATGTGCATGTACTCGGAGCCAATACTACTGCAATAGGTACGCTTCAACCCGTCAACGATTTCATTGAGCGAAAGGATGTCCGCACCAAAGCACAACGATCCCGTATGGAACTCAATATCCAGATCGGCTTCGCTCAGTCCATGGTAGTCGAGCGTCAAATCCGCTACTTTTTCTCGCTCCATCAGGCCAAGTGGATCCAGGGCGGCATGCTGATGCCCCCGAAACCTGAATGCATTGATCAGCTGAAGAACCTTAACCTGTTTCTTCTCATGATCAGCGGTGACACTGGCAGGTGTTGAAGGCTGGGAATAAAAACGCTGATTTCTGGAAATATGCGCGAATTGCTCGCGAATAGTGGAATGGGGAATATCTCGGGAGGGGGCGCCATCGATCCGTGGTAACTTGTCGAAGTAACTACGCCACTCTTCAGGGATCTGGTTTGGATCTACCAGATATTGGTCATATAACTGTTCAACGTAGACAAGATTGCCCCCCGTCAGGTGGGACGTTTGCCACAACTGCTCCATTATGCTTTCGTGCATCTATAGCTCGCCTTGTGCTGAACTGGGAGCTATCTGCAGGCACCCGGGTACCCGGCTAGTCCTTGCAAAAATACGCTAATACTTTTGATGACTGCTGCCCACAGACAGCGCAGGTTTTACCCAGCTACCCAGTGGTTTCGGTTTATTCCAGCAATAACAGTCAAGCGCTTTTTGGGCGCAATATTCTGTTTCTTAATTGTGCCGACAAACCCGATCACCGGATATGGGCGATACAAGTTATCGGTCACGGATTCATCAGTAAAGTATAGACACGAATTCGCAGACGCCACCAACATTTAGCATTGGCTGCGTCGTGCAATTTCGGTCAGGTGGCACGTTGTAGCAGCATGTTTCGTATGTGCCCTATGGCCCTGGTAGGATTCAAGCCCTTTGGGCAAACACTGACACAGTTCATGATTCCCCTGCAACGGAAGACGCTGAAGGGATCATCAAGCTCTGCCAGCCGTTCAACGGTCGCCGTATCCCGACTATCCGCAAGAAAACGGTAGGCTTGAAGCAACCCGGACGGTCCGATGAACTTGTCTGGGTTCCACCAAAACGACGGACATGCTGTCGAACAGCAAGCACACAGAATGCACTCATACAGACCATCAAGCTTCTCTCGCTCTTCAGGGGACTGCAGTCGCTCGATGGCGGGTGCCGGCTTGTCATTAATCAAATAAGGTCGAATTTTCTCGTACTGCTTATAGAACATCGACATATCCACAACCAGATCACGAATGACCGGTAGTCCCGGTAACGGGCGCAATACCAGCTTGCCGCCTTTGGCTACCTGAGAAATCGAGGTGATACATGCCAAGCCATTCTTGCCGTTCATATTCATGCCATCGGAGCCACAAACACCTTCGCGGCAGGAACGGCGATACGCAAGCGTGGGATCCTGCTCTTTCATCAAGGCAAGAACATCAAGGATCATCAAATCACGACCCTCAGGAATGGCCACCTCCATATCCTGCATGAAGGGAGCCCTATCCACATCGGGGTTATAGCGATAAACACTAACCAACATTCCTCAGTCTCCCTTGCTTAATAGGTACGAACTTTGGGCGGGAACGCCTCAACGGTCTTGGGCGCAAAATTGACTTCCCGCTTTGTAACCCGCTTTTCGTTAGGCAAATACAACGAATGCTTCAGCCAGTTATCATCATCGCGCTCAGTAAAATCGTTTCTTGCATGGGCGCCACGGCTTTCTTTACGCTCTTCCGCCGAAACCGCTGTTGCATAGGCAACCTCAAAAAGGTTATCCAACTCCAGTGCTTCTATGCGAGCTGTATTAAATGCAGCGCTCTTATCAGTCAGATGCGTATTTTTTACTCGGGCGCTCAACTCATCAAGAAGGCGCAAGCCTTTTTGCATTGACTCGCCATCCCGGAACACGCCAAAGTACAGCTGCATGATGCTCTGCAGATCCTTGCGAACCTGGGCTACGCTCTCGCCACGTTGCGAGCTGTTGAGGCGATCCAGACGCGACATTGCGGCGTCGATATCGGAATCCGATGCACCAACACTATCAAAACCATCACGCAGCGCTTGCGCAATATGCAAACCCGCTGCCCGGCCAAACACCACCAGATCAAGCAAGGAGTTCCCACCCAGTCTGTTTGCTCCGTGAACAGACACGCAAGCTACCTCGCCACAGGCATACAGTCCATCAATAATCTTGTCATTCCCCTGCGAATCCTGCGTCAATGCCTGACCGGCAATATTCGTTGGCACGCCACCCATCATATAGTGGCACGTAGGAACAACCGGAACAGGCTCCTTGACCGGATCCACATGGGCGAAGGTCTTTGACAGCTCGCAAATGCCGGGTAAACGCAACGTCAGCGTTTCTTCACCCAGATGATCAAGTTTCAGCAGAACGTGATCCTTATTCGGACCACACCCACGCCCCTCAAGTATTTCAAGAATCATGGAGCGGGCTACTACATCACGCCCAGCCAGGTCTTTTGCATTCGGAGCATAACGCTCCATAAATCGCTCACCTTCGCTGTTGATGAGGTAACCACCCTCGCCGCGGCAACCTTCTGTTACCAGCACACCCGCATCGGCAATGCCTGTCGGATGGAACTGCCACATTTCCATATCCTGCCCCGGATAGCCGGCTCGCAGAGCCATACCAATACCGTCACCGGTATTAATCAAGGCATTAGTCGTTGACTGATAGATGCGCCCGGCACCGCCGGTAGCCAGCACAGTGGCCTTGGCGCGAATATAGACGGTTTCACCTGTTTCTATGCAAATTGCTATGATGCCAGCAACGGCGCCAGCCTGATTTTTGACAAGATCAACCGCATACCATTCATTAAGAAAGGTTGTCCCACCCTTGAGATTGCCTTGATATAACGCGTGCAACAAGGCATGTCCGGTACGGTCGGCCGCTGCACAGGTTCGAGCTGCCTGTCCGCCCCGACCAAAGTCTTTGGACTGACCACCAAAGGGCCGCTGGTAAATTCTTCCGGATTCAGTACGGGAGAACGGCAACCCCATGTGTTCAAGTTCAAAAACGGCTTGCGGACCCACAGAGCACATGTACTCAATGGCATCTTGATCGCCAATGTAGTCCGACCCCTTGACTGTGTCGTACATATGCCAACGCCAATCATCATTTGGATCGGCACTGGCAATAGCACAAGTAATGCCACCCTGGGCAGATACTGTATGAGAACGAGTGGGGAACACCTTGGTTACACAGGCTGTTTTAACGCCGGACTCAGTCAACTGCAGAGCGGCACGCATTCCTGCCCCGCCGCCGCCAACAACGATTGCATCATAAGAAAGAGTTCTTAGTTTTGCCATGACTTACAGACCCCACAAAATTTCGATGCCCCACACGAAGTACACGAACATCACTGCTCCGCACAACGCCTGAAACAGAAAACGAACCACACCGTTCTTCAGGTAATCTGTAGAAACTGTCCACAACCCTACCCAGGCATGAGCCCCCAGCGACACCAACGCACCCAGCGAAAAAATACGCATGGCAGCATTCGAAAACAATGCTTTCCAGGTGGCATAGGTCAAATCAGGGGAAGCTATCAAGTACCCTAAAATAAACAGCACATACGCCGCCAACACAACGGCAGAGACACGCTGAACCATCCAATCATAAACACCGCTTCTCCCGAAGCTAGTTACATTCATGACCATATCCAGACTCCTGCAACAAAAATCAGAACCCCGGCAACAACCAGAGTGATCTGAGCACCACGATGCCCGCCTTCGAGGGTTTCACCAATACCAATATCCATCAGCAAATGCTTGCATCCGGCTACCAGATGGTAAAGCAACGCCGACACAACTCCCCAAAGGATCAATTTGGCAAAAAAACCCTGAAGACAGTCTTTGGCCTGATTAAAGCCCTCCTCTCCGCTGAGAGAGAGATCGAACAACCACATAAGAATGGCGACTCCAACAAAAAGAGCCACACCCGTTACGCGGTGCACAATTGACGTAATTGCGGGCAACGGAAAGCTAAATTTTCTTAGATCGAGATTTACAGGTCTTTTGCTATTCACAGCTCTTAAACACTCTTAATGGCCCTGCTGGGCGAGGTTGCGGGAAGAGCACGAGGCTTTGTTTGCGGGCGACCGGAATTCTTGCTGAGAATATCGGCAACTCCGGGAACGGGATTATAGTGACAAGCCGTATGAATTACAAATCAGTAATCAGCAACCACCGCAGGCGAAAACCGCCACCAAAACGCGACTATTTGACAAAAGAAATGGAAACTCTATAGTGATGCCGCCACGAGTTTGCGCAAATTGAACTAATAGCGCATCGCACCGTCGATAATCAGCAATATGAACAAACCGAATAAGGGACTGAATATTGCCACAATCGATTGACCAGTAATAAGCGCAACTGAGATTGACCTGCCGCGAAACGCAGCACCGCTCATTCGAACTTGCACGCCAAATGACAGGCAACACCGGTGACGCAGACAACCATTTTTGTCATAATGCAACCACTTTATTACAAAGGTTTAACACCTGACTGATTAGGAGAACCACATGACTGATAAAAAGGCACAGTTGACAGTGGGAGGCAAAACAATCGAAATGCCGATATACTCCGGCACCGAAGGCCCAGATGTCATTGATGTGCGAGGACTGGTCGCGCAGGGTGTTTTCACCTACGACCCGGGCTTTATGTCGACCGCCGCATGCGAATCCAAAATTACCTTCATTGATGGCGAGAAAGGCATTCTTCTGCACCGGGGATATCCCATAGAACAGCTTGCCGAACAGTCTGACTATCTCGAATTGTGCTTCCTGCTGCTCCATGGTGAACTGCCGAGCCCTGAAGAAACAAAACAATTCCGGGACACCGTGAAAAACCACACCATGGTTCACGATCAGCTCACTCACTTTTTCAACGGCTTTCGGCGAGATGCACACCCTATGGCCGTCATGTGCGGCGTAGTGGGCGCCCTGTCAGCGTTTTACCATGACTCCATGGATTTTTCTGATCAAGGTCATCGGGAAATCGCCGCATTCAGACTCATTGCCAAAATGCCAACCCTGGCAGCCATGTGTTACAAGTACTCACTCGGCCAGCCTTTCATGTATCCACGAAACGAGCTGAGTTACGCTGAAAACTTCCTGCACATGATGTTCAGCACGCCTTGTGGCAATTACACGATCGACCCGGTAATAGCACAGGCAATGGATCGCATATTCATGCTGCATGCTGATCACGAGCAAAATGCCTCCACCTCCACAGTACGACTTGCAGGTTCTACCGGGGCAAACCCCTTTGCATGTATTGCGTCCGGTATCGCTGCACTGTGGGGCCCGGCGCATGGCGGTGCGAATGAGGCGGTACTGACTATGCTCGAGCAAATCGGTGACGAATCCAATATCGATGAGTTTATTCTCAAGGCGAAAGATAAGAACGACCCGTTCCGACTCATGGGATTTGGTCATCGGGTTTACAAGAACTTTGATCCTAGAGCCAAGGTTATGCGGAAAACATGTGACGATGTTCTGGCGGCTCTTGGCAAAGAAAATGATCCTCTGTTAAAAATCGCCAAACGCCTCGAAACCATTGCGCTAGAAGACCAATATTTCATTGACCGGAAACTCTACCCCAACGTGGATTTTTATTCTGGCATCATCCTGCGGGCAATTGGAATTCCGGTATCCATGTTTACAGTGATATTTGCCATGTCGCGTACCATTGGCTGGTTTGCACACTGGAATGAAATGGTCAGCAGTGAGTACCGAATTGGAAGACCGCGCCAGCTCTATACGGGGCACGGCAAGCGTGACTATCCGAAAGACAAATAGATACCGCTTTACCCCATAACGACCAAGGGACATCTCAAGATGTCCCTTGGTCGTTATGGCTGCCGCTACAACAAGTCAACACCTAAAACAGTTGCTCAGGCTATGACAGAGAAAAAACCGAACGTCTTGTTTTGACAAACCGGCTGAGATGAAAGGT
>JBFHRO010000046.1:0-18103 GCA_041591635.1 Oleiphilaceae bacterium | reverse complement strand
TCTTGAATTGATTCCCAGTCTTCACTGGAGACTAATACAGCACTATTTCTTTTGCCTGTTATGGTAATAGGTTGATGCGTTTCACTGGCTTGATCCAGTAAGCGATACAAATTTGCTCTTGCCTCGCTTGCAGTAAGAGTATTCATTTCCATTCTCCGGACTAACACAATCGTATCGTACGCTTTGGCGTACGTGTCTGCAAACTTTTTCAGCTAACGCCTGGTTCACTGGGTGGCCGGTCGCTTACGTTTGCGCGTATGGCTCCGGTCTGGCCTGATAACGCTGACACAACAACGTATCAGCCCAGCAACCGGCTTAAATGCTTTTAGCAAGGGCGTGTGGCGCACTGGCGACACTAATTTTAACACTTCGTTGATTGAAAACTGACCAGATTGGGCTCATAGTGAAGAGGCAAGGTCATGTCTGTCTCAATAACAACACGAGGGGTGGGTTATGGGGGAGTTTGAAAAGCAACATCCATTATTGAATGCCATTGCCAAGACTATCAGCGAGCTTTATGTACACAAGCACGAGGAGGCCATTCGATTGAAACTGCTCAAAAAGATGAACGCGCGCCATCCGCAGGCCAGTGTGCCGACCGCGCCGGCCTGAGGTGCGGCGGGAGCCGCAGCCTTGAGCACACGATACTAATGCCGGGGTTTCCCGGCATTATTTTTTCCCCTCGTCAGAGGCGCGGGGCGGGCAGTGATAGGTGGCCAGCACCTTGTCATCGCACACGCTTTCGAGATGAACGTCAAATCCCCACAGACGGTGGACATGCTTGAGTACTTCCTCGGTATCGGCCGCCAGCGGCACCCGGTCAACCGGAATATGGCGCAGCGTCAGGGAGCGATCACCCCGAATATCCACATCCCATACCTGAATATTGGGTTCGCGATAGCTGAGGTTGTATTGCCGTGCCAGTTGCTCTCGCACGTGACGGTAGCCGTTATCGTCATGAATTGCGCTGACCTGGTATTCCGTCGAGGTGTCATCATCCAGCACGCAAAACAGCTTTAGATCCCGGATCACCTTGGGAGAGAGGTATTGCAGGATGAAACTTTCATCCTTGAAATTGTGCATGGCAAAGTGCAGGGTCTCGAGCCAGTCGCTTCCGGCAATGTCGGGAAACCAGCGGCGATCTTCCTCGGTGGGGTGCTCGCAGATGCGGCGAAGGTCCGAGTACATGGTGAAGCCCAGGGTGTAGGGATTGATGCCGCTGTACCAGGGGCTATCAAAGGGCGGCTGGTAAATCACCGCAGTGTGCGACTTGAGAAACTCAATCATAAAGCCATCGGTCACCAGGCCGCGGTCGTAGAGGGTGTTCATGATGGTGTAATGCCAAAAGGTGGCCCAGCCCTCATTCATTACCTGGGTTTGACGCTGGGGATAAAAATACTGCGAGATCTTGCGTACGATGCGCACCAGCTCGCGCTGCCAGGGCTCAAGCAGCGGGGCGTTCTTTTCGATGAAATACAGCAGGTTTTCCTGTGGCTCCGCCGGAAAGCGCGGGCGCTTCTTGCTCTTGGTCTTTTCCCGCGATTCAGGAATGGTGCGCCAGAGTTCATTGACCTGACGCTGCAAGTATTCTTCCCGGTCTTTCATCCGGGTTTCTTCTTCGGCGGCTGAAATGGGCGAGGGGCGCTTGTAGCGATCGACGCCGTAGTTTTGCAGCGCATGGCAGGAGTCGAGAAATTGTTCTACCACATCAATGCCGTGGCGGTTTTCACATTGATTAACGTAGTTGCGTGCAAACAGCAGGTAATCAATGATGGCACTGGCATCGGTCCAGGTGCGAAACAGGTAGTTACCCTTGAAAAACGAATTGTGCCCGTAACTGGCGTGGGCAATGACCAGTGCCTGCATCATCATGGTGTTTTCTTCCATGAGATAGGCGATGCAGGGATTGGAGTTGATCACGATTTCGTAGGCCAGCCCCATCTGGCCGCGCTGATAACGCTTGGACGTGTTGAGAAACTGCTTGCCGAAGGACCAGTGGTGATAGCCTACGGGCATGCCCACCGAGGAGTAGGCATCCATCATTAGTTCGGCGCTGATCACCTCGATCTGGTTGGGGTAGGTGTCGAGCCGGAATTCCGCCGCGATGCCGGCAATGGCCGCATCGTATTGCTCGATCAGCTCGAAGGTCCAGTCTGAACTGGTCGAAATGGGTTTGCGCTCGCTTCCCGTACCCGAGTTGCTTGCCGTGTCTTGATGGTTATCGGGTTGCGTCATGCGGCCTTCCTTTGAAACAGTTTTCGAAATACCGGATAGATGTCGCCGGCATCCACAATCTGCTGCATGGAAAAGGACTCACCATGGTCTGCCAAAACACTTTCGTATTCATGCCACAGGCTTTGGTGTTCGTGGGGGGTGATTTCGATATAGGAGAAGTACTGCACCAAGGGCAGTATTTGCTGTCGCAACAGCCGGCCACACAGGGGGGAGTCGTCGTTCCAGTTGTCACCGTCCGAGGCTTGCGCGGCGTAAATGTTCCATTCGCTGGGGGGATAGCGATCGTCGATGACCTCTTTCATCAGCTTCAGTGCGCTTGAGACTATGGTGCCGCCGGTTTCCCGGGAATAGAAGAACTCTTCCTCGTTGACTTCCTTGGCGCTGGTGTGGTGGCGAATGAATATCACGTCGATGCGCTGGTAGTTCCGCTTGAGAAACAGGTACAAGAGAATGAAGAAGCGCTTGGCGATGTCCTTGTGCATCTGCGACATGGAGCCCGACACATCCATCAGGCAGAACATGACGGCAGAGGTGGAAGGTACCGGCTGCTTGATGTGCAGATTGAAGCGCAGGTCAAAGTCATCAATCCAGGGGATTTTGCGCATGCGTCCTTTGAGGTATTCGATTTCCTCCTTGATCTCGCGTATCAGGTCGGCCTGGCTGAACGCGGGGTCTTTGATTTCCGGTTCGCTTTCCAGTGCCTCAAGGCGCTTTTCAAGCACTTTGATGCGCTCCCGGGTTTTACCGGTGAGGGCCATGCGCCGGGCATAGGCGCCGCGCAGCGAGCGCACTATGTTGATCTTGGCCGGCGTGCCGTGGCTGGAATAGCCGGCCCGCACGTATTTGTAGGCGGTTGTGTCCTTGAGCTGCTTTTTGACCAGGTTCGGCAGCTCCAGATCTTCAAACATGAAGTCCAGAAATTCATCCTGGGAGATCTGGAATACAAATTCGTCAATGCCCTCGCCACTGTTGCTGGACTTGCCTTTACCGGCACCGCCGCCCCCGCCCCCCGGTTTGGGCATCACATCGCCGGCAATGTACTCCTTGTTGCCGGGGTTGACGTATTCACGCCGTCCACCCTGGCCGTGGCGAAAGGTGGGCTCGACGATATCCTTGGACGGAATGCTGACACTCTCGCCCCGGTCAATGTCGGTAATGGAGCGTTTTTGTACAGCATCGGCGACCGCCTTTTTAATGTGTTCACGGTAGCGGCGCAGAAACCTTTCCCGGTTGACGGCACTCTTGTTCTTGCCATTCAACCTGCGATCAATGACATGGGCAGACCCCATAATTACCTCCGGCACCTGTCAGCGGCATAACGCCACTATTGCGATTTTCTGACGCGCAAATACCACTCGGCGAGCAGACGCACCTGCTTCTCGGTGTAGCCTCTGGCAATCATGCGATCGACGAACTCGCCATGCTTGCGTTTGTCCTCGTTGGAAGCCTTGGGGTTGAACGAGATGACCGGCAGCAGGTCTTCGGTGTTGGAGAACATCTTTTTCTCGATGACCGTACGCAGTTTTTCGTAGCTGACCCATGAGGGATTCTTGCCGGCGTTGTTGGCTCGTGCCCGCAGCACAAAGTTGACGATTTCGTTGCGAAAGTCCTTGGGGTTGCTGATACCGGCAGGCTTTTCGATTTTTTCCAGTTCTTCGTTGATGGATGACCGGTTCAGAATTTCGCCGGTTTCCGGATCGCGGTATTCCTGATCCTGAATCCAGAAGTCGGCATAGGTGACATAACGATCAAAGATGTTCTGGCCGTACTCGGAATAGGATTCGAGGTACGCGGTCTGGATTTCCTTGCCAATGAACGAGACATAATGAGGCGCGAGGAATTCCTTGATAAACCGCAGATAACGCTCGGTGGCTTCGGGCGGGAACTGCTCCTGTTCGATCTGGCGTTCAATGACGTACAACAGATGTACCGGGTTGGCGGCTACTTCGGTCGTGTCAAAGTTAAACACCTTCGACAGAATCTTGAAGGCAAAGCGGGTTGAAAGACCGTCCATGCCTTCGGTGACGCCCGCCGCATCCTTGTACTCCTGAATCGACTTGGCTTTGGGGTCGGTGTCCTTGATGTTCTGGCCGTCGTAGACCTTCATTTTCGAATAAATGATCGAGTTCTCGGGCTCTTTGAGGCGCGACAACACCGAAAACTGTGCCAGCATGTGCAGGGTGTCGGGGGCGCACGGTGCTCCCGAGAGCGAGCTGTTCTTGAGCAGTTTTTCGTAGATCTTCACCTCTTCGCTGATCCGCAGGCAGTAGGGCACCTTGACGATATAGATACGGTCAAGGAATGCCTCGTTATTGCGATTGTTGCGAAACGATTGCCACTCAGACTCGTTGGAGTGGGCCAGAATAATCCCTTCAAAGGGTACGGCACTCATGCCTTCGGTGGTGTTGTAGTTGCCTTCCTGGGTTGCGGTCAGCAGCGGGTGCAGCACCTTGATGGGAGCCTTGAACATCTCAACGAATTCCAGCATGCCCTGGTTGGCATGGCACAGGCCACCGCTGAAGCTGTAGGCATCCGGATCGTGCTGGGGATATTCCTCCAGCATGCGAATGTTGACCTTGCCCACCAATGCCGAGATATCCTGGTTGTTTTCATCGCCAGGCTCGGTTTTGGCAATGGCGATCTGATCCAGAATCGAGGGCCAGACCTTCACCACCCGGAACTTGCTGATGTCACCGTTAAACTCGTGCAGGCGCTTGACTGCCCAAGGCGACATGATCGAACGCAAATAGCGTTTGGGGATGCCGTATTCCTCTTCGAGAATGGGGCCGTCTTCGGCGGCATTGAACAGTCCCAGCGGCGACTCGTGCACCGGCGATCCCTTGATGGCGTAAAAGGGAACCTTTTGCATCAGCGCCTTGAGTTTTTCTGCCAGGGACGACTTGCCGCCCCCGACCGGGCCCAGCAGATACAGAATCTGCTTCTTCTCTTCGAGGCCCTGGGCCGCATGCTTGAAGAAAGACACTATCTGCTCGACGCATTCTTCCATGCCGTAGAAGTCATCGAACTCCTGATAGCGCTTGATAATCTTGTTGGAAAAAATCCGGCTCAGGCGCGGGTCGAGTGACGTATCCACAAATTCCGGCTCGCCGATGGCCAGCAGCAAGCGCTCGGCGGCGGAGGCATACACGGACGGGTCTTTTTTGCACATTTCGAGGTACTCTTCCAGCGAGTACTCCTCTTCTTTCGTCGATTCATAGCGTGCTTTGAAATGATTGAAAAGACTCATATGGCTTCCCCTTAAACCTGATACCAAATCACCCTGCCGGATGCGTTGAAACCTTCTGCCGCACTGGCCGGATACTCGTCGCATCCCGAGCCCGACCACCTTGCCCATGCGGGCGTAACCGCCTGTCTGTCTGCGAAAACAGCGTCTGGCTCGCCGTGGCAATCTATTTTCAGCTTAGTCGTGATTTGTAACCTTGGACAGATTCTGATCATTAAGATTGAGTAAATTGTCGGCACTCAGGCTGCTGAAGAAAGCAAAAAAACCTTTTCGAACAGATAACTGAGCCCCTTGCGTTTGGCAAAGGGGTCATCGCGCCCAAGGGATTGGGTGTGAATCAGCTCGATTGAAAAGCGATCCGCAAACAAGCGTTTGACTTCTTCATCGGTGACGCAAAAGGGCGGGCCGGCCATTTCTTCCTGAGGATACTCCAGCGTAACCAGGAGTATCCGGCTGCCGGGTTTAAGCAGGGTCTTGAGGTGGGTTGCATAGCGATCACGCAGGCTGTGCGGCAGGGCAATCAGTGCCGCGCGGTCGAATACCAGGCGGATGTCGTGGGTGGCGCCTGGGCTGAGGTCAAAGAAATCGCCACACCAGAGCTCCATGTCCTGATGCCGGTAGCGGCTAAAAGGGGTTCCTGGCGTGACCTGGGCCGTCAGTCCGGCTTCCTCGAAAAACTGGCGACAGGCTACTGCACTCCACTCCACGCCCAGAATCCGATGGCCCTTCTGATTCAGCCAGAGCATGTCGTGGCTTTTGCCGCACAGGGGAATCAGCACCTGCTCCTGACCGGCACATGACACCTGGTGCCAGTAGTTGACCAGATACTGATTGACGCTGGTCTGATGAAAACCGATTTCGTTACGGGTCCATTTGTCTTCCCAGAATTCCCGGTGCATGGTGGTCGCCTCTTTGTCTGCGCAATATCGATGCTACATCCTGTAGCCACCTACTATACATCCTGTAGCCACCTACTGCTTGTAGCCAGCTACTATAGGCTACCCCAGAGATAAGCGGGGCGCTTTGTATATCAATCGATTGGTGTCTATTCTGATCTAAACATTTCAGGAATCTGCAGGCCCATGACGTTTCTTAGGGGATCCTCGCTCGTCGTCAAGTTTTTGTTTGCTGCAGCCTTGCCCTTGGTGGTTTTGCTGGTGTTAGCGAACCTGGTGTATGTATCGCTCAAAATCCAGGAAATGCGTGATGATCGGCTGGAACAGCTTGAGCTGTTTGTCAATCAGGTGGCTAACCAGCTGGCGATCCCGCTGTGGCAGTTCGATCGCAAATCTACTCTGTCAATCATGCGCACCCTGGAGGCAACCGAAAATCTGGTGTGTGCACGACTGGATGAACTCGAAAGCTTTGGCGATCTGGTGCGGGAGAGTCGCGAAGTGGGGACCTGTCAGGCCCTTGATGAACCTTTGCTTGAATACCAGCATCGTATCAGCGCCAGTGTGGTGCAGGAATACGAAGGTGATCTGCTGCGTACCGGTTTTCTGGAAGTGATTGTCGATGTGTCGAGCGTGGGCAACGAATTGACGGCGCGACTGCTGAAGGAACTGCTGCTGTTTATTATCTACGTGGCCATTTTTCTGGTGGGTTTCATTCTGGCGCTGCGGGCGACCGTTCTCAAACCGCTTAACAAGGTGCGCGATTCCATTGATGCCCTGAAAGCCCGCGGGGTGCGTGTGCCCGTGGAGTGGCACTCGACGGATGAGTTAGGGCAGTTCATTGCCGCCTACAACGAGAGTTTGCGCCAGGCTCAGGTCGCCGAAGCGGCCCTGGTCGAAAAGAACCGCAGTCTTGAGCATGAACGTCAGGAGGCTGAACTTGCCCGTGATGAGGCGCAAAAAGCCGACAGTGCCAAAAGTGAATTCCTGGCGAACATGAGTCATGAGATTCGCACTCCCATGAATGCCATCATCGGCTTGTCGGAACTGCTTGCCCGCACCAACATGGATGTGCGCCAGAGCGGCTATGTCCGGCGCATCAAGAATTCGGCCGACATGTTGCTGGCACTGATCACCGATATTCTGGATTTTTCCAAAATCGAGGCCAACAAGCTGGAACTCGAACATACCGAGTTCGAATTTGCCAAGGTCATAGAAAAGCTCGCCGACGTGGAGGCCGTAGCTGCAGCGGACAAAAAACTGGATTTACTCTTTAGTATCGATCCGCATATACCCAATCGCCTGATCGGAGACCCCCACCGCATTAGCCAGGTGTTGATCAATCTTGTCAGCAACGCGATCAAGTTTACCGACCGGGGCGAGGTGACGGTCTCGATAACGCGTGAGCACAGCAATTCCCGCAGCGTGCGATTGCTGTTCCGGGTGACCGATACAGGCATTGGCATCAGCGACAGTGCGCAGAAAAAGCTTTTTTACGCCTTTACCCAGGCCGATGGCTCCACGACACGCCGCTTTGGCGGTACCGGGTTGGGATTGGCTATCTGCAAGCGTCTGGTTGAGCTCATGGGTGGCGAGATCACCCTCTTGAGTAGTGTCGGCGCGGGCAGTGAGTTCTCATTCTATCTGGAGCTGGATCGTGCCGATGATTCCTACGGTACGCCTCATACCAGGTTCGACAACCCCTTCGGTTCGGCGGTGGTGATTGGCGATGGTCGGGCCTGCGGCGAGCTGGTGCGGGTATTGCGACAGCTGAAAACGCGGGTCACTTTATACGGGCGTGCCAGTGAGCTGCTTTTGCGGCTCGACGAGATGCAAGGGCGTGTGGCGCTCTTTTTAGATGTCAGCAGCAGTGATGTCACTGTGAACGAGTTGCATGAGGCGCTGCTGACGGGCGAAAAGCATGATTGCCGTCTTATTCCGGTGGTCAGTATTCGCCAGCAAGAGAAGCCCGAGTTCCAGCCGGGTCACCATGGGATCGCGGCGGTGCTGAGCAAACCTGTGCTGCTGGCTCGGGTGGTGGAGAGCCTGAAGCTCGCCGCTGAGAGCGATTTGCATGATTTTGCCAGGCAAGATGCCTTGGCAGGCAAGAAAATCGCTGACGAGGAGCATTCCTTGCGGATACTGGTGGTGGAAGACAACGTGCTCAACCAGGTGGTGGCGCGTGAAGTGCTGGAACAAGGCGGCTATCAGGTGCAGGTGGCCGACAATGGGCGCCATGCCTTATCGATGATTGAGCACCAGTCTGTGCCTTTTGATCTGATTCTGATGGATGCCCATATGCCCGTTATGGACGGCTATGTGGCGACGCGCCGGATTCGCGAGCTGTACGGCAAGGATATTCCGGTGATCGCCTTGACGGCGAATGCGACTATCGAAGAAAAACGCCGCTGCCTGGAGGCCGGTATGAGCGATTTTCTTACCAAGCCGATCGAGAATGACCGCTTGCTCGCCATGATTCGTAAATGGTGCAATCCGGCCCTGTTGGGCGCGACTAAAGGCAGTCAGAGACCTTCTGTGCCGGCACCGGTCGCTGCGGCGCTCCTGTCCGAACGCAAGCAGGAGGAAAGCTGCCTGGAAGAGTTGAGGTTGTCAGAAAGCCTCACAGATACACCCAATGAGGGGGACAAGATGAACGACAAGACCACAGAGCAAGACCGGGGGCAAGGTATCAGTGCGCTGGCGCAATCGGCTCTGCATATCAATAAGCGCAGCCCCACCTTTGATACCCAGGACCTGCTTAAGCGTTTCAGTGCCCACAAGCACATCATTCCTCGCATTCTGACCACCTTCATTGCAACCTTTTCCCGTTTTGAGCAAGAGTATTCAGCCGCCGTGTCGGTGGACAACGAAGAGTTGCTGTACCGCTTGGCCCATTCGCTCAAAGGGGGGGCGGCGAATATCTCGGCCACCCGTTTGCGCGATTTGGCAGCCCGTCTGGAAGAACTGCACCACAACAAGGATAAGGCAGGTGCCGCGGAATGGGCGCCCTGGGTGATGGATGAGCTGCAGAAATTGACTCGGGAGTTGCAACGCTACCTTGATGAATGCCCGGTGTAGGTTATGATGGGCGCGGCTGCAAGGTCGCGATGGCCCAGTGGCGGCCCACTTCCCTTCAACAGATACAGATAAAGGATTGCTCCTGGCATGGAATCATCGCACAACAGCTTGATCCACAAACTTGAACTGATGGAGCAGGCGCTGCTAAGCGAGCCTGTGAACCCCGAAAACCCGCTTGAGCGTGCGGTGCGCAAAACCTTGCGGGTGCTCTATGCCGTGGTGCGGGATATCGTCAGCGGTAACCTGACCCTGCATGCCATGAGCCTGGTCTACACCACCATGTTGTCGGTCGTGCCCATGCTGGCACTGAGCTTCTCGGTGCTCAAGTCCCTCGGCGTGCATAATCGCCTGACCCCCTTGCTGCATAACTTTTTTGAACCCATGGGGGAGAAGGGGCTTTCCATCGCCAACAACGTGTTGCAGTTTGTCGACAACATCAAGGTGGGGGTGCTGGGCTCGGTTGGCCTGATCATGCTGATTTACACCGTGATCTCGCTGGTGCAGAAAATAGAGCGCTCATTTAACTACATTTGGCGTGTGCCCAATATGCGTTCATTTGGGCAGCGCTTCAGCAACTACCTCAGTGTGATCCTGATTGGCCCGGTGCTCGTGGTTTCGGCCATAGGTACGACTGCCACCATCATGAGCTCCAGTCTGATTCAGAGCCTGATTGCCATCGAGCCCTTTGGAACCCTGTTTGCGTCCCTCACCAAAATGACGCCTTTGCTGCTGATCACCGGTGCCTTTGTGTTTGTGTTTATCTTTATTCCCAACACCCGGGTGAGCTTCAAGAGTGCACTGATTGGCGGGTTGGTGGGCGGTCTGGGCTGGCAGGCCAGTGGGGTGCTGTTTGCTTCATTTGTGGTCAAATCAGCGCAGTACGAGGCGATTTACTCCAGTTTTGCCGTGAGCATTGTGATGCTCATTTGGGTTTACGTCAGCTGGCTCGTGCTGCTGGTGGGTGCCAGTGTGAGCTACTACCATCAGAATGCCGCTCATATCACCCGCACCTATAAGGCCTCCGAGTCCTCGGCTTTACTGGAGAAGCTCGCGCTGGCGGTGATGCTGCAAATCGCTCGGCCTTTTGACGCCGGCAAAACACCGCTGTCACAGTTGGGGCTGGAAGCGGCCATGCGGGTTCCCGCCACCGTCACACGCCGGGTGACCGATAAAATGATCCGTCACGGCTTGATCGAAGTGGCTGGCGAAAAAGGGGATTTGCTGGTTCCCGGGCGTTCATTGGACCAGATACGTCTGGCCGATGTGCTCTTGACGATACGCAAAGACGAAGAAGACTTGCTGCAACGGATTCACTGCGATGACACCCTGGCGCCTCTTTTTGACGCGCTGGATAACACACTGGACAGCCTGTGGCAGGGCATGACGGTGCAGGATGCGGTGCGCGGAAAGACGTCGTAACCAGGCGGGTATTCGTGACCAGAAAGGCATTTTTCAGGCTGCACGAGATGCTGGCAGCCTGAATGCGGGGCAGAGAGGCTTGCGTCGTCAGTTAGCGCACAGCAGTGCCAGTGTGCTGCAGCGCTGATTGATCATCTGTTGCCAGGATTGCCGGGCGTGGCTCTGGTGGAAGGAAGCCTGGTCTTCGAGTTGCTCTAGCCGACTCAAGAGTTCATTGACCTCGGCGATCAGCTGTTTTCTGACTTGTTTCTTTTGCAGTACCGTATTTCCCAAACGAATCTGACGTAGACCCTGCGTGATCTGACTTTCCATGCGTAACTCCGGCTATCCGATTATTATTGTGCTGACAGTAAAACAACGCGATTTAACATCGTTTTACAATTGAAGACAGATGATCACCTTTTGTCAAAGAAAATGTGATGGATTTGGCGAGTTTTTTGTGAAACCGTGCAGAAAACCAGAAGGGATGAGTCGCAAGAAAGAAAAAAGCAAGAAAGAAAGAAGAAGAAAAAAGCCGACGCCGGTGTTTCATCCGGGGCCGGCCTTGCAATACCTGATTATCTTCGACTAGAGCCCGCCGAACACAAACACCAGCTGTGCCAGACCGGCCGCAAACCCCAATCCGGCGCCCACCATGATGAGTTTGATTTCATCTTCCTGAAAGCAGGGCCGCAGCAGATCCTGAAATTCTTCTGATGAAAGCGCTTCCATGCGCTCGCGCATGATGTTTTCCACGGCAACCGCACGGTCATTGTTGAATACCGGATCTCTGAATGCGCCTGCCGAGATCTCGATCGCTTTTTCGCCGACCTGGTGTTTGAGGGCAGCAAAGCCCTTGGGGCCAAAGGCGATCTGTGTCAGTGGCTTGGACACGCCGGCCGTGTCATCCACAATCGGCTTGATGTGCTTTTTCACCATGCTCTTGGCACGCTCGGCTTCCGGGCCATTGAGAATGGCATTGATGATGTTGCCGATGGTCAGGATCTCGTGGGTGATGATGTGGCAAAAGGATTGCGCGACCTCTGGCTGGCGCTTGAGAAACATGCCCTGAAGCTGGTATTTCCAGATTTTTATTGGATTGAGCGGGCGGAAGATGACGTTCAAGGCAATCCAGTTGGTGGCGTAACCAACGATCAGGCCGGCGACAGGTAAAATCCACCAGTCTTGAAAGAAATACCACACCGCCATCTGAGGTACGCCAAAAGCAAAGCCCAGCCAGGCACCCGAGTTGATGATGAACTTGAATTCCTGTTCGCCGCATTCGAGAAAAATACGGTTCAGCAGACGTTTGTCGTTGGCCAGTTGGTCGATCACCATGTTTTTGATGTCGAGCAGTTCTTCAATGTTTTGCGACAGATCTTCCACCAGGTTGTCAACTAGGGCCGGGGCATTTTTGCGCACCCGCTCGTACACCATCTGCTTGAGTGATACCGGCAGGTTTTCCCAGAAGGTGGCGTAGTCCTTGAGCATCAGCTCATCGACATATTCCTCTACGCGGGGGTCTACCGTATCTATGATGTATTTGGCCAGTACTTTGGGGTCGATCTGTTCAAAGATTTCGCCAACGGTGCCAATTTTCGAAATGGTGGCATCGACGCTGATGGCGGCCATTTTTCGTGCTTTGGAAGGAATGATGCCTTGCCAGCCCAGAAACGGACGAATACCGAAGAACTCAAGCGGGTAAAAGGTCAGTTTTATGGCCAGCCAGTTAGTACTCCAGCCGATCAGGCCAGCAATAAAGGGGATACTGATGTATTTCCAGAATTCCGGGTTTTGTAGCACTTCCATCATAGTGGTTAACCTGTTTTACGGCGGTGTCAGGTGGGTAAAGCGACTGTTTGGCTGTCCGTTGCGAAACCGTCTGGCATCATGAGCCAACGCACGCGGATTATGTTGTCGAACATTTTTTGCACGAACGTATTATATCGATAGGTGTTGCATAAAATACACGCTTAAAATGAGGTGTGTGCTACCAAATGTAACAAAACGCTCAGTGGCTCACACTTTTGACGGTTGCTGTCAAAAACTGCTCATTAAAAAACCTATGCACAGGTAAAAGCTGAGCCAAATCGCTTAACTTATTGATTTTGAGCCTAGCATAAAAAAATCGTTTGTCGCTGTTGACATATTTAACACGTTGATTTCTATGCATTTATTTGTTTTGATCGAAATGTGATCAAAGTGTCATGGGCCCATACAGACTAGGCCCTTATAGACCTTTCCCAAAAATTATTCACAAAGTTATCCACAGCTTTTGTGGATAGTGAAACTGGCCCGCGAAGGCGTGGGCGCGAGCCGAATGTCAATCCTTGTTACCAAATATATTTAGCTTGATTTTGCCTCAGGAGCCGACTGAATTCGGGCGGCCTGCGCAAGTGATGCCCCTGTTCGTGATTCACTGAATTGTTCAATCAGGGAGAGAATCACGGGAATGACAATCAGTACCAGCAAGGTGGCAAAGGCAAGTCCAAAGGAAATGCTCACGGCCATGGGAATCAGAAACTGGGCCTGCAGCGAGGTTTCAAATAACAAGGGCGTAAGGCCGGCAATAGTGGTCAAGGATGTCAGCAACACGGCCCGCAGGCGCAGGCAGGCGGCATCGACCAGTGCGGCCTTGATGGCCACGCCCTTGGCACGCAGCTCCTTGTAGAAAGTCACAAGGATGATGGAGTCGTTGATGACAATGCCCGACAGACCGAACATGCCAAACTGCGAGAGCAATGTCAGATCAATGCCCATGATCCAGTGCCCGAACACCGCCCCGCACAAACCAAACGGAATCGCGATCATGACCGCCAGTGGCCAGGCATAGCTGGCAAATACCCAGGCCAGAATGACGTAAATCATCATCAGCGCCAGCAGGGCGCCCTGGGCCATGTCGGCGCCGGTTTCTTTCTGTTCTTCGGCCTTGCCCTTGTATTCCACCACCAGGCCGTAATCGGCAATCAGCTGGGGGATGATGGTTTTTTGCAGTTGCGCCAGGACTTCATTGGCGTTGGTTTGCTGGCTGTCTACCTCGGCTGTGACGTGAACACCCAGGCGACCGTCAGTGTGACGCAGCAGATCAAGGCCGCGGCGTGAGTCGAGGTGGATGATTTCACCCAAGGGTACACTGCTGCCCTTTGCCGTGATCACAGGCAAGGTTTCCAGGGTGCGTTGCAAATACCTTTCTTCCTGGGGAAGCATGATACGCACTTCTATTTCTTCATCGTCTTCCTGGTAGATTTGCAACAACTGCCCATCCAGGGCGGCACGTACCTGTTGTCCTACCTCGGTAATACTGAACCCCAATGACTCTCCCAAGGGCGTCAGCCGGAAAACGAATTGCTGTTTGCCATAGGGCAGGTCGTCGAGCACATCTTCGACGCCGGCGTACTGCTTCATAACTTCGGCCAGTTGTTCGGCGGCCATTTTGAGGGTTTCGGGATCACGCCCGGCCAGAAAAATGTCGAGTGCCCGGCCCGGAGGGCCCCCTTGCGGGCTGGTAATGCTGAGCTGTTCCAGTCCGGCGGGCAAGCTAATGGCATTGCGCCAGTGGTTGATAAAGGCATGGTTGCGGATCTCCCGGCTGTCTGGCTCGATAAGCTCAACCTGCACGGTGGCGTATTGATCGCCAAACTGAAAACGCTGACCGCCATCAAACGACCCCGTATTCAGGCGCACCAGCGAGGTTTGAATGAGTGAGCCGTCGCTGCTTAGTTCTGCATCGGTCTGTTTGAGTTTCTCTTCCATCAAAAAGGCGAAGTTCTTGACAGTTTCCGGGGGCGTTCCGGCAGCGAACTTGGCGCTGGCAATCAGCAGGGTGCCTTCCGGTTGAGGGAAGAAGTGAAACTTGATATGTCCGAATTTTACCAGCGCGATGGCCAGCGCCATGGCACAACAGGCACCCAGCAAGGTGGTGGCGCGGTTCTGGATGGCCCACTGTGCCAGCGGGCGAAAGCCATGGTCGCGAAAGCGGTTAAAGCCGTTATCCATCTTCTGGCGAATGGGGGTGGGAGCGCGGTGATGGTTCTTATGAAAGCTGTGGCGCAGGTGTCCCGGCAGGATCAAAAAGCTCTCCACCAGGGAGGCGGTAATCACGCAGATCACGACAAAGGGAATGTCCGCCAGAATGTTGCCTATGATGCCCCCCACCAGCATCAGCGGTAAAAAAGCCGCAATGGTGGTGAGTGACGAAGACATGACTGGCACCAGCATGCGTCGGGCCCCCCCTTCGGCGGCCTGGAGCGAGCTCTCGCCTGTCTGGTAGTGCGTCAGCGCATCTTCGGCCACCACGATGGCATCGTCGACAATGATGCCCAGGGTCATGATCAAGGCAAACAGGCTGACCATGTTGATGGTGCCGCCGTTGAAATACAGAACGGCGAGGGCGCCCATAAAGGAGACGGGAATGCCCATGGTGACCCAGAAGGCAACCCGGCCATTGAGAAACACATACAAAATGGCAATGACCAGAATGAGCCCGCCGATACCGTTTTTGACCAGCAGATCAATGCGCTGCTGGATCAGGTTGTAGCGCTCGTCCATGGGAAAGACCCGCACCTTGGGCGGCAGGGTGGGGGTGATCTCTTCCAACCACTCTTGCATGACTTTGGCGGATGAGAGTGCATCCGCGCTTTCGGGGCGCTTAAGCTGCATCAGAATGGCGGGTTTGTGGTCGTGAAAGACCTCGACCTGCTGCTCTTTGGCGCGCAAGGATATGGCCGCAATATCACCCAGCTGCAGCCGTTTGCCATCGGCAGTGGTGAGTACCGCAAGGGTTTCGAATTCGGCCGGCGAGCGGCGTTTTTCGAGGCTGCGGATCTCCCGTGCCGAGTCGTTCTGACCAATGGTGCCGGCGGGAATGTCCTGGCTGTGACGGTTGATGCGTTGGCCCAGTTGCACCAGAGACAGGCCCAGGGTATCGATGGTTTTGGCGGGAACTTCAATGGCGATTTCCTGCTCGGGCAGGCCAATGAAGTCGACTTTCGCCACGCCCCGATCAAGCAGTTCCCGCTCAAAGCGATGTGCCAGCGGGCGCAATTCTGCCAGGCTGCTGTCGGCGGTAAGGATCAGGGTGGCGATGTCTTCGTTACGCACCACTTTGGAAATCTTGGGCTCCTCGCTATCGGCTGGCAGGTTGCGTACCAGACCGACGAGCTCTTTGACCTGATTCAGTGCCAGGCCCATATCTGAACCATCATCGTACTTGACGACGATCACGCTCAGGCCGCGAGAGGAGGTTGAGGTCATCTCTTTGACATTGTCGAGGTTGCGCAGCTCCTGCTCCAAGGGGGTGGTGATCGATCGCGCCACATCCTCGGCGCTGGCGCCGGGCCAAACTACCCGTACCGTGATGTAGTCAATGGCGAAGTTCGGCAGAAATTGCCGGTTAAGCTTGCCGAGGGCAAAGAATCCGGCGACCAGCATAATCACCATTAGGAGGTTGGCAGCCACCTTGTGATTGGCAAAGCGGCCAAGAATATCCTCCTGATGACCCCTGTTACCCTTGTGCATTTTGCGTCGCCTCTTTTGGTGTCGCGTTGTTGATCCTGACTTTCAGACCGTTAATGGCATTGGGCAGTTGCGTGGTGATGATTTCATCTTCAGATTTCAGTTCACCGCTGGTGAAAAGCAGGTACTGGCGATCGTTCAGCATGTTGCGCCCCATCAGCGTGATGCTAATGGATTCGAGCCGCTCGTCCTTGAGGCGATAAATGCGATCGGTTCCATAGAGTGCAGATAGCGGCAGGCGATAAACGTTTTCCACCGCAGGGAGATTGAGCGTCAGGTGCAGGGTTTTGCCGCGTACCAATCCAGTGGCCTGTTCGGTGAGTCGAAACAGCCCATCGACACCGCCGGTGCCACTGTTCACTTCACCCGAGAGGCGATCCAGCGTCAGGCTGACCGGCCCGGAGGCGGAGCTGGCCGTGGCCGTGAGTTGTTGTCCGCGGGCGTGCGCCGCCGCGAGATCATCCACCCAGCGCTGCGGGATCTGGGCGCGGATTTCGGTTTTTTGCCGGTCGTAGAGTTCGATTAACCGATCCCCCGATCGTACCCGCTCTCCGGGTGAAACATAGACCTGGGTAATGGTGGCATCAAAGGGGGCGAGAATCCGTGTGCGCTTAACATCAAGGCGGGTTTGGGCGAGATTGGCCTCGGCCCGTGCCAGTTGGGCCTTGAGTTGGGCCAGACGGTTGGGGTGATCTTCGACATCGAGCTGTTTGGCAACCACGCTCAAGCGTGTGGTTTCAAGCTGCTGTCGCGCCAGATCGATTTTGGAGGCGCTCGAGACATTGGACTGTGACAGCTGCTGTTCCCGGGAAACGGCCTTCTCTGCCAGTGACAGCAAGGTACGCTGCCCCTCCATGGCGGCGAGGTTGGCCTGGTGTCGAACCATCTCGGATTGAATGCGGGCTTGCAGATCGGCCACATCGGCTTCCCGTTGGGCCAGCAGCAAGGCGATTTCCCGGTCATCGAGTTGCAACAGCAACTCCCCCTCACGTACCTGGGCGCCTTCCAGTGCCAGGGACTTGACCACATCAGCAGCGACGGCGGCGCTTAGCACGCTGGAATAGGGAGCCTCGACGACGCCCAGCAAATCCACCTGGGGCACGGCGGTTTCCGGCTGAATGCGCAGGGTATTCACCGGCCAGCTTTTCTCGGTTTTGCTGGCCTTGACGGGCGTGTTTTGATGCGCCTTCAAGTAGGCAAAGGCGGCGGCGGTGAGGGCCAGCAAGGTCAGGGGGATTAACCAGCGTTTGTAGCGGGACAGGGGCCTGGTCGCCGTTGGTGTCATTGACTCGCTCTGGACTTGAGTGTTCATGAAGATCATCCGTTGTTAGCGTTATTATCTGGAATCGAAGGCGTGTACGGCAGGCGTCAGGTCTGCCGGAAGTCACCCCACAGCCACTGCAGGGTGGCGAGTGCGGCAACGGGGGCGGTTTCGGTGCGAAATACCCGTGGACCCAGGGCGGTGCCGCAAAATCCCTGTTGTAGTGCTTCTGTTATTTCGGCATCGCTTAGCCCGCCCTCCGGGCCAATCAGCAGGGTGACCGAGGCGGGCCTTGGCAACTGCTCCAGTGTTTGGGTGGTGCGGTGATGCAGCACCAGCTTGCATTCGTCCGCGTGGGTTTGCAAAAGCCAGTCGGTCAGCGACTGCACCGGGTGGATCAAAGGGATCACCGCACGACCACACTGCTCGGCGGCACTGATGGCCACCTGTTGCCAGTGGGCGAGGCGTTTTTCTTCGCGC
>JBFHRO010000045.1:0-18144 GCA_041591635.1 Oleiphilaceae bacterium | reverse complement strand
GCCCAGGAAGACATCCAGGTACGCAACGTACCTTTCAAAAACGTCAAAACCGTTGATGGCAAAACACTGAAGGTCGCCACTGTATACGACCTGATGATGGCCCACTATGGTATTGATCGTGGTCTGGGTGGCGGTAACGTGGCATCCAGCTACGACCAGGACGTGCCTTATACCCCGGCATGGCAGGAAAAGATCACCGGTGTTGATCGCAAGAAGGTGATTCAGGTGGCGCGCGAATTTGCCGCCAACGCCGATGTTACCCGTGGACGCTCCATGATCATCGTGGGCGCCGCCATGAACCACTGGTACCACATGGACATGAACTACCGTGGCCTGATCAACATGTTGATCATGTGCGGCTGTATCGGTCAAAGCGGTGGTGGCTGGGCACACTACGTTGGTCAGGAAAAACTGCGGCCACAAACCGGCTGGCAGCCCTTGGCCTTTGGTCTTGACTGGAGCCGTCCACCCCGGCAGATGAACGGTACCTCCTTCTTCTATGCCCACAGCAGTCAGTGGCGCCATGAGAAGCTGAACGCGAAAGAAGTACTGTCACCCTTGGCCGACAAAAACGCTTTCCCGGAGCACATGATCGACTGGAACGTGCGTGCCGAGCGTATGGGATGGTTGCCATCGGCGCCACAGCTCAATCGCAATCCGCTGCAAATCTGCCGCGACGCCCAGGCCGCCGGTATGGAGCCCAAGGATTATGCCGTGCAGCAATTGAAAGCAGGCAGCTTGCGATTTGCTGCGGAAGCCCCCGATGCACCGGAAAACTTCCCGCGCAACCTGTTCGTGTGGCGTTCGAACCTGCTGGGATCCTCGGGCAAAGGGCATGAATACATGCTCAAGTACTTCCTCGGTACCCGCAACGGCGTCATGAACGAAGACCTTGGCAAAACGGGCGGCCCACGTCCGACGGAAGTCGATTGGGTTGATAACGCTCCTACAGGCAAGCTGGATCTGGTGGTAACTCTGGACTTCCGCATGTCTTCAACCTGCGTGTACTCCGACATAGTGTTGCCCACGGCGACCTGGTATGAAAAAGATGACATGAACACCTCGGACATGCATCCCTTCATCCACCCGCTGACGGCGGCGACAGACCCCGCGTGGGAAGCCAGAAGCGACTGGGAAATCTACAAAGGCATTGCCAAGTCCTTCTCGAAGGTCGCGGAAGGCGTGCTGGGCGTGGAAAAAGACCTGGTCACTGTGCCGCTGCTGCACGATACCGCTGGCGAGCTGGGTCAGGCGCTGGATGTGAAGGACTGGAAAAAAGGCGAGTGTGACCTTATTCCCGGCAAAACCGCGCCGAGCATGGTGGTGGTTGAGCGCGACTATCCTGCCGTGTACAAAAAATTCACCTCCATTGGCCCGTTGCTCGACAAGCTCGGCAATGGTGGCAAGGGGATCAACTGGGATACGCAGGAAGAAATCGCCCTGCTGGCCCAACTCAACTACACAGTCACCGAAGAGGGTGTGAGCAAAGGACGGCCAAAACTGGAGAGCGCCATTGATGCCTCCGAAATGATTCTGACCCTGGCACCTGAAACCAGCGGCCATGTTGCGGTCAAAGCCTGGGAGGCCTTGAGCAAGATCACCGGTCGTGATCACACGCATCTGGCCACGGCCAAGGAAGAGGAGAAGATTCGCTTCCGCGATATCGTCGCTCAGCCGCGCAAGATCATTTCCTCGCCCACCTGGTCGGGTCTGGAAGATGAGCACGTGAGTTATAACGCCGGCTACACCAACGTACATGAGTTGATTCCATGGCGTACCCTGACCGGGCGTCAGCAGTACTATCAGGATCACCCATGGATGCAGGCCTTCGGCGAGCAGTTTGTTTCCTACAAACCGCCCATCGATACCAAGACCATTACGCCCATTATGAACAAGAAGTCCAATGGCAATCCTGAAATCGCACTGAACTGGATTACGCCACACCAGAAGTGGGGTATTCACAGCGTGTACACCGATAACCTGTTGATGCAAACCCTCTCACGGGGCGGCCCCATCATCTGGATGTCGGAAGTCGATGCGAAGAAGGTGGGTATTGAAGATAACGACTGGGTCGAAGTCTTTAACGTCAACGGCGCGATTGCCTGCCGTGTGGTGGTGAGCCAGCGTGTTAACGAAGGTATGACGCTTATGTATCACGCACAGGAGCGGATTCTCAACATTCCTGGTGCCGAGACGACCGGCACGCGTGGTGGCCACCATAACTCGGTGACCCGTGTGGTGCTCAAACCTACCCATATGATCGGTGGTTACGCCCAGCAAGCCTGGGGCTTCAACTACTACGGTACCGTAGGCTGTAACCGTGACGAGTTTGTGGTAGTGCGCAAGATGAGCAAGATCGATTGGCTCGACGGGCCCAATGGTGATGCCTTGCCGCAGCCATTGCCTGAAGAAGTTTAAGCCCTGCCGGAATATGTTTAAGGAGACGTAAAGATGAAAATTCGTTCACAAGTCGGCATGGTGCTCAACCTCGACAAATGTATCGGTTGCCACACCTGCTCGGTCACCTGCAAAAACGTTTGGACCTCACGTGAAGGGGTCGAATATGCCTGGTTCAACAACGTTGAAACCAAACCGGGTATTGGTTACCCCAAAGAGTGGGAGAACCAGGACAAGTGGAATGGCGGCTGGAAGCGTAACAGCAACGGCAGCATTGAACCTCGTATTGGCGGAAAGTGGCGCGTGTTGGCGAACATTTTCGCCAACCCGGATCTGCCACAGATCGACGACTACTACGAGCCGTTCGATTTTGACTATCAGCACCTGCACACCGCACCTTTGGGAGACCATCAGCCGATCGCACGGCCCCGGTCGCTCATCGACGGACGTCGCATGGAAAAGATCGAGTGGGGTCCCAACTGGGAGGAGATTCTGGGAACAGAATTCGCCAAGCGCAGCAAGGACAAAAACTTTGACCACATCCAGAAGGATATTTACGGCAAGTTCGAAAATACCTTCATGATGTACCTGCCACGTTTGTGTGAGCACTGTCTGAACCCGGCGTGTGTGGCCTCTTGCCCTTCTGGCGCGATCTACAAGCGCGAAGAAGACGGCATTGTGCTGATCGACCAGGACAAGTGTCGTGGCTGGCGTATGTGTATCAGCGCCTGCCCGTACAAGAAGATCTATTACAACTGGAAATCCGGCAAATCAGAGAAGTGTATTTTCTGTTATCCACGGATTGAATCCGGCCAGCCAACCGTGTGCTCGGAAACCTGTGTGGGCCGTATCCGTTATCTGGGTGTGCTGCTGTACGATGCAGACAAAATCCTCGAGGTGGCCAGCACGCCTAACGAGAAAGATCTGTATGCCAAGCAGTGCGAGGTCTTCCTGGATCCGCACGATCCCAAGGTGATTGCCCAGGCTCGCAAAGACGGCGTACCGGATTCGGTGATTACTGCTGCCCAGGCCTCGCCCGTGTACAAAATGGCTATGGACTGGAAAGTGGCGCTGCCGTTGCACCCCGAGTACCGCACGCTGCCGATGGTGTGGTATGTGCCACCCTTGAGCCCGATTCAGCATGCGGCGGAGGCTGGCTACATCGACATGGACGGGTTGATTCCCGATGTCAAGTCGCTGCGTATTCCGGTCAAGTACCTGGCCAACATGCTGACCGCCGGTGACGAAACGCCGGTCATTCTGGCACTCAAGCGCATGCTCGCCATGCGTGCCTACATGCGCGCCAAGACCGTCCACGGCAAGCAGGATTTGAAGGTGCTGCAAGAGGTGAATCTGACGGCGCTGCAGGTCGAAGACATGTATCGCTACATGGCGATCGCCAACTACGAAGACCGGTTCGTGATTCCTACCGCTCACCGCGAGGACGCACTGAACGAAGCCTTTGCAGAGCGTGGCGGTTGCGGTTTCAGCTTCGGCAATGGCTGCTCCGACGGCAATTCGGACGTCAACATGTTTGGTGGTAAAAAAGCCAATCGCCGCGACATCATCAAGACTGTTCAAGTCTGGGAATAAGAGGGCACACCCATGAGAATTCTCAAGGTGATTTCGCTGTTGATGGAATATCCGGGAGAGGAGCTTCGTGCTCACGCGGAAGAAATCGCAGCCGAAATCAACGGGGCGCGGGAGATTCCTTCCGAATCCCGTGCCTGTTTGCTGAAGTTGCTTCGAAAGCTGACGACAGGTGAGTTAATGGACGTTCAGGAGGAGTATGGTTTCCTCTTTGATCGCGGCCGCTCCCTGTCACTGTTGCTGTTTGAGCACGTTCACGGTGAATCCCGTGACCGTGGCCAGGCGATGGTGAATCTGCTTGATGTGTATCAGCGCAACGGTTTCGAGATCGGTGTGCGGGAGTTGCCGGACTATATTCCCCTGTATCTCGAATTCCTGTCGCAACAGCCCGAGCTTGATGCCCGGGAAGGGTTGGCAGATGTCGCGCATATTCTGGGGCTGCTCAGTGCCCGCCTTCAGGAGCGTCGGAGTGAGTATTACGCGTTGTTCGATGCACTGCTGATCATCAGCGGTGCCCAGGTAGACATTGCTGCGCTCAAGGCAACGGCTGCCAGGGAAGAACGTGACGATACCCCCGAAGCGCTGGATAAGGTATGGGAAGAAGAGCAGGTTACCTTTATGGATAATCAACAGCCTTCCGGTTGTTCCAGTGGCACCTATCGGCCACCGGAACCCGCCGCTGATCAGGCGACGCCTATTCACTTTGTGTCAAACAATAGCCAAGCCGCGACACGTCCTCGTTGACGCGGTGATCAAGGAGCTCACTTATGTCTTACCTCAATACTCTGTTATTCGGGATCTACCCGTACATCGCTCTGGCGGTGCTGTTTATCGGCAGCTGGGCGCGTTTTGATCGTGACCAATATACCTGGAGAAGCGGCTCAAGCCAGATGCTGCGAACCAAGGATATGCGTGTGGCCAGTAACCTGTTTCATATCGGGGTGATTTTCGTGTTGTGCGGTCACTTTGTGGGCCTGCTCACACCTGAGTCCGTTTATCACCACTTCATTTCCACCCCGGCCAAGCAACTGGTAGCCATGGTTTCGGGCGGATTTTTCGGCGTCATGTGTCTGGTTGGTCTGGTGATGCTGCTTAAGCGGCGCATGACAGATCCGCGGATTCGTGCCACCAGCAATCCTTCCGATATCATGATTCTGTGGCTGTTGCTGATTCAGTTGGTACTGGGTCTGTTGACCATTTTCGCTTCAGCCGGACACATGGACGGCTCCGTAATGGTCAAGCTGGGAACCTGGGCACAAAGCATCGTGACTTTCCAGATTGACAAGGCTGCGGAAGCGATCTCGACCGTGAGCATTATCTACAAGCTGCACGTGTTCTTTGGTCTGACCTTGCTGGTGGTATTCCCCTTTACCCGTCTGGTGCACATTGCCAGCGTGCCGGTATGGTATTTGGGGCGTAACTATCAGATCGTGCGCCAGAAGCGTCATGTGAAATATTGATCTCAAGTCATACCATCCTGCGGCCGTGAGTTAAAATGGCTGTGGGTTGTTGAAGCCCTCTCCCCTTAAAAGGAGGGGGTTTTTGTTAACAGAATGTCGTAAAGAAAAAGGTGGCCAAAATGCAAGTGGTGAAAGTGAATGGGGTAGAAATTCCCCAGAGCCTGATTGGACAGGAAATGCAGTATCACCCGGCGGAAACTGCCGAGATCGCATGGGCCAAGGCCGCGCAGGCGCTGGTGGTGAAAGAGCTGCTGCTGCAGCGTTCGGCCGAGCTGGGCATAGTGGCCCAGGCCCAGGAACATGAAACCGAAGAAGAGGCGCGGATTCGCGAGCTGATTGCACAGGAAGTGGCACTGCCTTCAGCCGACGAAGCCACCTGTGAACAATATTTTGAAGCCAACCGCCCGCGATTTCGCAGTCCGGATCTGGTGGAAGCCAGTCACATTCTGATTGCCGCAGACCCGAATGATTTTGAAGCCAGAGAAAAGGCTGAGGCGCTAGCCATCAAGCTGACGGCTGAAGTGCAGGCCAATCCTGAGCAGTTTACCGCGCTTGCCCGGCAGTACTCAGAGTGCCCCTCCAAAGAAGTTGGGGGCAATCTGGGGCAGATTACCAAAGGCAACACGGTGCCGGAGTTTGAGCGTGTAATCATGCGCCTGCCCGAAGGGATTGCCGAACGCCCCGTGGAGTCCCGCTATGGTTATCATGTGGTGAAAATCGAGCGTCGGATTGAAGGGCGCCCTTTGCCTTATGATCAGGTGCGCGACAAGATCATGGCCTACCTGGGCTCCCAGGTGTATCAGCGTGCGGTAAGTCAGTATCTGCGTTTGCTGGCGGGTGAGGCGAATATCGAAGGGATCGCGATGGAAGCTGAAGGCTCGCCGTTGGTGCAGTAAGTTAACGCCCCATGCCGTGTGAGGGTAGACCACCGAGTCTGCGAATGGGTGTCAGAATCGGTGGCCAGGGCATGCTGCAAAACAGGAGTGTGCCCCGGTGACAGGTTATCGTGCTGCGGATTTTACGATGGCATCCATCTGGCGAATCCATGGATTGGCGTTTTGCAGGGCCGGCGGCAGCTGCGTAATGGCGCGCTGGGCTTCACTGAAAGAGCTGAAGTTGCCGTAGTAGAGGTTATACCAGTCGCGCCCCTGAAGCTGACTTCTGTTGGAAGCAAGTGGGTAGTCTCTCAGATGGACGGCGTTTTCGTTGACGAAAGTCGCCAGATTCGCCTCCCGGTAAACACCCACCAGCTGAATGCTGTAGTTGTCAGGTGCCTGACGGGCAAGCCAGTCCTGATTCTGGATCGGCAGTACCGGTGCTATTGCGCCATTGATTCGCGGGGGGGTAACACGGGCCTGCAGACTTGTCAGTCGTACTTGTAACGCTGCCAGCGTCTGATCAATTTCGCTTTGACGGGTCTGGTTCAGCGCGCTATCCCTGCGCAGTGCTGCAATGTTCTGCGACAGCTGTTCAATGTCAGCCTGAACGCGGGCGTTATCTTCCCGGTGATGGGTGAGTGCAGATTCGACGTTACTCACGCGGGATGACAGATTGGTCAGGCTTTTTTGCAAGGTGTCAGCACCGGTCAATTGGGCGTCCAGCGTGGTTTTCAGCTGGGCAAGTTCCTGCTGCACCTGGTCAAGTGCAGGATTGGGCGCCATGTGCAACCAGGTCATGATCCCGGCGATGGTGAGGGTCAAGCCGCACAGGCTGGCGGTAGCTATCTTGAAATGCTTGTGATGGGTGAGTTGCCAGGCGGTCGTAGCCCGTTCCAGTTCAATCCGTTTGGCGGTTTCCTGGTTGAGGTTTCCATCGAGATGGTCAAGCCTTGCAGCAAGGTCTTGCTGTTGCTGATGCTGGTCGCCCTGGGTGCGGTGCAATGCGGCCAGGTCGGCCTGTGTGTCCTGGAACTGCTGGCCGATTGACCGCTCAAGAGACTCGAGGGCCTGATTTTGCGTGAAGACTATGCCTTCGAGCTTTGATTGGGCCGTTTGCAGGTCGCCCTGACCCGCATCGAGCTGGCCAAGTTGCAGTTGCTGCTCCGACAGGGTATTCGATAGCTGGTCAAGGCGCGCGCCAAGCGCCATGGCGGCAGTACGCAAGCGCTCATCGAGTGCCTGGTGGCCGGTTTTCTGGCGGGTCGAGGTCTCTTGAAGCTGGTCTGCAATTTGCCCGATGTGTCCGGTTACCTGGCCGGTTCGCGTGTGCAGTTCATCCAGTGCCTCTCTCAGGCTGTCATGTGATTCGCCCAAGCGGCTTGCCAGTTGGGTCACCTGGGTCTCGAAGTCGTCCAGCTTGGAGTTGATGTCGCGCGCGAACTTCATGCCCTCCTGCCGAACCATGGATATCATGATGGCGGTTTCAGGTGCGGCGGTTGTCGGCTTGTCAGCGATTCCGTTATCGCTGTGGCTGTCGACCAAAATAGTATCGCCCGACGAAGGCTGTGATTCTGTCGCTTCGCCCGGGTGAGCAGCGTCTTCGTGAACGCTGGGTGTCAACGGGAAGTTTTCGGCAGAAACGGATTTGGTAGAGACAAGTAAGGGGGGAGTGGCATTTGGCATGAGTATTCTCCAACCATGGATGAGTTTACAGTGGCGTGATCCTGGCCTGCGCAAACAACAGGCCCGCCAGGGGCAAGGCGATTATAAACCGAGCGGGCCGATCAATGCGTGCCAATTTGCTGATCTTTTTCGGCTGTAGCGGGTGTTAACCGGTCGGGCCCGCGCCGGAACACAACGGCATTGCCATTTCAGGGGCAATCATATAAGGTGGCGGCCATTTTCGTGGCAGGGCGAGTATCGCTCGAAAGAGGAACCCCAGATGATTATTCCCGACAGCGATCAGATCATGCGTTGGCTCTCGCAGCTGAGCATGGGGCACTACGTCTGTGATCAATGCCACGGCATCCATATCGAAAGCCTGCAACAGCTCGAAGGTGTGTCGGAATCACGAATCTTTATCGAAGACCAGGGGCTGATGTTCTCCACCGAACTGGAAATCCGGCCCAGCGCCATACTGGCCTTGGTATCTGAATTGTCGCGGCTGAATATGAACTACCCGCAACTCAAGATCTTTCTTGATATTGTTGACGATGCTTTGCCCCGCTTGGTGGTGTGCGACTTTTTGTACACGCAGCCGGGCATTACCCTTACCCAGTTTCAGGTGTATCTGGAAGGGACACTGGAAACGACGCGGCAAGTCATGCAAGACGCCGAACAGATGGGCTGGCTGATGGCGGGCGATGATGTCTCTGGTGATCAGGCGGTTCACTGATGGCTGTGGGTCATTCTTGCCACTGGGCTGATTTTGCTACGGCCTGATTTATGCTGGGGCGAAGCCTCGAAACTTCGCTGGAGCTGAACAAAAAGCTGATTTCGTCGTGTTCCACGATGCGTTCTGCCGGATTTTTGGGCGCGGCGCCCGTTTCGAGCATCTGTTTGGCCAGCCTGGCCATTTCCTGTCCTATCTTGTAGGAATCAATGCTGATGCTACCGGCCAGTCGACCTGGGCCAGATTGACCTTTGTGGGTTGTGAAGGCGGGCACGGACGAGTTCTGATTAATCCATTGAACGATCTGGCTGGCGGGTACGTGCAGGTTGTCATTGTCGCGTAATGCCAGGTTGTCTACGGTCAGAATCATACTGTAGTTTTCGGGGTTGATGTGGCGGATACGCGACTGCCAGTCGTGCCACCGGCTGCTGCGGAAGATCTCTACCTCAATGCCGCCTGGCAGGCGCAACTGGTTTTGGCTGTTGAGTTCTTCACTGAAGGCAAGTTGAGCGGTCGGGCTCATACTCATGAGGATCAGTGCGGTTTTGTCGGTACTGTCAAGGGTGTTACTGATTTCGGTGATTCCCCGCTTGAGCAATAACCGCTCCAGCACGCCGGCCGTTAAGGGGGAGGAAAATACCCAGGGATAATCCCGCTGAATGCTGCCGTTAATCCCGCCAAATACCGTTAACGTCGACAGGGCTGTTTTTTCGCCCACAAGGCCTAATGCGTTGTCATCGCAAATAAATACCAGATCGGGGCGAAGCTGCTGGTACAGCTCAAGCGCCGCTGCGGCCTGCTGTTTGTGTCGGGCAACAGGCAGTCGCTTGGTGTCCATGAAAAATTCGCTGTACTGGGCCTGCGGCTCCATGCCGGCCTTGATGCCGGCACTCATGTCCTGCACCCAGTCAAGCTGGGAGTGGTAGCTGTGAACAATCAGGTAGCGGGGCGGTTTTTGCGCCAGGCTCTGAGTTGCACCGCCAAGCGCAAGAAGAACAACAAATAGAAGTGACATGCTGTTGGTACGGGTCGTCATAAGTACCAATCCCTTGGGTCTGTATTTTTTCATGCTAATCCAGGGCCTGCGAAAACGAAACTGTGCTGCACCGGCACGGCGCATTCTTTTCAGATACTGCAACAATAGATCACAAAATGATCAGATCGGCTTTGTAACATCTGACTTCCATCGGTCTACACTGATAAATGAGAGGTGGCGTGCCGGGCAGACCGCAGCGAGCGGTTCTGGCATGGGTGCCGCCGGTTAGACGTTTCTCACGTACCATAAAGCGAGTGACCAGATGGCGAAATACGGCGTTGTGCTTACAGGAGGAGGCGCGCGAGCGGCTTATCAGGAAGGCGTCCTGAAGGCCATAGGGAATGTGTTGCCCAAAAACTGGAATCCGTTTCGGGTAATTTGCGGTACCTCGGCGGGCGCCATCAATGCGGTGGCACTTGCCGGCAGCGGTGATCATTTCAAGGAATCGACCGCGCGCACCGAGGAGATCTGGCGCAATTTGCACGTGGATCAGGTGTTTCGCGCGGATTTGTGGGGAATTGTGCGATGTTTATACCATTGGGCGCGGGCCCTGATGCAAGGCGGAACCGATCACGAACACCCGGTTTCCTTGCTCGATAACAGCCCGCTGGGCGATCTGTTGCTGCGGGAAATCAGTTTTGAGCGCCTGACCCGCGCCATTACCAACGGCTACATCGATGCCGTCAGCATTACCGCCTGCGGCTATAATTCGGGCGACAGCGTGAGCTTTTTTCAGGGCACGCCTTCAACGCTGGGATGGCGGCGGGCAAACCGGGTTGGCGTGTCGACCAAGCTCAGTCACAAGCATGTGCTGGCTTCATCGGCCATTCCTACCATTTTCGCGCCAGTGCGTATTCACAGAGAGTTTTTTGGTGATGGCGCCATTCGCCAGCTTGCCCCCATGAGCCCGGCCCTGCATTTGGGGGCCGATCATGTATTGGTGGTCGGTGTCAGTAACAAGGAAGAAATGCTGCCGCCCCGGGGCAGTAACGAGCATCCACCGACCATTGCCCAGATTGTTGGCCATCTGTTTAACGCGATTTTTCTCGACTCCCTGGGGGCGGATATGGAGCACATGAGTCGCGTCAACAATTTGCTGCAAGACTATGTGGGTTTAAGCGTTCTCAAGCCCATCAAAACCCTGATGATTTCGCCTTCGCAGCCCATGGATGCGCTTGCCGGCAAGCATGTCGATGACCTGCCGCGCAATGTCAAACGCCTGTTTGGCTCTGTGGGTGCGGGTCGCCAGGGGGGCAACAGCATGGCCAGCTACTTGCTGTTTGAAGGAGGCTTCTGTGGCGAGCTGATTGACCTGGGCTATAAAGACGGAATGGCGGCGCGCGATGAGATTCTGGCGTTTTTCGCGGACTTTTGCCCGCCAGTCATCCCGCGCCCAGGCTTGTGACACAGGCCGCGTCTAGGCGCTTTGGCCCGTCTTGCGTTCCTTGGCGCTGACCGGACGCGTCAGGTAGATTTCGTCGAACAGGGCTTCGAGATCCGGATGCACACCGCGCACGCCATCCACGACCTGCCGGGCCCAATCGAAATAGGTACGCTTGCGGTTCAGATCCCAGTCTTTGGGGGGGTTGTGGCTGATGTCTTGCAAGTTGCAGATTTTATCGGCGAGCTTGATCAGTTTGGCGGCATAAGACATGGAGGGCGCATGTTCCACCTGCAACCTTTTACGTTCGGCTTTGGGGAGCCGCTTGTCATCGGTGACTTCAATGACCACATCGGCAATTTCCTTGCCGAATTCGTGCAGCAGTTCTTCGGCCGTGGTTTCGGTGTCTTCTACGGTATCGTGCAGCAGTGCCGCACACACGATGACCGGATCGTGAATGTCTCCCCGATTGACCAGAATGTCGGCCAGTGCAATCGGATGATTGATATAAGGTGAGGCTCCCGCATCCTTGCGCCTTTGATCGCGGTGTTTGTGGGCGGCAAACGCCAGTGCTTTGAGAATAATGGGAAGTGGCTGCATGTGTCGGGTTTCCTTCGTTGTTGTATGAACTATAACGAGAAAACCCGTTATTCTCCATGGAAGAAAAACGCCACAGCAGCGTGAGTTTGGCATTTTGTGTCAAAGCGCAAAAATGTGCACTGGGTACAGGGAAAAATGATGGTGTCCGAGGGCATCTGGCCCTATGGTATTGTGTGTAACGGTATTGTTTGTAACGGTATTGTCTGTAACGATTGCGCGGAGACGGGTAAATGGCAGCTAAAGCACTTGATGACGGTCAATGCCGCTGCACCTGGGCGCTCGGCAAAGACGATTACTACGTTGCCTACCATGATTATGAATGGGGCGTGCCGGTTCACGACGATCGCAAGCATTTTGAAATGCTGATTCTTGAGGGGGCTCAGGCTGGCTTGAGCTGGAGCACCATTTTAAGCCGGCGCGAAGGCTATCGTCGCGCCTATCATCAGTTTGATCCGGAATCTGTAGCCGCGATGACCGATGCAGCGCTGGAGGCATTGATGTACGATACGGCCATTATTCGAAACCGGCGCAAAGTGTTTGCAGCGCGCAAGAATGCACGGGTATTTTTGCAAATTCAGCAGGAATTCGGCACCTTTGATAATTATATCTGGGGGTTTGTGAATCACTCTCCCGTTGTGAACCGCTGGGCCAGCATGGCAGAGGTGCCGGTCACCACGACGCAAAGCGATGTCTTGTCAAAAGATCTGAAAAAACGGGGCATGGCCTTTGTGGGATCCACCATCATGTATGCCCACATGCAGGCGATCGGGCTCGTAAATGACCACCTGGTGACCTGTTTCCGGTATGCACAGGTATGACATTGCTCCGGACAGGGTACCGCTGAGCGATTATCCCCGGTAACCTACACGAAGAGGACGTTACCCATGTCATTGCACGCACAGTTCAACATTACCGCCAAGCGGATGGGGCGTTATAGCCCGCTGGATCAGCTATCGGAAAAATACCTCAATCAATTGATCAGCCAGAGCAGTGTGGTCACCTTCAGTGCCGGTGAGAAGTTGTTCGAGAAACACCATGAGCTTTCGTCAACCTATTACTTGCTGGCCGGCAAACTCACGGCCCGGCGCGGACTGCTATCGAGCACTACGATTGACAGTCAGGATCCGCAGTGCCTGCATCCCATCAACGACAAGATTCCCGAGGGCGTCAAGGTCAAGGCGCAGACAGACGGTTATATGTTGCTGATTGATGCAAAACAGCTGGATCGTTCGCTGGCCCTGACCGAGTCCGAGGAGCAAGAGCGTCGCAGCCAGATGGCCAAAGCCGAAGCCAGCAAGCGGCAAGTCCGGGATGAGCCCCAGGAGTTTGACGAAGAGTATTTCAACTGGATGACGAGTCTGCTGGAGTTTCCGCTGTTTTTGAATCTGCCACCGGCCAACATACATGCTATTTTTGAGCGCTTCGAAAAGGTGGAAGTGAAAGCCGGGGACATCATTATCCGCGAGGGTGATGCTGGCGATTATTTCTATTTGCTGGTCAGGGGGCGCGCGCATGTATTGGTGGGAGCCGCAAATACGCGGGTGGCAACCTTGCGTGCCGGCGCCTATTTCGGTGAAGAGGCGCTGGTTTCGGAGACCAGCCGTTCGGCAACGGTCGTGATGGAGCAAGGGGGGTGCCTGGCGCGGCTGGACAAAAAATCCTTTCACGATCTGTTACATGAGTCACTGGTCAAGTCAGTGAGTTATGCCCAATACAAGCAGATGTGTGCCCAGGCCGACATGCAGGCAAAGTTGCTGGATATTCGCTCGTTGCCTGAGTTTGAACACATTCCTTTGCCGGGTTGCATGCATATTCCTTTGGCGGATTTGCGGCGCAAGGCCCCGGGACTTGATCGGCACTGTACCTACTTCCTCAGCGAGGAAGGAGGGCAGCGCAATGATATTGCCGCACACATTCTGGCCCAGAACCAGATCAGCGTGTACGTGATTCGCGAATCCTGATACGAGGCCCTTTTGTGGCCAGTATCCGCGCCTAAATGCCCAGGGAGAGGCCATGGCAACAGTGAACGACGACCCTGGCACTCAGCCCAGGGTTGCCACAGGGATGCTTCTGGCTGTGGCGGGTACCTTTTTGTTTGCGCTCAAGTCGATTTTTATCAAACTGGCCTATGCCCAGGGCGTTGGGGTTGAGGCCTTGCTCATGTTGCGCATGCTGATTGCGCTGCCTTTTTATGTGGCGATGCTGGTGTATCTGCACGCCAGGTCGCAGCTGGCCGCTTCGATCTCGGTGCGCCAGGTGCTGCTGACGCTTTTGCTGGGATTTCTTGGCTATTATCTGGCGTCCTATCTCGACTTGCTGGGGTTGACCCTCATTTCCGCACAACTTGAGCGGCTCACGCTCTTCACCTACCCCGCGATCATCGCCGTGCTGGGCTGGTGGTTTCATAAAGAACGAATCACCTTCAAAACACTGGCGGCGCTGCTGCTGTGTTATGGCGGTTTGCTGTTAATGTACGGTGAGGAAGCCCGTCAGGCCCAAGGGGAAGCTGTGCTTGCCGGGGTTCTGCTGGTATTGGGGGCGGCGCTGAGTTTTTCGGTGTACGTCATTTTTGCCAAAGGCGTGATTGCGCAGCTGGGCAGTCGCTGTTTTACCAGTGTGGCGATGATAGGTTCGACCGCATTTGTGGCGGTGCACTTCGGGTTAAGTCAGCCATGGCAGGCCCTCAATGTGAGCGGCATTGTCTGGGTCTATGCCATTTTGTTGGCGTTGGTGAGCACCTTGATCCCGAGTTTCATGGTGTCAGAGGCTATTGCCAGAATCGGCGCGACCCGAACGGCCATTGCCGGTTCCATCGGCCCGGTGTTTACCCTGGTGCTGGCGGTGGTGTGGCTTGGCGAGCCCACCTCCTGGTCCCATTTCGCCGGAACCCTTCTGGTGATTCTGGGCGTGTTACTGGTGAATTAACGCCTTAGGGGGGGTAGTGCTGGTGATTATGAGGCTGGTTTGTCGCCAGCCTGTTCGCGGTGGTTCGCAAAGCCTGACATAATGGCGCTTTGGTGAGCAACGCGGATGACCGGCTTATGACCCAAGCGCCCCCCTTTGATGGATTGAACCCTGATCGTGTGATTGCTGCCGTGGAATCGCTGGGATTGGTCAGTGATTTGCGCATTGCGGCGCTCAACAGCTATGAAAATCGGGTCTACCAGGTAGGGCTCGAAGAAGGTTCGCCGGTCATTGCCAAGTTTTATCGGCCGGGGCGCTGGACGGATGCCCAGATTCTTGAAGAACATGCGTTTTGTGACGAACTTCAGGCACTCGAAATCCCCGCTATTGCCCCCTTGCGTTTCGAGGATCAATCGCTGCATCACTTTGAAGGATTCCGCTTTACGCTCTATCCCCGGGTAGGGGGGGCGGCACCGCAGTTCGATAATCCTGACCATTTAAACATGATTGGCAGAACCATGGGCCGGCTGCATCTGGCGGGGATGCAAAAGCCGTTTGTCAGTCGCCATTCCCTGAGCATCGAACACTTCGCCTGTGCCAGCACCGAGTTTTTGCTTACGCACGATTTTTTGCCGGCACCGCTGCGTCCGGCCTATGAAACCCTGACTGCCGATCTGCTGACTCGACTGCGTTCGCGCTGGGCGATGGCCGGCCAGTTTAACTGGCTGCGAGCCCATGGTGACTGCCATGTAGGTAATATTCTGTGGCGCAACGAAACGCCGTTTTTGGTGGATTTTGATGACTGTATGATGGCGCCTGCCGTTGCAGATCTGTGGTTGTTTCTTTCCGGAACGCGGGAGGAGCGGCAGATTCAGTTGGCGGAATTACTCGATGGCTACCGGGACTTCATGGCCTTTAATCCGGCCGAGTTGCACCTGGTGGAGGTGCTGCGGACCCTGCGGATCCTGCATTACAGTGCCTGGCTGGGACGGCGCTGGGGTGATCCGGCGTTTCCGCGCCATTTTCCCTGGTTCAACACCGAGCGCTACTGGGCCAGTCATATTCTCGAATTGCGCGAGCAACTGGCCGCACTGGACGAGCCCGCGCTACAGGTTTTCTGAAGCCTGGGGGGCGCGTGTTTGTGTCTGATGGCCATGCTCTCCCTGACAGTAAGGTGCGGCGGAGGGCATCAGCCAGGGTTGTATCAGTGGTGCCAGTCCCTTGAGCGCCTGTACGGGCAAAGCTGACGTGAACTTGAAATTGGCCGATTCGTTGCCGGTAACATAGGCGGTAAAGGTGCCGAAATAACGATCGCCCAGGAAAAACACAAAAGTAGCGGTCCGGTTGACCGCACGGGTTTTCACCTTGACGCCCCCGATGCTCTGGGTGACGATTCGGTTATCTCCGGTACCGGTTTTTCCGCCCACGACCAGACGACTGCCATCTTCCAGCACGAAACCATTCTTGATGCGTTCGGCGGTGCCGAAATCGACCACGTTTCTCAGGGCATCCCGCAGGGCTTTGGCCACTTCCGGATGCATCACCTGAATTCCCCCCAGGGTGTTGCGAGAGGCCGAGGCTTCATAGGGGGTCTCTGTGGCAAAATGCAAATGTTCGATCCGCACCGTTGGCATGCGTACCCCATCGTTGAGAATAATCCCTATCAGCTCTGCCAGGGCCGCCGGGCGATCACCGGAGCTGCCCAGCGCCGTGCCCAGTGAGGGCACCAGATGGTCGAAGGGGTAGCCCAGGCGCGCCCAGCGCTGATGCAGGTCAGAAAAGGCCTCGACCTCAAGCATGATGCGGATGCGGTTGTCCTGGGCGTTCTTGATTCGTGAGGCGAACAGCCAGTTGTAGACTTCCTGACGGATATCGCGACTGGCATTGACCGCGCTTTGGTAGCTGGCACTGGGGTTGTTGATGAGGTATCCCAGTAACCAGAGTTCCAACGGATGCACACGCGCTATGTAGCTTTGATCCTGCAGGCTGAATTTGCCGGGGCCATACATTTCATACAGCTGATCCAGGCGCCGGTCGCCCAGGGGTTCGTCGGGCATGCGTTCGGCCAGAAAGGCTGCAAACTCGTAGCGTGAGGCTTCGGGGAACAAGTACCGGTGTACGGCGCTGAGCCGGCTGGCGGTGGGTCTGAGGCCTTCGAGGAAGTTATCCAGCTGTTCGGCGCTGGTTTTGTTCTGGAAGCTGCGCCAGAAACGCTGCAAATACACCAGTCCTTCCCGGTCGGCAAAGCGTGCCAGATAGGTCTTGCGGCGCGGATCGGTTTTGCTTTGCAGCATTTGTTTGGTGCCATCCACCGAGTTGTACATGCTGTAGTTCACCAGGTCGCGCATCAGGCGTACAAAGGGCAGGTTGACCGAGTGCTGCATGGCCTCGTTGAGTGTTGGCACCATGGCGTCATCTTTCTTCTGAAAGTTGTTGAAGCGGTGCAATCCTCCACCGGTAAAAAAGGCTTCACCGGGGTGGGCGGAATAGCGCCGCCCCAGCGCCGCCTGCAGCATGGCCGACAGCGACCGGTCGCTGTTGGCGAGCAGGTAGTCCAGTGCCCACAGGCTGATATTGTCGCGCGTCTCCGCCCGCACCGCCTGCAATTCCTCGGCGCTGGCGGGGCTGTACTGGCTGTGCAGCTCTTGCACTATTTCCAGATAGGTCGTGAGCACCCGCAATTTGGCGGTGGAGCCCAACTCCAGCTTGCTGCTTTCGTTGATGTCAAAGGGCTGGTTGGTGGTGTCGGTCTGAATCCGCACCCGATTGCCCTGGGGCGTGCGCTCATACAGAGTCAGGCTGTAGTTGATGTAGGGAGCCTGATCGGCTTCGAGCAGGCGGTGACCAAAGAGCTGTTTGCTGCGGGCAAAGTCCTTGTCGCTCAGGTTGCGCAGGTAGTCGCTGGCAATCTCCTGCAGGGGCTGATGCAGCGTCATCATCACGCGCAGGTCAATCCGGTCGAGATCGTAAAGTGTGAGGTTAAGCAAGTCGCCCAGACGATTGCGACTGATGGTGGCGGCCTTGCTGATGGTGATCTGCTGTGCCGCCGGCTTGATACGGTTTTCGCGAAACCGGGTGGTCTGGCTGAGGGCTTCGAGCATCAAGGCTTCGCTGATGCGTCCGGCCTTGTAAATCAGGCGCACGTAACTGTCGGTAAGGCGATTGAGCTCATCGCGCCCTTGCAGCAGATAGTGCGTGGGGCGCCGGTGGGCAATCATCAGGGCAATGACCTGGCGTAGCGCCGCTGCTTTTTCAACAAGTCGTTCGTTATCCTCTGGCGATTGTGCGAGCAACTGATTGATCTGGTCGAAATCGGCATCCATCCAGGCCCACAAACCATCACCCAGACCGTTGACTTCGCCATGGCCGGCGGCCGCCGCCAAGGGTACGGTGTTAAGGTAGCTCAGCACTATTTGTTTGCGCGCAGGCAAGGTTTCTTCCCCTTGCTGGTACAGACGAATGGTGGCCGATGCCATTTGCGCCAGCTTGTCTTGAATGGATGAGGT
>JBFHRO010000044.1:0-18220 GCA_041591635.1 Oleiphilaceae bacterium | reverse complement strand
GGCCAGCGCCTCATCGACGCTGTTGTCTATCACCTCCTGGGCCAGGTGGTTAGGACGTGTGGTTTCGGTGTACATGCCGGGGCGCTTGCGTACGGGATCAAGGCCGCTGAGCACTTCGATAGAATCGGCGGTATAGGTTTTATTGGTCATGAATTCGGTCTTTGTGCTGCCAAAAAGTGGCGGTTAGCTTAATGCAAACCAGCGAAAGTGCAACCTGCAGGCGGGGCCAGGCCTCAGTGCGATGCCGGCTCCAGCACCAGGGGCAGGCCCGGCAGGTCGCCGGTCAGTTCAATGGGCTGGTCGTGGGCCTGTTCAATGCTCACCAGCACACAAGGGCTGGTGATTACCTGGGTGCGAAAACGGCCGGCCGCCGGCGCACTTTGGGTCAGCGACACAATCAGCCGGTCGGCCGTACGGTGTGCGCCAGCCAGTTGCAGTTGATAGCCCCCGGTGGGACGACTGCCCAGACTGATCCAGAGCAGTTCTTCCCGGGCAAAATCCGGCTCGATTCTGGCGGGGGATGTCATTTGCAGCTGCGCGGCATAAAACCCGTGCCACCGGGCCGCCGTTGACAGGCGGCGGGCCGCTAGCTGCGCCCCGCCGTCACCGCAATAGGCGCTGCTATAACGCAGGTTCGCCACCGGCGCGGGCGGGGGTGAATGAGGAGAAGCCGTGCGTTCGGCACAGGCCGACAGGCTGATGACCAGCCCCGTCAGCCCAAGGCACCGGCCGAGCCACGCAAGGGGTACGGATGCGGGCAGAGAAAACATAAAACTCCTTGGTGTGGCGTTGGCACGCACTGAAGGCAGGCTCGAACCGCAACCCGCTCAGGCGTCGGGTGCCGCAAGCACTTTGAGCGCCACGGCGGCGGCAGCCGTGCGGTTTTCGACCCCCAGCTTGGGAAAGATGAGTTCCAGATGCTTGTTCACCGTCCGCGGGCTCACACTCAGAATCTGCGCCACCTCCCGGTTGCTTTTGCCGTGGGCCACCCAAAACAGCACTTCGGATTCGCGATCGGTCAGCTCCAGTCTAGCACGCAGCAAGGCGGCTTCGGTGGGCCGTTTGCCGTCGATGAGTTTTATTAGCGCCTCGCCATTGGTGTGCTGACCCACAAAAGACAGCGACAGCGGATAGTCGAGCCCTTGCAGGGCGCCGCTTTGCGCACCCTTTTGGGCCTTGTTCAGCCAGCGTTGCAACTGCTGGCAAAAAGGCCCCTTGACATCCCGGCCATCGACCCGGGCCTTGGCCAGCAGCGCATAGGTTTGCGGTGTGGCCCAGCGTATTTCCCCCAGGGTGCTGGCGGTGAACAGGTGCTGACCGGTACTGTCGAGGGCGTGCCGGGCACTCTTGGCAAGGCGGGCGTTGTGCAGATGCACCTTCATGCGTGCGATCAATTCGGCCGGATTGATGGGCTTGACCAGATAGTCCACACCGCCAACCTCAAGACCGCGAACGATATCATCGGTGGCCGACAGGCCGGTCATGAAAATCACCGGTATGTCGGCCAGCTCGGCCTGGGCCTTGAGCTGTTTGCAGGTTTCAAAGCCATCCATCACCGGCATCACGGCATCCAGCAAAATCACATCCGGGCGGATGCGCCGGGCAATGGTCAGCGCCTGGCGTCCCTCAAGCGCCACCAGCACGTCCAGCCCCTGGGCTTCGAGTGCATCGTTGATCAGGCTCAGGGCATCGGGCGAATCGTCCACCACCAGCACTATGTCGGTCTGGTTAACCTGGGTCATCGGCTTGCAGCTCCAGGGCGTTGGCTAAAGGCTCGAACAAAAAGGCCTGACACAGGCCATCCAGATGTGACAGGGTGGCCTGGCTCAGAATGTCCAGGGTTTTAAGCTGGGCCAGGGTTTGCACCACCCCCTTGCGGTAGCCCATCTCGGCATAGGCCTTGAGTTCGCGAATCAAGGGGTGATCGGGCACCGCCAGGGGCGCCACTGCCACCGGGGCCGCCGGCAGCGCGGGGGTGGCCTCGGGAGTCGCGTTCTGGGTGATCCATTTGAGTTCGAGCCAGCGGGCGAGCTTGTCGAGCAGCGCCGAGTTGCTGATCGGCTTGACCAGATAATCGTTATAGGGGGTTTTGCCGCCGGGCACCGGGCCGGGTAGCTGGGCATTGGCCGAGAGCATCAGCACCGGTGCCCGGATCTGCCGCTGGCGCAGGGTCTGGGCCAGTTCGAGCCCCGAGATGCCAGGCATGGAAACATCGAGAATGAACAGATCGGGTTGGGCGTCGTCAAGCAGACGCAGGCAGGAATCGGCATCAAAGGCCTCGAGGGTGACAAACCCCAGAGGAATCAGCAAGTCTGACAAGAGCCCCCGCAGTACGGGATCATCGTCTACCAGACAAATGGTTCGCTGATAGCCCTCATAGCCGATGACCTTGGCGCGGGACGTGGCCTCCTGCGTTTGGGTATTGACCCAGGGCAGCATGAGATTGACGGTAAAGCAGCTGCCCTCCCCCAGCACCGAGGCCACCTGCAGCTCGCCGCCCATGATGTCGGTGAGCAGTTTCACAATGGTCAAGCCCAGGCCAGTGCCCTGCACATTCGGGGTGTGGGCATTGCGCACCCGTTCAAAGGGATCGAAGATGCGGGCCAGATGGGCGCTGTCGATGCCTGAACCTGTGTCGCGAATGCTGAACTCCGCCACCTGGGAGCGGTAATGCACCCCGAAACTCACCTGCCCTTTCTGGGTGTACTTGACTGCATTGGACAGCAGATTGATCAGAATCTGCCGCAAACGTTTTTCATCGGTCATCACGGTAGCCGGCAGGCGACCTTCCACCTGGTAATGAAAGTCGATGCCCTTCTGGCTCGCCTGCAGGCTGAACAGGGTGGCCAGTTCCTCAAGCAACTCCGGCAAGGCGACCCGGTTACGGTACAGCTCCAGGCGCCCCGCCTCGATCTTGGAAATGTCGAGCAGGCCCTCAATCAAATCGGCCAGATGCTGCCCGCTGCGATGAATGATCTTTAGCCCCCGGGTGACGCCCTCATCCGCTCCCGTCTTGTCGGACAAGAGCTGGGCGTAACCCAGAATGGATTGCAGCGGGGTGCGCAGTTCGTGGCTGATGCCCGATAAATAGCGGCTCTTGGCATCGTTGGCCTTTTCGGCCTGCTCTTTGGCGCGCTGCAGTTCTTTATCGGTTTTTTCGTGGGCACTGATTTCCCGCATCAGCTTGCGGGTTTGGCGATTGGATTCCATTTGCGCCACCACGCGGCTTTCGTGGGCCAGCAAAAACAGCCAGGAAATGATGCCGGTAACGATCAGAAAAATGAAAAACAAGGTCCAGAAGCTTTGCTGCAATATCAGTTGCTCGGACAGCGAATGCGGCACCATTTGCTTGTACACCAGCGCCAGCAGGGCCCCGTTGATCAGATTGGTCAGCAGCAGCAACCCCAGAAACCGCCCCAGACGCGAGTTGATGATGGCGACCGATCGGCCGGTCATGAAGCGGCGCAAAAAGTTGGCAAGCTGGCGTGACAGGCGGGCGTGGGGCTTGCAGCTGTCGAGGCAGCGCACATCGAGCGAGCAGCACAGGGAGCAAATGGGCTGGGCGTAGACACTGCAGTAGCTCATGTCGGCCAGCTCAAATGGGTTTTCGCACACCCCGCAAAACAGTGATGGCTCGGATCGCGACAGGCCGGGTTCGGCGGCCGCCAGCAAGGGAATCAGCTCTGGCGACTGGCGTGCCAGATAGTATTTGCCGCGGGTCGCCCACCCCAGCAGCGGCACCGCCACGAAGCACACCAGCAAGCTGACAAAGTGACTCAGGTTGGCGCTGTGCGGGCCAAACAGGCCCAGATAACTGAGCATGCCCACACCGGTGGCCAGCACCATGCCGCCAATGCCCACCGGGTTGATGTCGTACAGGTGACCGCGCTTGAACTCCAGCCCCTTGGGGCTCAGGCCCAGGGGTTTGTTGATCAGCAGGTCGGCCGACAGGCACCCCAGCCAGCTCACCGCGACAATGGCGAAGATTCCGAGAATGGCCTCAAGCACCTTGTGAATGCCCAGCTCCATCAAGATCAGGGCGATGGTCACGTTAAACACCAGCCAGACCACCCGGCCAGGGTGGCTGTGGGTGGCGCGGGAGAAAAAATTCGACCAGGCGATCGACCCGGCGTAGGCATTGGTCACGTTGATTTTCATTTGCGAGATGATCACCATCAGCGCCGCCAGCACCAGCGCAAAGGTCGGTGACTGGGTGATATAGGCAAAGGCACGCTGATACATGTAGGTAGGATCACTGGCCACCAGCAAACTCGCACCTTCGGTGATGGCCAGATACGCCACGAACGAGCCAAAGAGCATCTTGATCAGGCCGATGAACACCCACCCCGGCCCCGCCAGCACCAGCCAGAACCACCAGTGTTTTTGATTTTGCGCGGTTTTCTCGGGCAAAAACCGCAGGTAATCGACCTGCTCGCCAATCTGCGCCACCAGCGCAAACAGCACCGAAGTGGCAGCGCCAAACAGCAGCCAGTCAAAGCCCGCCGTTGCAGGCACGCTTTGGGGCTGATACTGCATCCAGGCATCGAGTGCGGCGAATTCGTTCCAGAGCACCACCGCAATGGCCAGAATCTGCAGCCCCAGCCAGAGCTTTTGGGTGCCCACCTGGAACTTGCTGATGGTGGTAATGCCACGAATCACAATGGGAATCACCGCCACCGAGCAGAGGAAATACCCCACCGACAAGGGAATCGCGAACAGCGCCTGCAGGGCAGCGGCCATGATGGCCGCCTCAATCGCAAAGAAAATAAAGGTGAAGGAGGCGTAAATCAGGGAGGTGATGGTCGAGCCCAGGTAACCAAAACCGGCCCCGCGGGTCAGCAGATCGATATCAAGGCCGTAGCGGGCGCAGTGATAGGCAATGGGAAAACCGGTGACAAAAATAATCACCGCCACCACCAGCATCGCCAGTACCGCATTGGTAAAGCCGTAGCTGAGGGTGACCGCCGCGGCGATACTCTCCAGCGCCAGGAACGCCGTTGCCCCCAGCGCGGTTTGCCCCACCCGGGAGATGCTCATATGCCGCGACTTGTGCGCCGTAAACCGCAGCGCAAAGTCTTCCAGCGTCTGGTTGGCCACCCACTGGTTGTAGTGGCGCCGGACCTTGAGAATCTTCTGCTTGGGCGCGGTCATGAAAGCCTGGTTACCATCGGCACCCGCCCGTCACTTCCTGCGATTGCTGCTGTCATAGATCGCATAGAGCAGGTACAGAACGCCGGCACCCAGCACCCCCAGCGCCACTTCAAACAGGCCCATGTGATGGCCGGCGGCATGCACCTGCCCCACTAGATGCACCCCCTCATGGGCGAACGCGAAAGGTGCCAGACACAGCATTAGGGCCAGCAATACCCTGTGTTGAATCGATTTCATGGTGAACTCCTCCTGGATAAACCCATTAACAACAACTTAAACCACGGCCTTGGCGGGGGGCAGTGTTTTTGCCTCCAGCATGCCCTCGGTGACAATGAACCGGATGATGGCATCGAGCCCTTCGGCCTTTTTCAGATTGGAAAACACGAAGGGGCGTTCGCCCCGCATGCGCCGGGCATCCTGATCCATGACCTCCAGCGAAGCGCCGACCAGGGGGGCCAGATCGGTTTTGTTGATAATCAGCAGGTCGGAGCGGGTTATGCCGGGGCCACCTTTGCGGGGGATTTTGTCGCCTGCCGACACATCAATCACATACAGGGTCAGATCGGACAGCTCAGGGCTGAAGGTGGCGCTGAGGTTGTCGCCGCCGCTTTCGACAAACACCAGGTCCAGCCCGGGGTGACGCGCCATCAGCTGATCAATGGCCGCGAGGTTCATGGACGCATCTTCACGGATCGCGGTATGCGGACAGCCACCGGTTTCCACACCAATGATGCGATCTGCATCAAGTGCCTGATGCCGGGTGAGAAACTGGGCATCTTCCTTGGTGTAGATATCGTTGGTGACCACGGCAAGGTTGTAGTGATCTTTCATCGCCGCACACAGGGATTTGAGCAACGCGGTTTTGCCCGAACCCACGGGCCCGCCCACGCCGATTCTCAGGGTTTGTTTTTGGGTCATGCTGTTTCCTTGATCAATACGCTGGTTGATAACTAATTCGTTAATAACAAAACCCGGCTAACGCAATGGCTGCAGCGCAGGTCAAGACCGGAACAAACGGGTGTATTGGGTTTCGTGCCAGGCGCTGGCCAGGGCAAGCGCCGGCAGGCCCGCCCCTATCTCCTCCATGCCGATGCCTTGGGCCAGACTCAGGGCGTGGGTCAGGTTTGGTTGCAAGGCCACCAGCAGCTGCTGCGCCTGGGTTTGCCCCAGGGGCACCAGTTTGGTCGCCGCAGCCACCTGGCCTTCCAGCCACGACCAGAGAAACCCGATGGCGGCCTGCCTGTAAGGGATTTGCCAGTGACTGGCGGCGTACCCAAACAGACACACAAAACTCCACTGCTGCTCACTGGCTGACGCCTCCTGCTGTGGCCGGGATAAAAACGGCAGGGCAAAATCGAGGCTGCCCAGCAAACGCCGCAGCGCCTCTCCCATGGCAGTATCGGTCAGCCGCAGTTCGTGCGTTTCGCGCGAGGCCAGCACCCGGTCATTGAGGCGGGAAAACCCGTCCCAGTCGGCAGCGGCACTGGCGATCATGGCTTCACGCAGCACCGGCACCTCCACCCGGGCGAGGTTTTCGCGCAGTTGCAGACTCAGCCATTCATGCACCTGGGCGGCGTTGGTCACCCAGGTGCACTCGACGGCAAACTCCAGCCCCTGCGAAAAGGCAAAGCCGCCGACCGGCAAGCTCACACTGCCAAGCTGCAGCAGTCGCGCCAGGGCCAGATCCTCTGCCAGGTGGGCGCAAGGCTCAGTGGTCATGGTGATCATGGCCATGGGAATGGGCCCCCGGCAGGCTTTGGCTGTAGGCGCCCGACTCGGGCTCAAACACCGCCTGTTCATGGGAGACGACCAGCCCCAGCAGGTGGATCATTTCTTCCAGCACATGGTCGGGCTTGATCCGCAACCAGCGCTCGCCCACCTGCAGTTTGACGTGACGATTCCCCAGGTGATAACAGGCACGGGCAAAGGTGTGCCAGTCATCGCAACTGGCATGGGCTACGGGCTCCTGTGCGCCTTGCACCTGGATGATCTTGCCGCACTGTGCACGCAGGAATTCACCCACCAGCAGGGGTTTGCCCCGGGGAAGAAACACGCGCACCTCGGTACCGGCTTCGCTGGTCAGGCGCAGACGCCCCCGGTCGCGCTGGTCATGTTCCAGACGCACGATTTCATCCACCGGCGCATGGCAATGCAGCCCCAGGCGCTCATACACATCCAGCATCACTGCACTCCTTGCCCTAAAACAGGGTATAAAGCTGCGCCAGCGGCAGCACCGTTGCCGGTTCGCAGGTGAGCAGCTCACCGTTGGCCCGCACTTCGTAAGTCTGGGGATCGACCGTCACATCGGGCATCCAGTCGTTCAGTATCATGTCTTTTTTACCAATGGTTCGGGTTCCCTTGCAGGCGCTCAAAGGACGTTGCAACCCCAACTGGGCGCCGAGGTTGTTGTCAAGCGCGGCCTGGGAGACAAAAGTCACCGAGGTTTTCGCCGCCGCCAGCCCCAAGGCACCAAACATGGGCCGGTAATGCACCGGCTGGGGCGTTGGAATAGAGGCGTTGGGGTCCCCCATGGGGGCCGCCGCGATCATGCCGCCTTTGAGGATGACCGCCGGCTTGATGCCAAAGAACGCTGGCTTCCACAACACCAGATCGGCCAGTTTACCCGGCTCGATCGAGCCGACTTCGTGGGCGATACCGTGGGCAATGGCCGGGTTGATGGTGTATTTGGCAATGTAGCGACGGGCCCGAAAGTTGTCGGCGCCGAGGCCTTGGTCTTCTTTGAGCAGGCCGAACTGCACCTTCATTTTGTGGGCCGTTTGCCAGGTGCGGGTGATCACCTCACCCACCCGGCCCATGGCCTGAGAGTCGGAGGAGATCATGCTGAAGGCGCCACGGTCGTGAAAAATGTCCTCGGCGGCAATGGTTTCCTTGCGAATACGGGAGTCGGCAAAGGCTACGTCTTCAGGAATGCTGCTATCGAGGTGATGACAGACCATCAGCATGTCCAGATGTTCATCCACGGTATTGCGCGTGTAGGGCCGGGTAGGATTGGTCGAAGATGGCAAGACATTGGGCTGCGAGCAGGCGCGGATAATGTCGGGCGCATGACCGCCGCCGGCCCCTTCGGTGTGGTAGGTGTGAATCACCCGGCCCTTGAAGGCCGCCAGGGTGTCATCCACAAAGCCCGACTCGTTGAGCGTATCGGTATGAATGGCCACCTGCACATCATAGGCTTCGGCCACCGCCAGGCAGCAATCGATCGAGGCCGGTGTGGTGCCCCAGTCTTCATGCAGCTTCAGGCCGCAGGCACCGGCTTCGAGCTGCTCCTGCAGGGCCTCGGGCAGGCTGGCATTGCCCTTGCCCAGAAACCCGAAGTTCATCGGCAGGGTATCGGTCGCCTGCAGCATCTTGCCTATGTACCAGGGGCCGGGCGTACAGGTGGTGGCATTGGTTCCCGTGGCCGGGCCTGTGCCGCCGCCAATCATGGTGGTGACGCCTGACATCAGCGCCTCCTCGACCTGTTGGGGGCAAATGAAATGAATATGCGCGTCTATGCCGCCGGCGGTGAGTATGGCGCCTTCGCCGGCAATCACCTCGGTACCTGGGCCAATCACTATATCCACAGCGTCCTGAATATCCGGGTTGCCGGCCTTGCCGACGCAGGTAATGCGCCCGGCCTTGACACCCACATCGGCCTTGACGATGCCCCAGTGATCCAGCACCAGCGCATTGGTTATCACCAGATCGACCGTTTGGGCGCTGGGGCGCTGGCTTTGCCCCATGCCGTCGCGGATGACCTTGCCACCGCCAAATTTGACCTCATCGCCGTAGCGGGTGTAATCCTTTTCGACCTGGATCCAGAGCTCGGTATCGCCCAGCCGTACCCGGTCGCCGGTGGTGGGGCCAAACATCTGGGCATAAGTGGCCCGATCCATTTGTTTGGCAGAACGCCCTTTGCGAATAGACTCGCTCATGCCTTGTCTCCTTCGAGTTCGCCCATGACCTCGCCCCGAAAGCCGTAAATCGTCCTGGCACCGGCATAGGCCACCAGTTCCACCTCGCGCCCCTGCCCCGGTTCAAAGCGCACGGCGGTACCCGAGGCAATGTTCAGGCGGTAGCCCCGGGTGGCTTCCCGCGCAAAGCGCAGTGCCGGGTTGGTTTCGTAAAAATGGTAATGCGACCCCACCTGAATGGGACGATCACCGGTGTTTTCCACGCGCAGGGTCAAGGTGGGGCGACCTTCATTCAAGTTCAGTTCGCCCGCGGCGAGCTGGTATTCTCCGGGGATCATAGTGGGCTCCTTAGTGTTAACCGTGTTAACCGGATGCGTGTTATCGACATCCACCGTGCCTAGCAAATGGGCTCATGCACCGTCACCAGCTTGGTGCCATCGGCAAAGGTGGCCTCGACCTGCACTTCATGAATCATGCTGGCAACGCCTTTCATCACCTGATCTTCCCGCAGCAGGGTTTTGCCGTAGCTCATCAGTTCGGCCACGGTTTTGCCGTCGCGCGCCCCTTCAATAATGGCCATGGTCAGGTAGGCCATGGCCTCGGGGTAGTTAAGCTGAAGGCCACGGTGCAAACGTCGCTCGGCCAGCAAGGCCGCGGTAAATACCAGCAGTTTGTCTTTTTCTCGGGGTAAGAGTTCCATCCGGTATTGCCTCTGTCGTCACTTCTTGTCTCGGGTTACTTCTTGTCTTGGTGCCGTCACTTCCTGGTGCAGTCACTTCCTGGTGTAGTCACTTCCTGGTGTAGTTACTTCCTGGTGTAGTCAGGTGGCCCAGATGCGCGGTGCCACGCCGGCCCTGCCGGTCAGTATCGGGCGAATGTCGTGCCAGGCGCGGATCAGGGTGTGGCGCACCGACTCCGTGCACCATCCCAGGCATCTCACACTGATAAAGGCACCATTACGGGTCACACCAACCAGCGTCGCCTCCTTGTGAGGCACGGGGCCCTGCAGTTGGCGCAAGGCCGTCAGTAACGCATCGATCCCGTCATCCTGGCTGCCAAAGGGGCCTGCAATTAGCAAGCCATGCACCGGACGCTGTCGAAATCCGGCACTGGCCGCGAGCACCGAAGGCGCTGTGTCGTCGCTCTCAAGCACCAGCCGCTCATTCAATCGCAGGCGCCCTTGCGACCAGACCTGCAACGACTGGCACACGCGGCCCCCGGTAAAGGGTTCGCCATTGGCGGGCAGCCCGAAGCAGGTGATATCCCAGGCAATGACCCGGGCGTTTTCGGCCAGTTCGATGCGGGTATCAAGACTCGCCCGGGCACGCGGAAATAACAGGGTTTCCAGCGGCAGCCATTCAAGCACGGCGTCGGCCTGCACACGCAAGTGCACCGACTGGCGCTGCATGGCGCCATGTTCCCGCGCCTTGTAGACACGCCCGGCACCGGGCGTGGTAAGCAGCACATGGGTGTGGGGCTGGGCCATTACATCAATGGCGAGGCTATCGCCCGATACCAGGCCGCCGGGGGGATGCAACAGATAGCAGTGGGCACAGTCCGGGCCTTCGGGATAAAAGGCTTTCTGAACATACAGTGGCCCCTCGTGCTGCGACTGCACCAGGCGCACGCCGCGGGCACGCCGGGCAAAGTGCAAATGCAAAAACGCCGGCCAGGTCGAGACCGGTGGTGCGGTATCAAGAGCGTCGGCGGGCAGCTTAAGTGCGGCGGTCATGCTACACCGCCAGATATTGCTTGATGAGCTGGTCGCTTAACCGGTCCATGCTTTCGCTGGCCACCACCCGCCCCTTGTCCATTAACCGGAACGACTGCCCGACCCGGCGGGCAAAGCCCAGTTTTTGCTCCACCAGAATCACCGTCAGCCCTTCTTCCTCGTTGAGTTTGAGAATCACATCGCCGATCTGTTTGACGATATTGGGCTGAATGCCTTCGTTGGGTTCATCCAGAATCAACACCCGGGGTTCAATGACCAGTGCCCGGCCGATCGCCAACTGCTGTTGCTGACCGCCCGACAAATCTCCGCCCCGGCGGTGCAGCATGTCGCCCAGTACCGGAAACAGTTCGAATACTTTCGGCGGAATGACCTTGCCCGCGTTCGGCGCCTTGCTGCGCTGTTTGCGTACCGGCAGACCAAGGCGCAGGTTTTCTTCCACCGTCAACAACGGAAAAATCTCCCGCCCCTGGGGGACATAGGCAATCCCGGCCGGGGCCCGGTCTTCGGCGCTCTTTTTGTGCAGCGGTGCGCCTTCAAAGAGGATTTCTCCCTGGCTGATGGGCAACAACCCCATCAGGCACTTGAGCAGCGTGGTTTTTCCTACCCCGTTGCGCCCCATGATGCAGGTACGGGTACCGGCTTCAATCTTCAGGTCGAGGTCCCAGAGAATCTGGGTGCCTCCGTAATGCTGATTCACCTTGTTGATGCTGATCATGCCTCATCACCCAGATAGACTTCGCGGACCGCCGCGTTGTTTTGCACCTCGTCCATGCTGCCCTGCGCCAACACCGCCCCCTGATGCAAGACAGTGACGGTACGTGCAATCGAGCGCACGAACTCCATATCGTGCTCAACCACCACGACTGTGTGATCCCCGGCCAGGGACGTCAGCAGCTCGGCGGTGCGTTCGGTTTCCTGCGCCGTCATGCCGGCCACCGGCTCATCCACCAGCAACAGCCGCGGCTGGGACACCAGCAACATGCCGATTTCAAGCCACTGCTTCTGGCCATGAGACAAGGCCCCCGCCAACAGCCGGTGCTGCGACTTGAGACCAATGGTGTCGAGCACCTGGGCAATGCGATCACGCTGCTCGCTGCTCAGGCGTGCAAACAGGTTGGGCAAGATGCCTTTGTGGGTCTTTAGCGCCAGTTCCAGATTGTCGATGACGCTGTGGGCTTCAAATACGGTCGGCTTCTGGAACTTGCGCCCTATACCGAGCTGGGCAATGCTGGCCTCGTCTTTTTCCAGCAGGTTATGGGTTTGGCCAAAGTACACCGAACCGCTGTCACAGCGGGTTTTCCCGGTAATCACATCCATCAGGGTGGTTTTTCCCGCGCCATTGGCACCGATCAGGCAACGCAATTCACCGTCGTTGATGTACAGGTTCATATCATTGAGGGCCTTGAAGCCATCGAAGCTCACCGACAGCCCTTCAATGTAAAGAATCACCTGATGCGACACATCTATTACCGGCTCGGACGGTGCAAGGAAAGACCAGACCTGATCCCGGCGCATCAGCTCCCGGGTGGCATCAAGCATCGTCATGGCAGTTTCTCCTGGTTAACCGGTGGGTGGTTCAGGGCCGGTGCGCCTTTGGATGACTGCCGCTGGCGCTGCCACAGGGACCGTACCTGCTCCGCCACACCCAGCAAGCCCTTGGGCAAGTACAAGGTTACCAGCACAAAGAGCGCCCCCAGAGCAAACAGCCAGCCATCGGGCATGATGGCGGTAAAGCGGGTTTTGGCGTAGTTGACCAGCAAGGCCCCGATGATGGCGCCGACCAGGGTTCCCCGGCCGCCCACCGCCACCCAGATCACGATTTCGATGGAATTGATGGGCGAGAACTCGCCCGGATTGATAATTCCCACCTGAGGGACATACAGGGCCCCGGCCACCGCTGCAATCACCGCCGAATACACGAACAGCCAGACCTTGTAACGCTCGGTGCGATAGCCAATGAAGCGCGCCCGGGCTTCGCCGTCACGAATGGCGATAATGACCTTGCCAAAACGCGAGCGGAAAATGGCCTGGCTGAGCAATAGCACGCCGGTCAGCGCCAGCGCGGTGATCACGAACAGGGCCACGCGGGTGGTGTCTTGCTGCAGGTTGAAGCCGAGAATGTCCTTGAAATCGGTCAGGCCATTGTTGCCGCCAAAGCCCATCTCGTTGCGAAAGAACGCCAGCAGCAAGGCATAGGTCAGGGCCTGGGTCATGATCGACAGATACACCCCGGTCACGCGGGAGCGAAACGCCAGCCAGCCAAACACAAAGGCCAGCAGGCCAGGCACCAGCGCCACCATCAGCATGGCAAACCAGAACTGATCCATGCCGGCCCAGTACCAGGGCAACTCTTTCCAGTTCAAAAACACCATGAAATCGGGCAGCTCCGGGTTGCCGTACACGCCCCGGTCACCGATCTGACGCATCAGGTACATGCCCATGGCATAGCCTCCCAGGGCAAAGAAGGCCCCGTGCCCCAGACTGAGAATGCCGCAGTAGCCCCAGATCACATCCACCGCCAGCGCCAGCATCGCATAGCAAAGGTACTTGCCCAGCAAGGTGATGGTGTAGGTACTGACATAAAACACCGAGTCGGCAGGAAACAGCAAATTGCCGGCGGCGGCCATCAGGGTCACCAGCAGCAACAGCACCACAAAGGGCAAGGTGCGGCTGCCGGGCTGATCGCCCCGGTCAAACAGGCGCGCAAGCACATTCATTCTGCCGCCCTCCCTTTTTGTGGAAACAATCCCTTGGGACGTTTCTGGATGAACAAAATAATGAACACCAACACCAGAATGCTCGCCAGCACCGCCCCGGTAATGGGCTCGATAAACTTGTTGGCGATGCCCAGACTGAAGCCTGCCACCAGCGTGCCCCAGAGATTCCCCACGCCGCCAAACACCACCACCATAAAGCTATCAATGATATAGGCCTGGCCCAGATTCGGGCCGACGTTGGTCAGCTGGCTCAGGGCGACGCCGGCCATGCCGGCAATGCCCGACCCCAGGCCAAAGGTAAGGGCATCCACCCGGGCGGTGCGTATCCCCATGGCCCTGGCCATCTGGCGGTTTTGCGCGACGGCGCGCACGTTCAGCCCCAGCGAGGTCTTGTTCAGAATCACCCACAAGAGGCCAAACACCAGCAGCGCAAACACCAGAATGTAGAGCCGGTTCAGCGTCAAGGACAGCACCGGGTTGAGATCCAGGGAGCCGGTCATCCAGGAGGGCGACTCCACCTGCCGGTTCAGCGGCGAAAACAGGGTGCGCACCAGCTGTTGCAAAATCAAACTGATACCAAAGGTCGCCAGCAGGGTTTCCAGCGGCCGGCCATGCAGATGACGAATGACACCGCGCTCAATCAGAATGCCCACCGCACCCGACACCACAAAGGCGGCAGGAATCGCCACCCACAGCGAAGCATCAATGTGGTTGGGCATGAGTAACTGCACCACGTAGGTGGTATAGGCGCCGAGCATGATCATTTCGCCGTGCGCCATGTTGATCACCCCCATCACCCCAAAAGTGATCGCCAGTCCGATGGCGGCCAGCAGCAGCACCGAGCCCAGGCTCAGGCCAAAAAACAGTTTGTCGATAAACTGGAACTGCTCTACCCGCTGCTCAATGGTTTTGAGGGCCCGGACAACGGCGGCCTTCACCTGCGGATCGGTTTCACTCTGGGCTACCTGCAGCAGCAGGTTGCGCACGTCGTTTTCCAGGCGTGATTCGAGCACCACCACTGCCTCGCGCCGCGCCTGCGGCTCGCTCCCGTGAGCCAGGTCGTACATGGCAAAGGCCACGTTCATGATGGCGATGACGTCTTCGTCCTGCTCTTGCGCCTGGCGTGCCTTGAGGGTTTGCATGATGGGTTCGTCCAGCTCGGCCAGCAGTGACAAAATGGCCTTTTCCCGGGTGGCTGGACTGGCGGCATTGAGCTGAATACGGGCAATGGCCAGACGCAGCACACCCCGCAGCTTGTTGTTTACCTTGATCTTGGCGACCTCAGCGCTGCCGATATCGGCCAGCAAGACGCCCGAAAAAAGTTCCCGATACTGTTTTTTGCCCTCAACCGACGTCTGCGCCAGCAGGGTTTTGTCGGCCATGCGGTAATACAGATCGCCCGCCAGCAGGGTTTTGAACACCGGCAACATGGCCTGCGGCGCGAGCAACTCCAGTTGCTCCAGCACAGGAATGCTTTGATTGAAGCTCGCCTGCGTCAACTGCACCAGCAAGGATTCGATCTCAGGCGTTAACCCGCTCTGCACGGAGGCGGCCACGGGCGGCGTCACCCCTGCCTCGGGCATACTGCTGGCAACGGCCTTCACGGCGCATATCGCGAGCCATGCCCAAAGCCCGGCAATAAGAAAAGCCTGTCGTTTCACGTCACGGTCACTCCCTGGTCACACACAGCTTCTGAACCTTAAGTACAAACAACCACTGACCCGAAACGGGCCAGTGGGCGGTTGGCTAGATGCGTTAATTATTAGAAGTTCTGGCCTGAGCAGGTTGCGGTTTTGGTGTTGAAGTTGCCGCACTTCACCGGGGCCGTCCAGTCGGCGATCAGATCCTTCGAACCGGGCAGGAAATCGGACCAGGCATCGCCGATCACTGTGTCTTTGGTCTGCCACACCACTTCGAACTGGCCGTTGTCCTGGATTTCGCCGATCAACACCGGCTTGCTCAGGTGGTGGTTGCTGTTCATCACCGCAATGCCGCCGGTGAGGTTAGGCGTGGTGATGCCGATCATGGCCTGTTCCACCTGGTCTACCGCCGTGGTGCCTGCCTTTTCAACCGCCTTGGCCCACATTTTGAAACCTATATAGGTGGCTTCCATAGGATCGTTGGTGACGCGCTTGGGATCTTTGATGTACTGCTTCCAGCTGTTGATGAACTGGGTATTGGCTTCGCTCTCTACGCTCTGAAAGTAGTTCCAGGCGGCCAGATGCCCGACCAGCGGCTTGGTATCTATGCCCGAAAGCTCTTCTTCACCCACCGAGAAAGCCACCACCGGAATGGACTGGGCCGACACGCCCTGATTGCCCAGTTCCTTGTAGAAAGGCACGTTGGCGTCGCCGTTAATGGTGGATACCACGGCGGTTTTCATGCCCTTGCTGCCGAACGACTTGATTTCAGACACAATCGACTGCCAGTCGGAATGACCGAAAGGCGTGTAATTGATCATGATGTCTTTCTCGGCCACGCCTTTGGCTTTGAGGTAAGCCTCAAGGATTTTGTTGGTGGTACGGGGATACACATAATCGGTGCCGGCCAATACCCAGCGCTTGACGCCCATTTCCTTCATCAGGTAATCCACTGCCGGAATGGCTTGCTGGTTAGGTGCCGCACCTGTGTAGAAGACGTTTTTGGAAGACTCCTCCCCTTCGTATTGCACCGGATAAAACAGCAGACCATTGAGTTCTTCGATCACCGGCAGTACCGACTTGCGCGATACCGAGGTCCAGCAGCCGAAAATCACATCGACCTTGTCTTTGGTCAGCAGTTCGCGGGTTTTTTCCGCAAACAGCGGCCAGTTCGAGGCCGGGTCAACCACCACCGGCTCCAGCTTCTTGCCCAGCAGGCCGCCCTTTTTGTTCTGATCTTCAATCATCATCAGAACCGTATCCTTGAGCGTGGTTTCACTGATCGCCATGGTACCCGACAGGGAGTGCAGCACACCCACCTTAATGGTGTCTGCCGCCATGGCGGCGTTGATCGAAAACACCGTAGCACCGGCACCCAGTACCAGCCCCTTCAACATCGATTTGAATTTCATGACGTTACCTACCTCCAACGAGTGATTTTTATGCGTCGCAAGGATTATTCAACAGGGGCCGGGGCGGGGGTTATCGGCAATTGACGATAGCGGCTACGTCATTTGACGTAGGGAGGGATGGCTAGTCTTGTTTTTGAGGGGTATGAATGCGAAAGGGCCCTTGCGGGCCCCGGAGGTCAGACATATTGAGCGGTAAAGGCATACCAGCGCTGGCGTTGCTCCTGCAGTTGCCGTTTGAGCGTTTGGTACTGCTGCATGGCCTGGGATTTTTCACACTGGGCCACCAGTTGGTTGCGTTTGATTTCAACCCATTGTTTTTGCGCCTCGTAATAACTGTTGAGCTGGGCGACAAAATGATCGTATTCCTGCTGCAGGTGCTGTAGCAGCTCGTCAGCATTGGGCAAGCGCTGAAGGCGGCTTTGGGCACGCTTGAGCGTCATCCGGGCGCGGGCCCGTTCAATACGATCCTCATGCACCCGCCGCAGGTTATGCGCCAGTCCCATTTTGCTCAACCCGAAAATCAGCCACTTGGTGGGGTCGAACTGCCACCAGCGCACGCCGTTACGGTAATCAAACTGAAAGCTGTGATGGTAGTTATGGTACCCCTCACCAAAGGTGAAATACGCCAGCAAGGCGCTGTCGCGGGCGGTGTGCGTGTCGCAAAAGGGCTGGCTGCCAAAGCGGTGGGCCCAGGAGTTGATAAAAAAGGTAACGTGGTGAGCAATCACCAAACGCAAAAAGCCGGCGGTAAGAAGCATGCCCACGACATCACCGTGCACCAGGCCAATACCTGTCGGAATGCCGAAATTGGTCAGAATCGACAAGGCGAGGTAATGCCTGTGCTGCCACATGACTACCTTGTCGCGCTGCAAATCGGTCACATTGCGGTAATCATGGTAGCGGGACGCCTGGTACTCGCGCAGCATCCAGCCCATGTGGGAATACCAGAAACCGCGCCGGGCCGAGTAAGGATCGCGCTCGTTGTCATCCACATGTTTGTGATGCACCCGGTGATCCGACGCCCAGTGCAGGGCACTGTTCTGCAGCGCGAAGGCGCCGCCAAGGGCAAACACAGTGCGCACCAGGGCATTGGTTTCCCAGGCATGGTGAGCCCACAGACGGTGATAGCCGGCGGTAATCGACATGCCGCAAAAGCCTACGCAAAGCAGCGTTGCCAGCAGATGCCAAAAGTCATAGCCCACGAGTACGCCGTACAGGGGAACCCCAACAAGGGCAATGAGGGTGGTCAGACCAAACAGGCCCACGTTGAGCCAGATCAGCGGGGGTTTGGTGGAGCTTGTAGGTATGGATTTCATGTTGTTCTCTGCCTGTGCGCAAACCTTGTGTGACGCAGGAACTGCGCGCCTGGCACGCTGCCCCTACCAGTACAAGTGTAAACCGAATCGAGTTTCAAGACAGCCCTTTATCTGCTTTTGCGTGGATGGGCATTTCCTATTCCCGCCGTTTCCAGCGCGGCACTGGCCTCTTCTCGGGCGTGCTTTGACCGGCGACAGCGGCGGTGCGGGCCTGCTGATCAAGGGTTTGAGCGAACATATATACCGTAGCCATGTTCAGCCCCGCGAGATCACGATCCACCTTGATCGGCCGTTCATCTCCCACTACCGGGTACTCGGCACAGAATTCACCGTCGAGG
>JBFHRO010000043.1:0-18410 GCA_041591635.1 Oleiphilaceae bacterium | reverse complement strand
GGTGTGCTTCCAGGAAGAGCCCCGCCAGACCGATCGCCATCCCGGCACGCGCCAACTCGGCAACTTGCGCACGTCTTCCACCCGAGGCCGACCCGGAAGGATCACGGTTTTGCAAGGCGTGGGTGACATCGAAAATCAGCGGCATGCCATCGCTGGCCTTTTTCATGGTGGTGAAGCCTAACATGTCGACGACCAGATTGTCGTAACCAAAACAGGCGCCACGTTCACACAAAATGATTTTTTCGTTTCCTGCTTCCTTGAATTTTTCGACGATATTACCCACTTGCGGCGGGCTCATAAACTGCGGCTTCTTCACATTAATCACCGCCTGGGTTTTGGCCATGGCCACCACCAGATCGGTCTGGCGGGCCAAGAATGCAGGTAACTGAATCACGTCGCAGACTTCTGCTACCGGTTGGGCCTGCCAGGTCTCATGAACATCGGTAATTACCGGCACCCCGAAGGTTGCCTTGATTTCCTCGAAAATGCGCAGGCCTGCCTCCATGCCGGGCCCCCGATACGAATGCACGGAGGAGCGATTGGCTTTGTCGAATGATGCCTTGAACACGTAAGGAATACCCAGCTTTTCAGTCACCTTGACGTAGCTTTCGGCAATGGTCATGGCCAGGTCACGTGATTCCAGCACATTCATGCCACCAAACAGGACAAATGGCAGGTTATTGGCAACCTTTAGGGAGCCAACTTCAACAACTTTGGCGTTCATATCTATTAACTGGGGCATAGTGCTCTCCGCGAATACCTGAGCCGTTCCAACGACGTGAAGGGGCCGGGCAGGCGCCCCCGCCTACCTGTTTTACTGGCCGGAAGATTTCTTTATGGCCGCTTTTACAAAACCTTCAAAAAGCCCGTGCCCATCACGGGGCGTTGACGTGAATTCGGGGTGAAACTGACAGGCGACAAACCAGGGATGGTCTGTAACCTCCACCACTTCCACCAAGGAACCATCTTTGGACCAGCCGGAGACTTTCAGGCCGGCGCTGACAAGTTTGGGGAGCAGGTTGTTGTTTACTTCGTACCGATGGCGATGGCGCTCGCGAATGGTAGCGACGCGACCGTAGCTTTCCCACACATGGGTATCCTCTTCCAACTTGCAGTCCTGCGACCCCAGGCGCATGGTGCCGCCCAAATCGGAGGCGGAATCCCGCACCTCTACGGCGCCGCTGGCATCCTGCCACTCGGTAATAAGCCCCACCACCGGATAAGGACTGTTGGCTTGAAACTCGGAGCTGTGGGCGCCGGGCATGCCCGCCACGTTACGGGCATACTCGATCACTGCCACCTGCATGCCCAGGCAAATGCCCAAGTAGGGAATCCGGTTTTCACGGGCAAACTGCACTGTTTTGATTTTGCCTTCCACCCCGCGCTCGCCAAACCCTCCCGGTACCAGACTGGCGTCCACATCTTCAAGAACGCCGGTTCCCCGGCGCTCTATCTCTTCTGAATCTATGTAACGGGTGGTGATTTTGGTTCGATTCTTTATCCCGGCATGTTTCATGGCTTCAATGAGGGATTTATAGGCATCGAGCAAATCCATGTACTTGCCGACCATCGCCAGAGTAATTTCACGCTGCGGATTTTGTTCGGCCTCAACTACGGCATCCCATTCGTGCAGGTCTGCCGGTGGCGCCTGTAAATTGAAACGCTCAACGATGATGTCATCCAGTCCGTACTGGTGCAGTTTACGCGGGATGAGGTAAATGCTTTTGGCATCCTCAAGCGGAATGACTGCACGCTCCTCGACATTGGTAAAAAGTGCGATTTTGCGCCGCGAAGAATCGTCAATCGGATGATCCGAGCGACACACCAGGATATCGGGCTGCAAACCAATGGAACGCATTTCCTTGACCGAATGCTGGGTCGGCTTGGTCTTGGTTTCCCCGGCGGTCGCGATATAAGGCACCAGCGTCAGGTGCATGAACAAAGCACGCTGCGCGCCTACCTCCACCCGTAACTGACGAATGGCCTCAAGAAACGGCTGGGACTCAATGTCGCCCACGGTACCGCCGATTTCCACCAGGGCCACATCTACATCGCCGGCGCCCTCTACAATACGGCGTTTGATTTCATCGGTAATGTGCGGAATCACCTGCACCGTGCCACCAAGGTAGTCGCCGCGGCGTTCCTTGCGAATGACATCCTGATAAATGCGACCGCTGGTGAAGTTGTTACGTTTGGTCATCCGGGTGCGGATAAAACGTTCGTAGTGCCCAAGATCGAGATCGGTTTCGGCACCATCTTCGGTAACAAACACCTCGCCGTGCTGAAACGGGCTCATGGTGCCGGGATCAACGTTGATGTAGGGATCCAGTTTGAGCATGGTGACTTTCAGGCCACGCGCCTCAAGAATGGCAGCCAGTGAAGCAGAAGCGATGCCCTTTCCCAGGGAAGAAACCACACCGCCGGTAACAAAAATATAGCGAGTCATGCAGAACCTGTAGACCGTTTAACCGTTAAATAATTTTTAAAACCTTCGCACAACGCGTGGGCGCACGCGGTTTCAAAACATGAATACATCTTTTTGTTGCAGATCGGCACGCCCTGTGTTCCATCGCTGCGAGTTGCAGTCAGTCGGGGCCGGTAATGCGCGACGACATTCGCCATACGCCCCGACAGCACGATTCCAGTCGTTATTACAGTCGTTACTACCGTCATTATTACAATGCATGGCTGCGTTGCGAAGGGCAAAACGCCAAGGGATGCATTGTGAATATTCAGTTAATCAGGAGGGAGATTATCATCTCAAGATGGGGCGCCAGAGTATCAGAACCGGCCCGCCGACTCAATGAAAACAGAAATGGGTTGTCGATTATTTATTGATCAACCTGTTCTGTCGCTGTCACAACCAGTTGCCAACCGGGCTCGCCCGGTTGTGCCTGATACCCTTCACAAACCACCAAACCTGCCAATGCGGCAAGCTGCCGATCAAAGTAAATCAAGGGGGCCCGGTTGCGCTCCCACGGGGGCACTGCATGCGACTGAAACCAGTGTTTGAGACTGCGTCGATGCGAGTCGCCGGGTAGTGAAAGGCGTTCGCCACCACAGCGCGCTTGCAACTGAATCAGTTCGCCGGGTCGGGGCAGGCGCAACCACAGAGGCGAATTCCTCGTATCCGCACCAGAGGAAGATTTGTCTACGGACGCGATCTGCGTCACTCGCCACCACTGACCAGCCCAGCTGATAGCCGCACTGGATCGAACATCCACGACCAGCCCCTGTGCCGGGTTTTTCGATGGCGCACCAAGGCGAGTTTGCGGCACCAGACTTTGCGGCACCAGACAAAGTTGCTGGCGAAAACGCCTGATGGCCGTTTGCTGCCAGTGTATTTCTGGCGCAGCCGAGGCCTCGGCGGCTATCAGGCTTTGGTGAATCTCTGCCAAAAGTTTTTCTGTCGCCAAAGGCAGATCATGCTGCCCCAGCCACAGCCGCAAAACGGCATTCTGGCGCGCCGTGCTCAGCTGCATCAAGGCGGGAATATCGAGACGATACGGTTTACCCGTGCAACGTACCGCGGCCAGATCCTCAGTGGCCAGCCGCTGCACCTGTTCGGCCGCTTCACGGCAATGCCCGGCACTGGCCGCCAGGCGTCGACGTGCCGCCGGCCAGCGCTGCTCCAGGCGAGGAAGGATTTCGTGGCGCAAAAAATTACGGTCATACTCCAGGCTGGCGTTACTTTCATCCTGTATCCACGAGAGATCCATGGCCCTGGCGACACGCTCCAGCAGCGCCCGGCTCAGATCAAGCAACGGGCGATAGATAGCACCCGCACCCAAGGCCCGGGTGCGAGGAATGCCCGCCAGACCCTCCACGCCGGCACCGCGCATCAGACGTAGCAGCAGGGTTTCTGCCTGATCATCCAGGTGATGCCCTTGCAGCAGCACCTCACCTTCGTCGAGCAGCTGTTCAAATACCTGATAGCGTGCTGTCCTGGCGGCGTTTTCTGTCCCCTTGCCACCTGGAATCAGGGTGACTTTGCGCACGAGTAACGACACCCCCAGGATTCGGCATTGCGCCTCGCAATGGCGCACCCAGGCATCGGCGTTGGGACTCAGGCCATGGTGCACATGAATTGCCACCGGCAGTGGCTGGCCGCGCCAGCGACAGACAAGGCAAGCCAAATGAAGCAGCAGCGTGGAATCGAGCCCGCCACTGTAAGCCACCTTGAGGGATGCGGCCGGAATAGCGAGCACCGCTGCTTCCAGCTGCCCGGTTTCCTGGGCTGAAAGGGCTTGCAGAACGCCTGGCGGTAACGGCGGGGCCAAGATCAGGCCCGCCAGTGATCAGAAAAACCGTTCATACGAGGTCAGGCGGGCGTAGCGTTCTTCCACCAGCGTCTCAAGAGGCAGAGCCTGCAATTGCTCCAGTCCATCCATCAGTGCCACCCTGAGATTGGCGCATGCCAGCTCGTGGTTGCGATGGGCGCCGCCTAAAGGTTCATTGATGACGCGATCCACAAACCCCAGACTTTCAAGACGCTGTGCCACTATGCCCATGGCCTCGGCGGCCTGCTCGGCATATTCGGCGCTTTTCCAGAGAATCGAGGCACAACCTTCAGGCGAAATGACCGAGTAGGTGGAATACTGCATCATAAACAACTGGTCACACACGCCGATGGCAAGTGCGCCACCCGATCCGCCTTCGCCAATGATGGTCGAAATGATCGGGGTTTTCAGGCGCGACATCACCGCCAGATTGCGCGCAATGGCTTCACTCTGCCCCCGCTCCTCCGCTCCGATGCCGGGATAGGCACCCGGGGTATCAATCAGGGTGACAATGGGCATCCGAAAGCGCTCGGCCATTTCCATCAGCCGCAGTGCCTTGCGGTAGCCCTCGGGCTTGGGCATGCCAAAATTACGCCGCACCTTATCCTGCACGGTACGCCCCTTTTGATGCCCAATGATCATGACGGGCTGATCATCCAGTCGCCCCACGCCGCCAACAATAGAAGCGTCATCGGCATACAACCGGTCACCGTGGAGCTCATCGAAATCGGTAAAAATATGCTGGATGTAGTCGAGGGTATAAGGTCGCTTGGGATGACGCGCCACCCTGGCGACATCCCAGGCGCTCAAATCGGCATAAATGCTTTCGGTAAGACTGACGCATTTCGATTTGAGGCGATTGATTTCTTCGGTGATGTTCAGGTCAGAGCTATTCCCAACCAAACGCAACTCTTCTATTTTTGCTTCGAGTTCAACAATGGGTTGTTCGAAGTCGAGATAATATGCGTTCATGTTCACCTGTTCGAAACGATGATGGAGTTCCCCTGTTCCCGCCAGGTTCACCCAAGAGCCTGCGGGGATCGTCAAGAGTCGGTATTCTGGCCCAAATCGCGCCAAAACCCAACCAGATCAACCAAAATTATGGTCAGACCCGGAAAAAACCGGCCGCCTCAGTGCCGACTGATTTTGTCCAGATAGCCCATGGCAAACGCGGATGTCACAAAGGTGAGATGGATTACCACATACCAGAAAAGCTTGCTATCGGGGATATTCTGGGCATTCATGAAGACTTTGAGCAGATGAATCGAAGAAATCGCCACAATCGAGGCCGCCACCTTGTGCTTGAGCGTGCTCGAGTCCACCTTGCCGAGCCAGCCAAGCTTTTCCCGGCCATCGTCGATATCCATGCGCGAAACAAAGTTTTCGTAACCACTGATCATGACCATCACCAGCAAGCCGCCAACAAGCGCCATATCAATCAGTGACAGCGTCAAAAGAACCAGATCCACCTCGCCGATGCTGAACAGAACCGGCATGGCATGGGCCAGCTCCTGAAAGAATTTGACCCCCAGCATGATCACGGCCAGGCTCAGACCCAGGTAAATGGGGGCCAGTAACCAGCGGGCGGAGTACATAAGGTTTTCGATGAATCGTTCCATAGGGGTGTTGATTCCTGCTAGTTAGATGGTGTAACACTGCAAGGCCACGGTCCTGCGCATGCCTGCCCAAAGGCGGGCAGATTCTACCAAGCGCGACTGACCGGCTCAAAGCTGCGTTTACTCATAAACCAAAGAAACATTTTTGCTGCCCAGTTTATGCCTGAGCGCATGCAGCATTTCATCAGCCGGTTTGACCCGCCACGCCGCTCCTAACTCGATATCCACCGCCGCATCGCAGCACCGGTAGTGCACCAGCGCCTTGCATCCGGTTTCATTGGCAACACAGCACCAAGGGCGCAGGCAGCCAGCCAGTTCATCGACAAAACGCTTGTCAAACTGCTCGGCCCCCACCGTCAGACGCAACGCCTTGGCATAGCGCAAGCGCGCCGCCAGCACGTCGAACACATGATCGGCACGCATTTTATTGGTTTCGGAGTAGTTGTCGTAACTCACCTCGCCTTCAATGATGAGCACGTTATCTTTGACCAGAAAATTGTGATAAGCCTCGTAAGCCTCACTGAAAAAGCTCACTTCTACTCGGGCGCTGCGGTCATCCAGCGTCACAAACGCCATGTTTTGGCCTTTTTTGTTTTTCATCAGGCGAACCGCCACCACCAGGCCGGCAATGACAGTGCCGTTTTTGTTGGGTTTGAGATCGGCAATGCTTGAGCGGGCAAACTGGCGCACTTCTTTTTCATAGGCATCAAAGGGATGCCCGGTGAGAAATAGCCCGAGGGTTTCCTTCTCCAGCCCCAAACGCTCTTTTTCACTCCATTCCTGAATCCCTTGCGTGGCGGCATACACATCCTCGGTTTCGTCGGCCAAAACCTCACCAAACAGATCGTCCATACCCGCCGACTGATTACGCGAATTCTGCCCGGCCCGGCGCACGGCCTCTTCAATACTTGCTATCAACCGGGCGCGGCTGGGCCCGATGCTGTCCATGGCGCCAGCTTTGATGATGGCTTCAAGGGCACGTTTGTTCACCTTGCGCAAATCCACCCGGTCACACAGATCAAACAGGTGCTTGAAAGCACCGCCCTGCTGACGGGCCTCGATAATGCTTTCAACCGGCCCCTCGCCCAGCCCCTTGATTGCCCCCAGCCCATAGACGATGCGACCCTGTTCATCCACGGTAAAGGTGTAGGCGCCAATGTTGACATCGGGCAGCACCAGCGTGAGCTTCATGCGCCGGCACTCTTCCACCAGCGTGACCACCTTGTCGGTGTTTTGCATATCGGCCGTCAGTACCGCCGCCATAAACTCGGCCGGGTAATGGGCTTTGAGCCAGAGCGTCTGATACGACACCAGGGCATAGGCGGCCGAGTGCGATTTGTTGAAGCCATATCCGGCGAACTTTTCTACCAGATCAAAGATTTTCATTGCCAGATCGGGATCAACGCCCTGCTTGATCGCGCCCTCGCGGAAAATCTCGCGCTGTTTGGCCATTTCCTCGGGCTTCTTCTTGCCCATCGCCCGGCGCAACAGATCCGCGCCCCCCAGGGTGTAGCCCGCCAGCGTCTGGGCGATCTGCATGACCTGTTCCTGATACACGATGACGCCATAGGTTGGCTCAAGGATGGTTTTCAGGCTCAGGTGTTCAAAATCCGGGTGCGGATAGGCTACCGCGGCCCGTCCGTGCTTGCGGTTGATGAAATCATCCACCATCCCTGACTCCAGCGGCCCCGGACGAAACAAGGCCACCAAGGCAATCATGTCTTCAATATTGTCGGGCTGCAGGCGTCGGATCAGGTCTTTCATGCCGCGGGATTCGAGCTGAAATACCGCGGTGGTTTCGGCTTTTTTCAGCATTTTGTAGGAAGGCACATCATCAAGCGCAATCGCATTGATGTCGATGGGTTCAAGTCCCGCAGCAAGGCGCTTGGGATTGATCATGGCCAATGCCCAATCGATGATGGTGAGGGTGCGCAGCCCCAGGAAATCGAATTTCACCAACCCGGCTTCTTCTACGTCCCCTTTATCAAACTGGGTAACCAGTCCGTCGCCCTGGGCGTCACAGTAGATGGGTGAATAGTCGGTCAGCTTGGTTGGCGCAATAACCACCCCGCCGGCGTGCTTGCCCACGTTACGGGTCACCCCCTCCAGTTTGAGCGCCATTTCCCAGATTTCCTGCGCCTCCTCATCCTTTTCGACAAACTCCTTCAGTGCCGGCTCGACCTCGATGGCTTTGGCCAGCGTCATGCCCACCTCAAAGGGAATCATTTTCGACAGCCTGTCTGCCAGGCCATAGGATTTACCCAGCACCCGCGCCACGTCCCGCACTACCGCCTTGGCTGCCATGGTGCCGAAGGTGATGATCTGCGAAACCGCTTCGCGGCCATAGGTGTCGGCCACATAGGCGATCACCCGATCACGCCCGTCCATGCAGAAATCCACATCGAAGTCGGGCATGGACACCCGCTCGGGATTAAGAAAGCGCTCGAACAGCAAGTCGTATTGCAGCGGGTCCAGATCGGTGATTTTCAGCACCCAGGCGACCACCGAGCCAGCACCGGACCCCCTGCCGGGGCCCACGGGAATACCGTGATTTTTGGCCCACTGGATAAAGTCCATAACGATCAGAAAGTAACCGGGAAACCCCATTTGAATGATGATATCCAGCTCGAATTTGAGCCGGTCGGTGTACTGGGCCCGGCGCTGGGTGTAATCGGGCTGATCGGGTTTGAGGATGAACTTCAGCCGCTCCTCCAAGCCATCGTAAGACACCTTGCGAAAGAACTCATCCATGGTCATGCCATCAGGAATCGGATAGTTCGGCAAGAAATAGGTGCCCAACTGCAGTTTCACATTGCACCGTTTGGCGATTTCAACGGTGTTTTCGAGGGCGGAGGGAATATCCGCAAACAGCGCCTGCATTTGCTCCGGGGTTTTCAGGTATTGCTGTTCGCTGTAACGCCGCACCCGTCGCGGATCGGCCAGGGTAACACTGTCATGAATGCACACCCGCGCCTCGTGTGCGTCGAAGTCGGTGGGAGCAAGAAAGTGCACATCGTTGGTCGCCACCACCGGGCAGCCGAGGTCAGCGGCCAGAGCCACGCTGGCATGCACGCAGTCTTCATCACCGGGGCGTTCGGTTCGCTGCAGTTCGAGATAGAACGACTGGGGAAACACCTTCATCCAGAAATCGAGGCGCTCGCGCGCAAGGGCATTGTTCCCGGCCAGCAAGGCCCGCCCGATCTCACCCTGGCTGGCCCCGGAAAGCACGATCAATCCCTCGGCCTGCTGTGCCAGCCACTGCCGCGCAATAATCGCCTTGCCGTGGCGCTGTCCTTCGGTAAAGCCCCGCGACACCAGTTCGGTCATGTTGCGATAGCCCTGGTCATTGCGGGCCAGCAGGGTCAAACGTGTGGGGGCTTCGTCATCGTCTTCATTGGCCAGCCAGATATCCACGCCCACGATGGGCTTGATGCCGTTAGCCATGGCCGCTTTGTAGAATTTGACCAAAGCACACATATTGGATTGATCGGTCAGTGCTACCGCCGGCATAGTCATGCCCGCCAGCTTGCCCATCAAGGGCTTGATGCGAACCAAACCATCAACCAGCGAAAATTCACTGTGAATACGTAAATGAACAAAAGGTATAGACATGCAACACCCTGTGTAACCAATGAAATGCAACCACAATGCCTGGCAGCGCGCGCCACCTGCACCGGCAGGGGGAATTCTCGGGGCCGGGATGATCCCTGAGCACTTTTCTTATAGAATGGCGCGCTCTTTTTACCCTGACCCATGGAAAATGCTATGACTGATCAGGTACAAATCTATCACAACCCGCGCTGCTCAAAGTCTCGCGAAACCCTGGCCTTGCTGCAAGCCAAAGGCATTGAACCGGTACAGGTGCGGTACCTGGAGACGCCACCCGACGCCCAGACGCTGCGCCAGCTGCTGGACCTCCTGGGCATCGGCGCACGGGATCTGATGCGAACCAAAGAGCCGGAGTATAAAGCACTGGGGCTGGATAACCCACAGCTGAGCGAGGACGATCTGATCGCCGCCATGGTAGCCACACCCAAACTGATCGAACGCCCTGTGGTGATTGCCAAGGGGCGCGCGGTCATTGGCCGCCCACCCGAGAAAGTACTGGAGCTGCTGATACCGTGACCCTCGACCTAAAAATTCGCCTGTCCCGCCAGCTTACCTGGAGCAGTTACCTGCTGCTGTTCGTACTGCTGATTGTTACCACGCCGCTTGACGCCAACGCCAAGGCCATTGTCCTCATGCTCAGTGTCAAACTGGTTCCCTTGCTCATTGTGCTGCCCGGCATGCTGAAAAACCGGCTTAAAAGCTACATCTGGCTGTGTTTTGTGGTGCTGCTTTACTTTACCGAGAGCAGCGTGCAGGCCTGGCTGACCCAGGGTGACCTGCTACCGGTCACCATGGCAAGCGCCAGCGTTGTGATATTTCTGAGTGCCATGTACTACGTTCGCTGGCAACGCCAGAAGGGCCAGGTGCTGTAAGCGCGATGCCTCCTGGCCGCGCCTGAGATGTCCCCGCACATCCCTTTACACCTTGAATGCACCAATCATCCGCTATACTGGGCAGAGTTCCGGCAGTTCTGGCGACCAGCGACAAAAGCGCCAGTGACTCCCTGTCAGCACACCAGACGCCTCGCCAGTTACGGACGAGTCACCTTGAGCACCGAATATGTCTGCAGCCACTCCTTACGTAGCCATCACGCGCGAGCCGCTGAAACTGCAGGATGAAATGCTGACCATGGGTCGCATTGTCGAGCAGTTGATCAAGGACGGCCTGATTGACCGGGAAGGCCGCGACCGCTTGAACGTGATCGGAAAAACCGGCGTTCACAGCAGCCTGCATCCCTTGGAAATGATTGCCGGGGCGAACTTGATCTGCCCGGTCAACCATGAACCCCTCACCCTGCAACGCCTGTTGAAATGGCTGGCCTACTGGGCGGGGCAACCGCTCTTCCAGATTGATCCACTGAAAACCGATTCGCGCAAGGTGGCAACGGTGATGTCCCTTGCGTTTGCGCAGCGTCACCAGATTTTGGCGGTGGATGTGAGCCCCGATTCGGTGACCATCGCCAGTGCTCATCCATTCTATCGAGCATGGGAAACTGACCTCGCCCACACACTGAAAAAAGAGATTCGCCGTGTCGTTGCCAGCCCCACCGACATTCGCCGCTATACCATCGAGTTCTACAACCTTGCCCGGTCGGTAACCAAGGCCAGCGACAGCGGCACCTCCGGTACCAGCCAAAACTTTGAGCAACTGCTGGAGTTGGGTGCCGACACCAGCCACGATGCCAACGACCACCATGTGGTGAGCATTGTCGATTGGCTGCTGCAATATGCCTTTGAACAAAGGGCCAGCGACATTCATATTGAGCCGCGCCGGGATGTCGTCAAGGTGCGCTTTCGTATTGATGGCATTTTGCACGGTGTTTACGAATTTCCGGCGCAAGTAGGTATCGCCGTGGTCAGCCGCCTGAAAATTCTGGGACGCCTGAACGTGGCAGAAAAACGCAAGCCCCAGGACGGACGCATCAAAACCCGCAACCCCAATGAAAAAGAAGTCGAGTTGCGTCTTTCAACGCTTCCCACGGCCTTTGGGGAAAAGATGGTGCTGCGGATTTTTGACCCGCTGGTGCTGCAGAAATCCTTTAACGATTTGGGGTTTTCCCGCGATGACCAAAAGCGCTGGGAAAGCATGTGCGATCACCCGCACGGCATCATTCTGGTTACCGGCCCCACGGGCTCGGGCAAGACGTCAACCCTCTATACCACCTTGCGCCATATCGCCCGTCCCGAAGTCAACGTTTGTACCATCGAAGATCCCATTGAAATGGTGGAGCCTGCCTTTAACCAGATGCAAGCCCAGACATCGATCGGACTCAGCTTTGCCAGCGGCATCCGGGCCTTGATGCGCCAAGACCCGGACATCATCATGATCGGAGAAATCCGCGATCTGGAAACCGCCGAAATGGCCACCCAGGCCGCCCTCACCGGGCACCTTGTGCTTTCGACATTGCACACCAATGACGCCCCCTCTGCCATCACCCGGCTACAGGAACTGGGCATTCCCTCTTACATCATTCGGGCCACGTTGCTCGGTGTCATGGCACAGCGCCTGGTACGAACCCTGTGCCGGTTCTGCAAGCGACCACATACCCAAGACCCCGACATCTGGCATGCCATCACCGCTCCCTGGCGCGCCCCCGTACCCGCGCGCGTCTACGCGCCCGTGGGCTGTGTCGAGTGTCGCGATACCGGCTACAAGGGGCGTACCGGCCTGTACGAAATCATGCCGGTGAGCAACAGCCTCAAGCACCTGATTCAGGACAACACCGAAATCGACACGCTACGTAAACAAGCGATCAAGGAAGGCATGCTCAGTCTGCGTGTCAGCGGGGCCAACAAAGCCGCAGCCGGATTGACCACCGCCGAGGAAGTCATGCGGGTTGCACCACTTTTTGGTCAAAACTGAGGTAAGATCGACCCCATCGCCAACCAACAAGGAGAATCGTCATGGCAAAAACCTTCCAACAACTGCTACTGGGATCCGCACTGGTGTGCACCGCGACCTTAGGCTTTGCGCAATCCGCGGCGGAAAAAGGCCTGGCTATTGCGATCGAAGCCAATCAGCGCGACAAGGGCTGGCAAACCATCACCTCTGACATGACCATGATCCTGCGCAACCGTAACGGCGAGGAAAGCGTGCGCACCCTGCGCATCCAGACACTCGAAGTGCCCGACGATGGCGACAAAAGCCTGACCATTTTTGATGAACCCAAAGACGTGCGCGGCACCGCCTTGCTCACCTACTCGCACAAAAGCGAGCCTGATGACCAGTGGCTGTACCTGCCGGCGCTCAAACGCGTCAAGCGCATTGCCTCCAGCAACAAGTCCGGCCCTTTTATGGGCAGTGAGTTCGCCTTTGAAGACATGAGCAGTCAGGAGGTCGAGAAGTACAGCTACAACTACCTGCGCGATGAGCCCTGCGGCCCCCTGGTGTGTTTTGTGGTCGAGCGGTTTCCCAAGGATGAAAACTCGGGCTACACCAAACAGGTCGCCTGGATTGACCAGAACGAATACGTGATGCGCAAGGTCGAGTTCTATGATCGCAAACAATCCCTGCTCAAGACCCTGACCGTCGACGGTTATCAGCAATACCTGGGGCGGTATTGGCGCCCTGAAAAGAGCGAAATGATCAACCACCAGACCGGCAAGTCAACCGATCTGATTATCAAGAACTACCAGTTTCGGGTACCGCTGGACGAAAACGATTTCACCCAGAACAGTCTCAAGCGCTCCCGCTGAAGCCCATGAGTCACAGGGGCAGGCGCCACAGAGGGCGCCCCGCTTCAGCGTGACAACCTGAAACGTTCCAGGCAGCGCCGGTTTTCATCGGCGATGAGCGCCACCGCCCCGAGCGACGCACTGATATGCTCGGCCGCCTTGGCGCTTTGCGCCCCGATCTCGTGCAGTGACTGCACATTGGTATTGATTTCATTGACAGTGACCGTTTGCTGCTCCATGGCCGCCGCAATACGCTGCAGGCTGTCCTCACTCTCGCGTACGGCCTGGGTAATTTTCTCCATATCAACCGTTACCCGCGTCGTAGCCTGTACCGCATTCTGCCCGTATCTCACGGCCTCAAGCACCAAATCGGTAATGTCGCGCGCGAATCTTGACGCATTGCCCGCCAGGGCACGCACCTCATCGGCAACCACCGCAAAGCCCCGCCCTTGCTCACCCGCGCGGGCGGCTTCAATGGCAGCGTTCAACGCCAACAGATTGGTCTGTTCGGCAATGCTCTGGATGTTGCCGGTAATGCCCTGAATCTTTTCGTTGTTTTGTGACACATGATTGACCACCCCCGACAGATTCTTCATGGTCTCATAACCCGATTGCACCAGGCCCACCGCCACTTGCGCGCTGTATTTGGCACTTTCGGTATTCTGGGCCACTTCACCAATGGCAAGGTTGGTTTGTGACATGGCATTGGCCACATAGCCAATGGCTTCCTGTGCCGTTGCCGCCCCATTCACCACGGTGGTGCTTGCCTCGGTGGTGGCGACGACTTTCTCATTCACCTGGTGTGAAGCCCGGTAAACGGTTCTGAGTGCGGCTTCAAGCGCATCCATAGACTGGTTGATATGGGTTTTCAACACACCGATTTCGCCCGAGGCCGATGATGAGACACGCTTGGTGAGATCGCCCTGGGCGACGGCTCCCATCACCAGGCTAATGTCGTCAATGTTGTTTTTGAGCTGGTCCAGCAAGCTGTTAAAGGCTCGAATCGCGCGCCCCACCTCATCATTAGAAGCGACATCGACCCGAACCGAAAAGTCACCCTGACCTTCCACCTGAGCGATGACATTCACCAGGCGCTTTAGCGGGGCAGTGATCACCTTGGAAAACCCCAACGCAATCAAGCCTCCAACCACCAGCGCACCCAGCAACAAATACATCAGCAGGGTTCGGGCATTGTCAATGCGAAGGCTGGTAGGCGCCTTGGACAGAAGACTGGCAACCTGCCCCAGCGGCACCCCCTGCTCCATAATGGCAAAGGCATACACAAAATAACCCGCTCCGTCCCCGGCGACCTCCATAAAGGCGTTGCCATCGTCCCCGGTATTCTGCGGCGGCAGATGCGCAACACTTGCAAGGGTGCCCTGACTGTAGCGGCCATCCACATAGAGATTCAGTTCGGTGTTTGTCAGGCGCGCCAGATCACTGGCAAATTCGCCATCGAGAAAATACACACCGGTGATCCGCCCAAGCACTGCCTCCGGGTCATAGGCATCGGTGACGGGGCGGGTGAACTGAATTCCAATGACGTGCTTGAAGCGGCGAAACTGAGTGTCCTTGCCAGCGGTTTGGGGAGTTATCTCGCCGAATTCTGACGGTAACTCGACTACAGTGGAAATCACGCCTTCGGCTGCTCTGGCATACTGGGCGGCGCCTTTGTACCAGTACAAAGTACCTGTGTGACGTTCATAGGCGGCGATCAGGGTGTTCTGGGCCGTGTGCACCGTCGCCATGCTCAATCCTTCCTGGGCCGCGCGCTGTTTGAGCAACTGCGCCAGTCCTTTGGCCATTTCCACATAGGCATCATCAAACACCGCCTGCCCATCCTCGGCCAGCAATTCCGAAATCATCATCAGGTTTGATGAAGCCACATCGGTGGCCGAGGCGGCCTTGATCGCAGCCAGCTTGTTGGTTTTCATCGCCGCGAGCCGGGTCTGCACGATGGAGCTTGCCGTAGACACCTTGTCTTTCGCATCCTGACCAAACCATTGCAGCAACTGCATGTTCAAAATGACCGCCAAACTGGAAAACACCAGCAAAATGACAGCCACAAAGGCCAGGATTATCTTGGACTGAATATTAAACGCCATGGCGACAAACCTCGCTGCAAGCAACCAAGAAACTATTGCAAAGCATCAGGCTGGCCATTTGCCCGGCGATCCGCCAGCCACTCTTCGTGGGTCGGTGACGCCTCTTCGCCCGACATGGCGCCGATGATCTCGAAATAATCCTCCTCGAACTTGTCGGCGGTTACTTCCTTCCAGGGCTTGGCCCTGACGGCATAAACCGTCTGTACATTCTGATGATCAAAGGCCCGCCACTCTTGCGTATCCTTCAGAAAGCTGTACTTGTGGCCCTCAAGTGCTTTGATCACCGCCGCCGTTTCGAAGCTGCCGGCACGCTCTACCGCTGCTTTATATTGATAGAGAATGGAATAAGCCGATGCCGCCGATGTGGAGGGATACCCCTGGTAACGGCTGGCAAACGCCTCAACGAACTGCTTGCCGCGCTCGTAGTTATATTGATAGGGTACGTTCCAGGCCCATGGCAAAGCGCCCACAACCCCCTCCATGACCTTGGGCCCGGCCGATTTGGCCATACCAAGCGTGATATTGGGCACCACAATCGCCATCTTGCGTTTGAGCCCCATGGCGGTTGCCTCGTTTAGCGCATCGGCCATGTCCTTGCCGAAGAGCACCAGCACCAGCACATCCGGGTTATTTGCCTTGGCCAGCGTCAGAGCCTTTTTGAAGTCCTTGTCGGTGGCTCCCGGAAAGGGTGTTTTTGTCCCTTTATGGGCGCCGGTATCTGTCGTATCACTGAACAGTCGAATCGATTCTTCCGTGCTCCAGCCCCAGGTGTAATCGGCGGTAATGTAAAAGTACTTTTTGCCTGCATGCTGTTCCTTCAGGTATTTGGCGAGCACTTTTGCACCCATCCAGGCGCTGTAGCATTCCCGGAACATGTGGGTATGGCCATCTTTGCCGGTGGTATCGTTGGAATAGGTCAAGGTACCGAAGTACAGCTTGTCCAGCTCCTTCGCCACCTTGCCGCCCGCAATGGCCACGCCACTGGACGAGCCGCCGAAGATCATTTGCGCGCCTTCCTTTTCAATCAGTTCGCGCACGTTCTCTGCCGATTTGGGTGATTTTGATTCGGTATCCCGCGATACCAGCACCAGGGTTTTGCCCAAAATACCGCCTTGGGCATTGATTTCCTCGACCGCCATGTCGGCCGCCTGTTTTTGATAGGCGCCCTGAATGCTGTAAGGGCCGGTTTGCGGATAGTTCAAGCCGATCTTGACCACCTCAGCCCAGCCGGCAAGCGAACACACCAACCCACCCAAAAAAACACCTACATGCCACTTCGTCATGCTCATCGCCCCCAATCAGTTCGGCAAGATACGTAAAAACACCTACCTCCTAAGCGTAGATCGGATGACGAAATGTTCTAGTTTTTATTCCAACACACCTGTGCATAAAAGACAGACAGAAGACAAGCAATGATCAAATGACAGGCGAGGCCAGCATCTGCAAAAACGACGCAGTAACAACCACGAAAAAATCAGCCAAACTCAAAAGCGGTAATCCTTCACCTGCGCCACCAGCTGGTTCAAATGCCCTAAACTTGCATCCAGTTCGGGAAGGTGGGCGCGCTGACGATCCGGCAAAAGACCAATCTCTTTGATCAACAGGTCAAGCGCACTCAGTGCCGCCGCATTGTGTTCAAGCCGGTGCGCCATATCCGCCGTGCAGGCACGCGGCTCTTTTTCCGCGCTCAATTGATCGACGATTGCCATAAGATTGAACGTCAGTGCCTGATAGATGCTCTGCACTCCGTCCGAGTAGCGGGTCCAGGTCAGTTCCTGCGGCACCAGTTTAGCCAGCAAAAGCGCATAAAAATCCAGCACCTTGCTATCAAGTGCTTCGCTCTGCGCACGCACCTGGGTCAACATGGCGGCAGACTGTGCCGATAACGTCGGCAAAGTTTCCGAGGTTGCAACCACGGCCCGAATCAGGGGGGCGCGCCAGCGATCCAGATCCCCCTTCACCTGTGCCATCGCGTAGGAGCGAGCGTTTGTATTACCGGCTTTCAGCCACTTGAGATACCGCCCGGCACGCAACGAGCAACGCTCACGCCAGCTCGACTTGAATCCTTGGGCACGGCGCCAATAGGCTTGATTGGCCAATGCCAGACCCTGTTTTCTCAAGACCATGGAGTCCAGCAGCCAGGCCAGCCCCCACCCCGATACCAGAATTGGCGAACACAACAAAATCAGCCCCAGCAACCCAAACACACCCAACACCGGCGACAAGCCCAACACCAAGGCGGCCGTTTGCGCAAAACCTTGCGCGTGCCGGGTTGAGGCATAGACCAGCACGGTAAACAGTGCCAATACCATAGGCACCAGTAACAAGGTATACAAGGTGGTCACGGAGGCCAGGCGCAGCGGTCTTATGAGCGGCTCACGAGCGAGTCGTCGATGACTGATAACGACGGGAAACAGCAGCTCTATTGGCAGATAAAACAGATGCAGCCAGGAGCCAATCGGCATCCCCGCCCCTTCCACACCTGCCACGATCAACAAACGCACCACCATCAGCGGCAGCACGCTCACCAGCGCGCCCAGACTCGTCCCAAGGGTTCGCAACATCAATGGCGATAGCTTTTTCATAGACCTCCCTAACACCTTGCACTTACGCGGGCCATGCACCCGATTATCGCAGCTTCAAGGCACCCGGGCAGCGCTTTTTTCGCCCCCAATCCAAGACACGCAGGAATTTCAATCCCTCACCAAAGCTGCGCACGAATCCTTTCCAGTTCACCTGTCTGTTCCAGGCGAATAAATGCCTCTTTCAAACGCTTGAGGACCGCCTCTGATACCTGGCGACTGACGCCAAAAAACACGGCCTCGTTGTGCAGAGTAAAGGGATGCAGGGCCAACCCCGCAAAATCCGGGTTCGTTTTTATCTGATATTGCATTGAGACTTTTTCTTCAAAAAAACCCAGGATACGGCCGGCGCGGGTTTTGCGCGAATTCAAAGCCGCATCTGCCACCGGATCAAAATGGCTGGCAAAGGCGGGAGCTTTTAACCGGGCCGCAAATTCATCCCCATAATACACATCCTGCTGCATGCCGATCTTTGCACCGCGCTGTTCGGTCAAAGCGAGCAAGGCATCCATTGACCCAATATCAAGCCCCACATCCTGCTTGC
>JBFHRO010000042.1:0-18483 GCA_041591635.1 Oleiphilaceae bacterium | reverse complement strand
TCATCAACATTTTGCGGGTCACATAACCATGTGATTTAGTATGCACACCCACATTCATCGAATCACCATCAAGGTGATCCTTGTTAATAAAGGCTGGGAAAATAGAGGCAATCTCGGGTGCTGTCTTTACAATCACGCTGACGGCCAGCACAGAAGTATCGACCTTATACCAGCTCGTGCTATTCCACTTCCAGTTGGTGCTGCGCTTCCAGGTGCTTTCATGAAACCGGATACCGAGAATTTCATCATCTGGATAGGCTTTCTTCCATTCTTTTTGCACCATTGAGTAAAGCGTCGACTTATCGGCGGCTTTATAGTCATCCTCAGGCGTTTTTACCGAAGCCAGGAGTTCTGATGCCATGGCATCTTCAATGGCATCTATGCCTGCTTTCTCGGTGTCAAATTTCTTAACCAGGGCGACAACATCGCCATCATCTTTACCCTTAATAGATTCATAGACAGAGAGGAAACCGGCAGCGCGGTCAAGATTTTGTTTCACGCCACCTTTAAAAAAGGCCGGTTTATTATCTGCCCTGGCCTTTTCTGCCATGCTTACTGCGTCGTTGAGTGCCGCTTCAAACAGTCCTGGCAATTTGGTCGCATAGTCATCGCGATATGCCTCAAACTTCTCCAGATAGCTTTTATTGGTTTTCAACCAGGTTTCTAGCTTGCCGGCCTTTTTGGCCTGAATGAGTTTTCATACTTTTTGGGCAGGCCTTGGTAAAAAGCGTATTCATCGTTAAATTGCGGAACGAGTGTTTTCGCCTTTTCCGCATTGGAAAACGCGCTCTTGGGATCTTTGTAGTCTTTGTACATTTGTTTCAGGCGTTCAACATCCTGATCATATTCAGGGAAGCTCTCAACACTGTTTTTCCCGGCGTCAGCCTGAGCGGCCGCATATCCCTCTGAATATTGTTTTTCCAGCAGCGGTAGGTTTTCGTTTAGTGAGTCGATCCAGGTTTTCAGGTTTTTTACTTTTTCATTGTCGGCAGGAAAGTTATTCTTCTCGAACTCCGCCGTTACGGCCGCCAGATCTTTAGCAATTCCCAAGCCGGGCTCAGGCTTTCTGGTATAGGTTTTATCGGCATGAAGCGATTGATAAACCTTGTATTTTTTAACCAGATTGGAAACTTTTCCAGACACACTTTTAAGTGCCTGCTCCTGCGGATAAAGCATTTTTGTTTCAGCCGCCGAGACCATTGGAACGGCGATCAAAACAAATATAAACAGCAATACACTCAGCAATGAGTGCCTCAACTCAAGCATCATAAGGATTCCCTCTCTATAACAAGCTCATACTGAAAGCGAATTTAAGCCGACCTGTTGAGAATAGGCATCATGGCGAGAACTTCAATTGCATTTTTGTGCCGATGCACTGATGTGGATGGGTGAGGCGGGTTATCGAGTCCTTACACAGTTACCTGAGTGAATCGCAGATGGCTTCTACAGAGTCTATTGGGGAAGGTGCTCTTTTCATTCGTCGTAGCAAGAGAACACCTCCACGGATCAAGCATTCAACCTGGGCGCCGTAACGGGCGCCTGTCAGGTGCTGCCGGGGAAGGCCCGACATTTCTTTACGCCAGTGCACTTCGGTGACGTCAGTTTGCCGAACGCCGAAACCTCAAACCGAGCAAACCCAAAGTCATCAAAGCAACAGTTGCAGGTGCCGGGACTTGTCCAGCAATCTCGTTACCGAACTCATCATACACGGCTCCATAAACACGAATATTGCCGAAGTTTACGGCAAATCCGGCGGTGGGCGCGAAAGCATAAATCCGGAAATCGACGGCTGACAAACCTGTAAACGAGGATAAATCGACACTGAACAGTTCGGGGGCTACATCATTGAGGGTTGCGGTAATGAAAGCGCTGTCAATATCACTTGCATAACCATCCAGATTGGATCGGAGAACCCAGCCTCTGGGCGTTGACATCCCTCCGTTATAGGCATGGAACGCCAGTGACTGCAGATCAAAATAATTGGTGGATAATGATCCAAGAGAAAACTGAAAGAAATCGTCATTTACAATGGCATCATTAAATGTCGACCCGGCGACAGAAGGCCTTACCGTGATGTTGTCACCAAAACTGCCCGTGTTTTCCTGAACAGTTGCATTTGACCCGAGCGACAAAATGCCCGAAGCCGTCATCCCGGTGGTCACCTCCACTGCAGGCGCATAGCCCACGATCAAACCAGCATTGGCGTAACTACCAAGCGTCAAGAACAAGAACAACGAGAGCCTTCTTACACAGTTTTCCATGAAATCACCCTATCTTCACAACACACATTAATAACAGATTTTTAATGCTATCAGACCGGGTTGTGTGCGTCTGTGACCTGGGTACGCAGTTCAGAAGGTTCACTGCTTTGTCCCCTCAGAAACCTATCGACGACCGGGTCAGCAGCAAATTGCCAAGAGCATCCACCCTGCCTTCCCAGCCAGCACCAATCAGGGTAGTTGCTGTGGTTTCCACAACCAATAGCGGCCCATGCAGCACCTGGCCCGGTCGCACCGTTGCGCGCACCACCCTTGCCAGCCCCACTCCGGAAATCATGGTTTGCCCTTTCTCGGCAACCTGCAGAGTCGGTGACGATTCAGACTCCACACTGGCAAGGCTCAACACATTACCCGGCGCGGTAACCGCCGCCCGCAGATTTACCACCTCCACAGCCACACTCAAATCGTGGCCATAGTGCTGACGGTGCAGTTGGTGGAAGGCCTGCTCCAGATGCCCCCGCACCTGAGCCTCATCCATGGCCCCGTCAAAGGGCACCGACAACACCGAGCTTTGTCCCTGATAACGCAAATCCAGGCTATAGGTAACCTGTATTTGTTCCCGGCTCACCCCCTCCTGCACCAGCTCATTGCGCCCTTGCTGTGCCAGCGGCTCAAGCAGTTGCAACAAACTCGACCGGGTGCAGACAGACAGGGGCGTCAAGCAAGTACGAGACATCTGCCGCTGCCGCGGTGCCACCAGCATGCCCAAGGCGGATAAAACACCGCCATTGACTGGCACAATCGCTTTGTTCATCCCCAAGGCATCGGCGATAGCACACAGGTGCAAACCACCAGCCCCCCCAAAACAGCACAGTCTAAAACTCGCCGGGTCAAAGCCTTTTTGAATGGAAATGCTGCGCAGAGCACGAATCATGTGTTCGTTGGCAATTCTCACTATGCCTTCGGCGGTCGCCTCCACACTCAGAGCCAAGCGGGCAGCCAGGGCCCCGACAGCCTCCCTTGCTGCCGCCACGTTGAGCACCAGACGTCCTCCCAAAAAGGCATCGGGGACCAGTCGCCCCAGCACCAGATTGGCATCGGTTACCGTAGGTGAGGTGCCACCCAGACCGTAGCAGGCAGGCCCTGGATCAGCACCGGCCGATTGCGGGCCAACCTGCAGCAGTCCGCCTTCGTCCAGCCAGGCAATCGAACCACCGCCGGCACCAATGGTGTGCATGTCTACCATGGGTACCGCGACCGGCCAGGGGCCAATGCGGCCTTCGCTGGTCAGGCGGATGGCGCCGTCAAGCAGGGCAACATCGGTAGATGTTCCCCCCATGTCGAACGTAATAAAGCGCCTTTCACCCAGAAGCTTACCCAGGTACTGAACCGCTGCCAGCCCGCCCGCCGGACCCGACAGCAGCAAGTTGACCGTTCTTGATGCTGCCTGCTCCAGCGCGATAGTGCCGCCACTGGATTGCATCATGCTGATCTTTGCGCCCGGCAGCTCGGCCCTGAGGGTGCGCAGATACCGCTGTACCAACGGCCCGAGCCAGGCACTGAGCCAGGTCGCCATGCCGCGTTCGTATTCCTTGTACTCGGGCAAAATATACGATGAGCGCGCTACGAAACAGCAGGAGGACAGCGCCTGCTCTATCTCTATTTCCTCCTGAGGCTCCAGAAACGAGTACAGGAGATTGATCGCGACCGCCTGAGGCTTAAGGGCCTTGGCCTGAATGACCAATGCCTGCAGCGCCTCCCTGGTCAGCGGCTGAAGCAGGTTGCCGTGACAATCACGCCGACAGTCCACTTCCAGGCAAAGTTCTTGCGGCACTGGCGGCGCGGGCTGCCTGGGCATCAGGTTGTAGATTTCACTGCGGGTTTGCCGTGCCAGAGTGAGCATATCCCGAAAGCCACGGTTCGTAATAAAAAGGGTACGCACCCCTTTTTTTTCCAGCGCCGCATTGGTAGCCACCGTACTGCCATGAACAATGCACACACCGCCTGAGGCGGCCGCTGACATCAGGCCAAGGTCAGTGATTCCCTGCAAAATGGCTCGGGCCGGATCTGCCGGGGTCGACAGTACCTTATGGGTGCGCAGTACCTGATCTTGCCACAACACAAAATCGGTAAAGGTGCCACCTGTGTCTACCCCGAGCCAGGCTTGCACGCCAGCAGGTTGAACTTCATTCACATCCCGTTCCTCTTTATACTCGCTACAGGCTGTCACCAGCCTGAATAGTTCCTGCCAGCCGATCATACCCGCTGCCGGATCGCAGCAGTTTTCTGTGTCTGCGGCCATTATAGGCGCAGCCTTTGTGGATTGAAGATACCCATGCCGGAATTGCCCGAAGTCGAAACCACCCGCCGTGGCATTGCACCTCAGATCGAGGCGCAACGCCTTGTGTGTGTACAAGTACGCCAACCTCTGCTGCGCTGGCCGGTAAGCCCTGAAATTCTGGCACTCAAAGATCAGGTCGTTGGCGCTGTGGCGCGGCGGGGAAAGTACCTTCTGTTGCATTTGGAATCGGGGGGAAGTCTGCTGCTGCACCTTGGCATGTCGGGCACGTTACGTCTGTTGCCGGCCGATCACCCCCCCTCGCGGCATGACCACCTGGACCTGATCTTCGCCAACGGCACCTGCTTGCGCTTTAACGATCCGCGACGCTTTGGCGCCTGTCTCTGGGCAGCCGATTGGCGAACCCATCCTCTGCTGCGTTCACTGGGTCCGGAGCCGCTTGAGCCGGAGTTTTCTGACACCTATCTGTTTGAGCGATCGAGAACCAAACGTGTTCCCGTCAAGCAGTTCATCATGAACAGCCAGGTGGTAGTGGGGGTAGGCAACATCTACGCCAACGAGAGCCTGTTTCTGGCGGGCATTCACCCCGGCACCTTGGCTGGCAAGCTTTCCCGGATACGCTATGCCAGACTCAGCGAGGCGATTCGCACCGTCTTGCAACAGGCCATTACCCAAGGCGGAACCACGCTAAAGGATTTCGTCAACAGCGATGGCAAGCCGGGCTACTTCAGCCAGGAACTACAGGTGTATGGCCGCGCCGGACAGCCCTGCAAGCGCTGCAACCAGCCACTCAAGGAAACCCGGCAAGGGCAGCGCACCACCGTTTACTGCCCAAAGTGCCAGCGCTAGACAAGCCACATCAGCAAAACGCGCACTGCATCGCATTAACGCCCCTAATTAAGATAAAAAGGTTTACATCAGCACAAACTCGAGGGATTTTTTAGACAGTTTGTGGATTCCTGTTATAGTTACCCCAAAGCTTGCTCCAAAACCCACATTGCCACCCATCAAGATTCAGGAGATTTACGATGCGCACCCCTTTTATGCGTATTCTTCTTGCGGCCACCACAGCACTGTGCCTTGGTCTTTCCTCGCTCGCTAACGCCAGCGTGCTGGAAGAAAAGCCTTCCGCCATGGCAATGACAGGTGATGCGGTTTTTGTTCGGCCGGTCATGTTTGTCGGCACGATTGTCGGTGCGGTGGTTTATGTGGTTTCGCTGCCTTTCTCAGCCTTGGGCGGTAACGCCGGCGAAGCCGCTGATGTGCTGGTGATTGAACCGGCGAAAACCACCTTTGTGCGCTGCCTTGGCTGCACCAAGAATGGCAAGAAGCAGGAAACGGTTGTCGCCCAGCAGTAATCTCCTCTTGCGACCAACGCCCTCCCCGCACTGAACAAAGCCCATCAGACCCTCTTACCGGCTCTGGTGGGCCGAACCTGCCGCGATGATGTGATTCCAGTCAACCGACACATCTCCTACCGCATGAAACCAGGGATTCAGCAGAGATTCCTTGCCGTTGTAACGCAGCGGCTGCATGTGTGTGTCGCACAAAAGCCCGCCCGCAGCCTCAAGAACGGCCTGTGCCGCCGCCGTATCCCACTCGGACGTAGGCGCCAGCCGTGGATACCAGTCGGCCTCACCTTCGGCGATCTTGCAGATCTTGAGGGAACTCCCCATGCTCACCCGCACGATCTCGGGATAAATCGTACCCGCAACCTTTAGCATCGACTCCACCTCTTGCGCCCCATGCCGGCGGCTGGCAACCACCCGCAGCGGCTGATTCCGGTGCACCGAAACCACACGAAGCGGCCTCGTGGCCCCTCCGCGGGATACCCACGCCCCCTTACCCGACACACCGGCATACATAAGATCCAGCACGGGCGCATAGACCACGCCCAGCACGGGAACACCGGCCTCGATCAGCGCGATATTGACAGTGAACTCGCCATTTTTGCCAATAAATTCCTTGGTACCGTCCAGCGGATCCACCAGCCAGTACCTCTGCCAGTGCCGACGCACCTCGTAGTCCGGCAAGCCCCCTTCTTCTGACAATAAAGGGCAACCTGGCAGTACCTCCGGCAGCCGGGCCGCAATCACCTGGTGAGCAGCCAAATCGGCACGGGTGACCGGTGAATCGTCGGCCTTGGTTTGAACCTCGTAATCGCGCAGCGAGTGATAGACTTCCAAAATCGCCTTTCCTGCCTCCCGTGCAATCATTTCGACTTGCGTCAGCAAGCTCTGGAGATCACTAGCGGTCATGATAAAACTCCTTGGTTTGTTGGCAGTTAACCTTCATGCAATACTATATTCAACGTCCTGCTATACCCAATGCAATGCTTGCCATACCCGAGCAAGGTTGTGAATGGCGCATGCAGTCCTTATCAAACCCGCGAGCGATACTCATGATTGACTGGGAACAGATACAGACCGTTTTTCTGGACATGGACGGCACCCTGCTCGACCTTCATTTTGACAACTATTTCTGGCTGACACATCTGCCCAAACGCTTTGCCGAACATCATCAGCTCGATGAAAAGCTTGCGCGACAAACCTTGCAGCAACGAATCAAGTCACAGGAAGGTACGCTGAACTGGTATTGTATCGACTACTGGACGGAAGAACTGGGCCTGGATATCCGTCAGCTCAAGGAAGAAATCCAGCATCTTATCGCCTTTCGACCCCACGTCCGTGACTTTCTGGCAACCCTTCAAAACACCGGGCGACATGTTGCACTGGTCACCAATGCTCACCACAAAAGCCTGAACCTCAAGCTTAGCATCACCGGGCTTGATCGCTATGTCGACGCCATACACTGCTCACATGATTTCGGCTATCCCAAAGAGGAACCGCGCTTTTGGGCGCGATTGAACAACGTCAGCCCCTTTGACCCCCAGCACACCCTCATGATCGACGACAGTCTGCCCGTACTGCGCGCCGCCCGGGCTTATGGGATCAAGCATCTGTTGACCATTGCCCAGCCAGACAGCCAGCAGCCCCCGAGGGAAATCGACGAATTCAACTGTGTCGGATTTGATCAGCTCGCCCGCCGGCCGGGCAGCGAAGCAACTTGATCGCGGGCCGCCAGCAAAAACCAATATAATGAGCCTAAACAGCAACCAACGACGTATCCACCAGAAAAATGCCACCCAAGCCCGATTCACAGCACAAGAACCCAGAGACAGCACCCGGCGTGCGGCTGGATAAATGGCTGTGGGCCGCGCGTTTTTTCAAGACTCGAACGCTCGCCAAGGAGGCCATTGAGGGTGGCAAGGTTCAGTACAATGGCCAGCGCACCAAACCCGGCAAAATCGTTGAACTGCAGGCCAAACTTCAGGTTCGTCAGGGATTCGATGAAAAGGAGGTCATTATTCTGGCCATTTCCGACCAGCGAGGCGGCGCGCCGCAGGCGAGCACCCTGTACCAGGAAACCGCAGAAAGTCTCGCCGCGCGCGAAAAGCGTGCCTGGGAACGCAAACAGCTGCAGGCGGCACAGCTGCCCCCGGCCCGTCGTCCCACGAAAAAACAGCGTCGGCAAATCCATGCCTTTAAAGAAAACCATTGACCTTTTCGTCCTCGCCCTGTATCAAACCGGATGGATTCAGGGCCTTGCTTCCTGACGGCATTTCACTTTCTTTGACCAGCACGATAGACCTATGACCCAACAAGACTGTTTTCAGCGCTTTCTCTTCGAAGAATTCCAGATTCGCGGCGAACTGGTTCGACTGAACCAGAGCTATCAGGAGATACAGGCACGCAAAGATTATCCCGACGCACTGAGACGACTCCTTGGCGAAGCCCTGGTCGCCACCACGCTGCTTGGTGGCACGCTAAAATACGAAGGTACATTGTCGTTGCAGGCCAAGGGCGATGGCGCCGTACAGCTGCTGATGGCCGAAAGCACCCATGACCGGCAAATCCGGGGGATTGCCCAGTGGCAAGGTGAGGTTCATCAAGCCGACCTGCCAACCCAGCTGGGATCGGGGATGCTTGTCATTACGATTGATCCCACCCAGGGCAGCCGTTATCAAGGGTTCGTGCCCCTGGAGAAACACACCCTGGCCGCCTGTCTCGAGCAGTATTTCGAGCTTTCGGAACAACTGGAAACCATGATCATCATCGCCGCCAATGAACATACGGCATCGGGCCTTCTGTTACAGAAGCTGCCGAGCAAAACCTGTACGGACGAGGATGCCTGGAACCGGATCACCTCACTGGCCAAATCGACCAGCGACCAGGAATTGCACTCGCTCGATTATGAAACACTCTTGTTTCGCCTGTTTCATGAAGAGGCCGTGACCCTTTATGCGCCAGAAACGGTTGCCTTCCACTGCAGCTGCTCACAAAACCGTACCGAGAACGCATTAAGAGCCATGGGAGCGGAAGAAACCGCCCAACTGCTCACTGAAAAACCGGCCATAGATGTCGAATGTCAGTTTTGCGGCAAACACTACCGCTTTGACAGTGCCGATGTTGCACGCATTTTCGGCAAAAATATCTTGCACTAAGGTACTGGCAAATTAACAAACATATTTTAAATCAATGCATTAATTGACACCTGCGGGCTAGCGGTCAAACGGTCGTTTTTTTATGACTATTTTGGCATAATAGCCGCCGGAATTTTCAGAGGCTGCTGTGGCAGTCTGTGCTAACACCATACTGAGGGTGAGGACGAAGTGAGTACCACTTACACTGATCTGTGTTCTGCTCAACTTGTTGAGCAGGCGATATTGCGCCAGGAAGGAACGCTGGCTGCCAATGGTTCACTGGTAGTCCGTACAGGAAAGCGTACGGGACGATCACCAATGGACCGGTTCATCGTCGAAGAGCCAAGCACTTCGGACGCCATCGCATGGGGCCCCATCAATCGCCCGTTTCCTGCCGATAAATTCGATGCCCTTTGGGATCGTGTTGAAGCCTATCTGGCCGAGCAGGATCAGTTCCTTTCGCACGTGCATGTTGGCGCTGACCCCGATCACTACCTGGCCGTCAGGCTCACCACCGAAACGGCGTGGCACCATTTGTTTGGACGCAACCTCTTTATTGCTCCGGAACAATACAATCCGGCCAACAAGCAGGAATGGCAAATTCTGAACGTTCCCGGGTTCGTGTGCGATCCCGCGCGTGATGGAACCAACAGCGATGGCGCGGTCATCTTGAATTTCGCACAACGCAAGGTGTTACTGGCAGGCATGAACTACGCCGGTGAAATGAAAAAAGCCATGTTTTCGGTACAAAACTTCCTGCTACCCGAGAAAGACGTGCTGCCTATGCATTGCTCGGCCAACGTTGGTGAAGATGGCGAAACCTGTCTGTTTTTTGGTCTGTCCGGCACCGGCAAAACAACTCTTTCGGCCGATGAATCGCGCTTTCTGATCGGCGATGACGAACACGGCTGGGGCAAGGGCACCGTATTTAACATCGAAGGCGGCTGCTACGCAAAAACCATCGATCTGTCACGCAAAAATGAACCCGTCATCTGGGATGCGATTCGCTTTGGCGCCATTGTTGAAAACGTGGTCATTGATGAGCACACCCGGGTTCCAGATTACTCGAACGTTTCATTGACCGAAAACACACGCTGCGCCTACCCGCTCGAGCACGTTGAAAAGCGTGTGCTTGAAAATCGCGCCGGTGAGCCCAAGGCCATTGTATTTTTGACTTGTGATATGACCGGGGTACTTCCGCCCGTGTCCATTCTGAGCAAAGAAGCGGCGGCCTATCACTTCCTCAGTGGTTACACCGCGCTGGTTGGCTCGACAGAAATGGGCTCATCCGCGAAGCTCAAATCAACTTTTTCAACCTGTTTTGGTGCCCCCTTCTTCCCACGCCCGGCAGGTGTTTACGCCGAGCTGCTGATGAAGCGCATCGAGGAATTCGGCAGCAAGGTTTACCTGGTCAACACCGGTTGGACCGGTGGTGCCTATGGCACCGGAAAGCGCTTCAGCATTCCGACAACGCGAGCCATCATAGGTGCGATTCAAAGTGGGGAAATCGCCAATGCGCAAACCGAGCACCTTGAACACCTTAACCTGGAAGTTCCCACCGCTGTTGCCGGTGTCGAAAGCCAGCTGCTGAACCCGGTCAAGGCATGGGGTGATTCCGCAGCCTACGCCGCCAAGGAAAAAGAGCTCATTGCTCAGTTCATTGAAAACTTCAAGAAGTTCGATGTCTCTGCTGCCATTGTCAATGCAGGCCCAAAACTGCCCGCCTGAGATAAATACGTCAGCAATACAAAAAAGGTCCGTTACGGACCTTTTTTTGTTGTTCGATGAAGCCTCTTAACCTTGCTTATTATTCGGTTTGCTCCACGCATTCTGGATGCGTAGGATTTTTCTTGCAGCGTACAATTCTGAACATTTTAAGCGCATTGGCATCGTACACACCGCCATCTCTCAAACCGACACGCACTTCACGGAACATCTTCATGTAGTCTTCGGTATTGGTCTGAGCCAGCTTGATCCACTTGTCGTTCTGAATATCGGATTCTGCTGAAGCAATCATTTCGTAGGCCTCGTCGTATTTCGATGCCACGAAATCGCGAACATTCTGGGCATAGCCTTCAGGAAACTTGTCACGATGAATCACTACCTGAAAGGTCATCTGCGCCAGCTTGAAATCAATGATCCCGCCATTGGCAGACAGCCCCTTGTAAAGCTCTAAAGGGGTATAGGCGACGGCCGGTGCGTAGGCCATATCGACACTGCCGTTATTGAACTTGCCAGCGAAGCTTGAGGAACTGGCGCCCACCACGGCCGCCCCAACGTGGCGAACCATGTGCATGGCTGCATTATCATAGTCGAAAGTGGCGATTTTTTTACCTTGCATTTCTTCAGCACTGTCGATCGACTTATCGCGCATAAAAAGATACACCGCCCCCGCCGGAATAATTCCCGCGATTTCGTAGTTACCATTTTGCAGGTATCTCGCCGCCTTTTCCTGACTGAGCGTTGCCAAAACGGTGCGCATTTCCTCATCGCTTGGAATCGCACCCAGCGCTTCCAGCGTTCCGGTGAACCGGTTAAATTCCCGCGCACGGGTGCCGGTCAGCAATACCGAATCGCACTGACCCGCCTTAAAATCCTCTGCTGCAATCTTCTCGTCGGTATAAGCCTTTAATTCCAGATCCACCCCCCACTTGAGCGCCGCGGGTTTGCTGGATTTCATCAGGCTATACACAGGGCCATTCGCCCCTACCGCATCCCAGACACAAAAGGATTTCTTTACCGGATCGGCCTGCACCGCACCGACAGCAGAGCAGCCTGCGACAACAAGACACAGGACTTTGAGTTTTTGCTTGGTATTCATTTCGAGCTCCATGACTATTATTTTTATTGACTCCCCCTTCGAAGCGTCCGCAAGCAGGGGGGCGGATTGAACACGACATGGTCTCAAACTTTTTATGTGTTTTCTGTGCGTTGGTGCATTTTATTGCCGACACAGACACGGCCTTGTTACCCAGAGCACTGACGCAAAAAAAAAGACCTCTGTTGAGGTCTTTTTTCGGCAAGGCGCATTCGTTAGCTGGTGTAACCCACCGCCAGCGGGACAAATGCAACCAGCACCAGCGCGATTCCCATCACTACCAAGGGCATAAGCACCCGTTCGTGGCGCTGATAGAAGGTTCCACCTTCTGCCATGGCAGCTTCTACTTCTGCCTCACCAACCACCTGCCTCGCAAGCAAGTGGTTCAATGCCACCGGCGGACTCAAGTAACCCAGCTCGAACGCCACCAGGGTTGTCATCCAGAAGTGAATCGGATGGATTCCGCTTTGATAGGCGATGGTGGCGATGGTTGCGCTCACCAGAATGACCGCGCCAAAAGCATCCATAATCATACCAAGAATAATCAGGATAATTACCAGCAACACCATCGCCGCCCATGGGCTGTCGAACGAGTGCGGGAACATCTCCATGACTCCGGCACGCTCTATCACACCACCTATACTGACCGAGCAACCAAACAGCAACAACAGCGCACCAATTTCCGACGTGGTTTCATTCGTTGAAGCACGAATGCTCTTTTCCAGTCCCTGATGATCGATTTCACCTGACACACTGGATTTGTTGCCACGCAAGGAGACATGCTCGTAGATGAGAACACCCAGCAAAAGCACAGGAAGAACACGCGGTGCCGAGAACTCATCCATGTGTACATTAAGTACGATCCGGTAAAACAATACCACACCAACGATCACCAAAATGTAGGGCACCAATGGCTTTAGCTCGTTAATCATTCCCGGAAACGCTTCGGAGACAGGTGCAAGCTCGAGTTTGCTCTGACGATTGACGAACATGACGACCAGCAAGAAAAGAACCGCTGTCAAGATGAAGACCCAAACCCCCCAGCCGAACAGCTGGTCAGTAGTAACTTCCCGGTTCAGATAGGCAATGACCACTACCAGCAAGCAAGGGCGAAGAACGACCCCCATGCTGCCCGACATGGCGGTTGCCGCCAGTGCCAGATGCCGACGTGCACCCGCCTCGCGCAGTTCGTTATAAATGACCGCACCGGCCGCGATAACAAAGATCCCCGAAGCGCCAGTGTAGGCGGTAGGAATGGCTGCCACGATCACGGCAACAAAAGCAAGCAACTCCGGTGGCATCTTCCACGGCTTGAACACATTGAATACCAGGCTGGCCAGGCGGGTTTGCTTAAGCATCATTCCCACCCATACAAACAGGCCAACGTTCAGGAACATGTCCGACAAGTCCATCATCTTGTCGAGATAAATGCCAATTCCTGCCACGTGTCCGCCAATGGAGAAATAGGTTCCGGCAATCAAACACATGGTCGTGTAAAGCGGCACAGAGAGAAGCGCGTGGCCCAACTTGCCACCGGGCTTGGCATCTGCCGGCACCTTGAAGAGCTTGATCGCACTGATTACGGTAAGCAGACCAAAGCCCGCTACCCAAAGATCGTGCAGCACTTCGCGTGCAAAATCGACTTCATTTCCACCTTCATGCGATAACGCACGGAATGACAGAGAAGAAACAAACAGCATGCTGTTGGCAATAAACTGAAGCGTAAAGGAGACAGTGTGATCAAGCTGTGTTTCCATCGCGCGCATGGCAATGTGATGCCGGGTATAGGTCGCGGTGGCGGCGCACACCAGCACGAGTAACGCCAGAATAAAGCGCTGGGACGTGAGACCAAACGCATTAAAGGCACCTAGCGTTCCCTCTACTGTGCGAAACACCTTCACACCCGTAGTAATACGGTTTTTCAGCTCTTCGTATTCCGTATGCTTCAGGGCACAGGCAGCCTTGGCATTTTCAAGGGATGCACGAATGACCCCGGGATCCAAGGGCTCATCCGCAAACAAATCCAGATCGTCGTCAGACTTCTCGGCTTTTTGCATCTTGATTTGTTGGGCAAGACGGGCCTCAATATCAAAATTGGCATCGCATTCCGGCTGTACCGGATCAACCCGCAAACGATAGTAGTCATTCCACAACTCACCACCGAGTTTTTGTAGCTGATTCTGAATATCGCTACTGGTGCTAAACAGCACAACTGCCAGCAATAATATGCATGCAGGTAAAGAGGACAGCCACTCTTGTCCTGTCCGGTTCGCAAATCCACTCAATGCCATGAAAAAACTGCTCCCAAATCCATGATGACCTTTGTTGACAACATCCTGTTCGGCCGATAACCCTTGTTCCGTACCTTATAAACACGAGAGTCGCTCAGGGAGCGACTCTCGTGTTTTCGACCGATAAGTTTAGCTTACTCTCGGTTTTCAGCACACTCGGCGCTGGTTGGATTGGTCTTGCAGCGAATCTTGCGCATGACATTGAGCGCTTTCTCGTCATACACGCCTTCATCGCGCAGGCTGATGCGGACTTCACGCAGCATCTTGTCGTAGCCCGCTACGTCTTCTGGCTTCGGACGCATCCAGGATTCCTGCTTGATTTCTGCCTCGGCCTTGCGAACGATATCGTAGGCTTCTTCATAACGGGTTGCTGCATACTCACGTACTTTCTGGCCAAAGCCTTCGGTGAAACGGTCAGTATGAATGATGATCTGGAAGTTCATCTGACCCAGTTTGTAATCGAACACGCCACCTTCAGTGCCTACGCCCTTGTAAAGTTCCAGCGGAGTGTAAGCGACCGCAGGAGCGTAAGCCGCATCAACGCTACCGTTGTTGAATTTGCCGGCAAAGTTGGCAGAGCTTGATCCTACAACAGCAGCACCCACATGGCGCACCATGGTCAGCGAAGCCTTGTCGTAATCCAGAGTGGCGATCTTTTTACCCTGCAGCTTTTCTACCGAATCTACCTTGCGATCCCGCAGGAAGAGATAGATAGCTCCTGCAGGCAAAATGCCCGCTACTTCGTAGTTGCCATTTTGCAACAAGGAGGCAGCTTTTGGCTGGTTCAGCGTTTCCAGCATCATTTTCATTTCAGCTTCGCCCGGAATCGCGCCCAGCGCCTCCAGAGAACCGGTGAACTTGTTGAATTCACGCGCACGGGTTCCAGTCAGCAATACTGAGTCGCACTGGCCGGCCTTGAAATCTTCGGCGGCGATCTTTTCGTCGGTATAAGCGCGCAGTTCAAGGTCAACGCCCCACTTCATAGCGCTTGGCTTGACGGACTTCATCACGCTGAACAATGGGCCGTTGGCGCCAATGGGATCAAAAATACAGAATGAACGCTTTGCCATCTCCGCGTTTGCCGCGCCAGACATGGCCGCCGAGGCGGCTACAGCTACAGTCAGTGCCTTGAGTGAGTTTTTAACAGTTTTCACGATGCTACCCTTCCAGTATTAATAAAGTCTTTGTTGTGTTTCGATAATTACAAGAGGTCATCCAGCGAGATACCCTCAACGGTCGACTCTTTCTTGTCGTCCCAGAATGTGCCGAAGCCACCCACAGGCGTGCGATGTCCGGTATTCTGTGTCCAGAGTCGATCAGAAAGCGCCGTCAGCTGTGCAGTCGCGATCACATCCAGCAATCGGTTCTGCTCATCTGATGGGTGCTTTTTGATCTGTTCTGCGTGCGTCCTTATCACATTTCTGACACGCTCCATATCTCCCTTCGTATTGGCCGCCAGGGCATGCAATACGTGAGGCAAACGAATTCGGGCTTTCTCTCCTTTTTTATCTGCCGCTTCCAGGCGAGCCCATGCGCTTTCGCCCTTTGGCTCGGCACCGGGCAGCATGGCCCATACGGTTGCCTTCATTGCCATCGGGACGCCCCACCACTTATCGTCTTCCAAACATCCTGCACCACGCTCAACCTTCGCCGCGATATTCTTGGGAATACCCACGCTGGTGGTGGACATGATTTCATTATTTAATGCCTGCAATCCCGCCAGCATACCCGCCATCCAGATGAACTGGTCGAAATCTTCTTTCAGCTTGGGGCAGCTTTCGCCACCGGGCTCGCCAAAATGGGTCGTCAGGCGTTTCCAGGCTTCAAATTGGCGCTTGGCCGCGTTTACGAGATGCCGCTTCTGGGCGATCAGAGCGTCTTCCGCCTCATCCGGACGGTACTCTTTGATTGCGCGCATATACCGCAGTTCTTGCTCCAGGGCCCGCTCTTCTTCACAGGCGCCGGCCGACATATTAAGCATTACGGCCAATGCATTAGGCTCATTGGTCACCCGGCCAAAAGACATCAGAAGCGGCGACAACGACTCACTCATGGAACAGCTGACCGCCAGATCATCCGTAGACAATACGTAAGGAATGGTGTGCTCTTTGGAAAAGTTCTGCATCACATCGCCAGTGGTCTTGTAAATGATGTTGTTAATAAAACTACACCCCCCCAGCTGCACCATTACCAAGGCAGTAACAGCACCTTTTTTTGAGAACTTTTTCAGAACACTTGTTACTTTCACACCCTCTCTCCTTTACCCGAATCTCGTCTCGACATCGCATCGCCAGATGCTCCGCACCAAAATGCTTCAAAAACACCTGCCACGAAAAAAGATGCCCAGCCTGTTAATAATTATCTATATTTCTTTACAAATCGTTGCTTTAGGGAATTATGACCAAGATGGCGCCGGATTAATGAGATCAACAACACAAAGCAGACAAACAATAGAACAATCGTGCTACTTACTGTAACAATTGTGGCGAAACGATCACACTGGCGCCCAAGCACGCACGATGGCGCCACGAAAACACACGCCAATCCAGGCTTTCATAATTTTTTGGCCGCCACACTTTGACTATCGAAACAAACTCACTATAACTGTATAGCTGCCCGACACGCTCTGCCGTTATCGGCCCTCAGAGCCCTCAAACTCTGGCCAGAGCATATTGTCGACAAGCACTCACTCGTGATTCACTTCAAAGGGAGCATGCCATGCGCAAGCCTGAACTCGCCGCAGCGATTGCTGAAAAGGCCGATTTAACCAAAGACAAAGCCAACCAGGTACTGACACTGATTACCGATGAAATCACGAATGCCCTGTCGAGAAAGGAAGATGTCACGCTGATTGGCTTTGGTACTTTTTCGCAACGCTCACGCAGCGCCCGCAAGGGCAAGAATCCCAAAACCGGGGCACAGATAGAAATTCCGGCCAGCCAGTCGGTCGGATTCAAGCCCGGCAAGGCACTTAAAGACGCGCTGGCCTGATGCCTGCAAAATAGATCAGAAAGGCTCTGCCAGCGCATTCTATTCTTGCCAGATGCGCTGGCACGGCAGATTCACACTCTCGCAAGGCTCAGGCAGTACGCACCCAGCCTCTGAGCTTGTCGAGCATATCACTTGAAATGCCTTCCACTTTTGCCAGATCACTGACCACCGCAAAAGGTCTGGCAGCGATGATGCGCTTCGCCAGCGCAGGACCCACACCTGGCAAGGTTTGCAACTGCTTCTGACTGGCCAGGTTGATATCAACACTGCTCTGCACCGAATCCTCAGCCACTGCCGCACCAGCCACTACTTCACTCCCCACCGCCGGTCTTGCCAGCCCTTCCAGCTGCGACGAAAGCTCTTCGAGCCGTTTTTCCAGTGCGACTATTTCGTACTGTATCGCGGTCTGCTTATCTAGCGCCGCGCCGGTATTCTCGGAAATATTCCACAGCAACCACAGCCCGCCGACAACGCCAATAAAAACAATGAATCCCATGTATGCCTTCCTCGCTCAGTGATGTATTGATGCATTAACCATAGAACAAATCGGCCAACCCGCAAAACCGCCTGAACAGGTTACAGCATTCCATACCTCTTCCCGATTAGTGCCTCTCACCAGATCAGGCCTGGTAGACCAGACGACCATCCACCAGGGTAGCCATCACCGGATCGACCAGCTCACGGTCCAGCCAAGGGTTGTTGACCCCCCGGGTCATGCAACCTGAAGCTGAAAAAGATTTCTCGCTGTGCCGGGAAAACACGACCATATCGGCAGCAGCACCTTGTTCCAGCACACCGCAAGCCATCCCAAGGACAGCAGCCGGCCCGTATGTGAGCGCGACCAAGGCTTTATCGAGTTGAAGCTCGCCCGCCTCCACCAAGGTCAACAAGAGCGGCAACAGGGTTTCTATGCCAGCAATACCGGGCATGGATTCGGCAAACGGCACCTTGATCGCCGCTTCTTCGTGCGGCGTATGCTGACTGCAGATGGCGTCAATACTGCCATCGTTAACACCTGCCAATAACGCACATCTGTCTCTCTCGGTACGCAGCGGCGGGCGAAGGTGGAACCGGCTGTCAAAATGATCAGTCGCTTCGTCGGTTGCCAGCAGGTGATGAATCGCCACATCGCACGTCAGCCGGACACCCCGTGCACGCGCCTGCTGCACCAGCTCCAGTGTCTTGGCACAGGAAATCTGGGCCAGATGCAGTCTCACACCGGTTTCCTCCGCCAGCAGTATCCATTGGCTTACTGCAATAACCTCCGCAATTTCCGGCAGTCCAACCAGCCCCAACCGCGCACTGATTCTGCCTTCATTGATGCAACCATCAGCGGCCAGGGCCGCATCTTCGGGTCGGGCAAACAAACAGATGTCGTGGGT
>JBFHRO010000041.1:0-18668 GCA_041591635.1 Oleiphilaceae bacterium | reverse complement strand
GCTTCGAGCAGGCGGTCATTGATACGCTCCTCGGCCGAGAGGTTGATATCAATCACCAGATCCCAAAAATGTTCTGGCATCCGCCCAAGGGTTTTGTCTCGGGTGATGCCGGCATTGTGCACAATGATATCTGCGCCGCCCTGTGCCTTGAGATAATCAGAAATCTGTGTCGGTGCCTCCTTGCTGGTAATGTCGAGCGCCAGCGCTTGCCCCCCGATGTTGGCGGCCACGGCTTCGAGCGCGCTGCGGGTAGCCGGAATATCCAGGCACACGACCTTGGCGCCGTCCCGGGCCAACACTTTGGCGATGGCTTCACCAATGCCGCGGGAGGCCCCTGTCACCAGCGCCAGCTTGCCCTTGAGCGGTGCGTTCCAGTCGAACTGGCTGCGCTGAGTGCTTGCCTTGGCGACCTGGATCACTTGCGCGTTGACATAGGCCGCTCGCGGTGACAACAGAAACCTCAGCGGCGAGTCGAGCTGGGTTTCCCCGCCGGCTTGCAGGCAAATCAGGTTGGCGGTGGCGCCTTTTTTACCTATTTCCTTGGCGATGCTGCGCGCAAAGCCTTCAACGGCCCGTTGTGCTGCAGCGTCGGCCGGGCTGCTGGTATGGGTGGCGGCCCGGCCAATGAGAATCACACGGCCACTTTTTCGAATACTGCGAATGACCGGGTGGAAAAAGTCGTACAGCGCGCGCAAACCTTCGGTGGTGGTAATGCCGGTGGCATCGAAGACCAACGCCTTGTAGCGCGTGCGATCCTTGGCATCGCCGTCATCGGCCTGATGCAGGCGGGTTTTTGTCAGTGCCGAAAAGTCACTGTTGAGCCAGGGGCTGCCGGGTTTTGCCACAAACAACTTGGCGGCGCTGGCACCCAGAGTGTCGAACAACGCGGCTGTAGCAAGACCGTCTTTGGCGGCACCGACCAGCACATTGCCTTCAACAAAAGAGGCGCCTTCGCGGCTAAAACGCTCCAGCACGGCCGGTGCCGGCAGATTGAGGGCATTGACAAGCGAGCGGCCCAAGGGCGAGTTGGCCACTTTCTGATAAAGATCTGACACGATAGGGATCTCCAGGTACGGTTATGACGCGGTTGATGAAAGGTTAAAAATATAGAAAACGGGTGTCGGGTTAATTGACCCCTCACTATAATCCTTGATGTCACTTGCGCCAATGTGATGCGTGCGCCGCCCCCCTAGCATGACTGGCGACACAAAGAATATGGCACTTACTGAATTTGAGAACTCCAATGAACAGGATTACCCCAGGGTAATCGCAACCCAAGAAGGACGTATGCATGACCGCACAAACCGTTCGCCGTGTGGCAATTATCGGCAGCAATCGTATTCCCTTCGCCCGCTCAAATACGGCTTACTCCAAATTGAGCAATCAGCAACTCCTCACGGCAGCTTTGCGCGGGTTGGTGGATCGCTACCAGCTCGAAGGCCAGCGCCTGGGCGAGGTTGTGGCTGGCGCGGTGATCAAGCACTCGCGGGATTTCAATCTCACGCGTGAGGCGGTGCTCAGTTGCGGTCTGGCCCCTGAAACGCCGGCCTACGATATTCAGCAAGCCTGTGGCACAGGGCTCGAAGCGGCCATTCTGGTCGCCAACAAAATCGCCTTGGGACAGATTGACTGCGGCATCGCCGGAGGCTCGGATACCACCTCTGATGCACCCATTGGCCTGAGCGATGGCTTGCGGGAGATTCTGCTTGATCTCAATCGCACCAAATCCAACAGCGACAGGCTCAAGGTGTTGGCGCGTTTTCGTCCCAAGCATTTGTTGCCATTGATTCCGGAAAACGGCGAGCCGCGCACCGGCTTGTCGATGGGGGATCATTGCCAGATCACGGCGCATGAGTGGAATATCCCCCGTGCCGATCAGGACAAGCTGGCATTTGAAAGCCATCAAAAACTTCAGGCAGCTTACGAAAGCGGATTTTTTGACGACCTTATGACTCCGCTGGCAGGCCTCAAGCGCGATAACATCTTGCGCCCTGAAACGTCGTTTCAGAAACTGGCAAGCCTGAAGCCCTGTTTTGACAAGGAAAAAGGTACCATGACGGCTGCCAACAGCACGGCGCTGACCGATGGTGCCTCCTGTGTGTTGCTGGCCAGCGAAGAATGGGCCAAAGAAAAAGGATTGCCCGTAAAAGCCTGGCTGACCTTCAGTGAAGTTGCGGCGGTCGATTTTGTGAACAAGAAAGAAGGGCTGTTGATGGCACCGGCCTACGCGGTGCCCCGAATGCTTAAGCGGGCCGGTCTGACCTTGCAGGATTTTGACTTCTATGAAATCCACGAAGCCTTTGCTGCTCAGGTGTTAAGTACGCTCAAGGCCTGGAATGATCCGCGTTTCTGTCAGGAGCGTTTGGGCCTCGACAAGCCGCTGGGCACCATTGATATGAGCAAGCTCAATGTCAAAGGCAGCAGTCTGGCCACCGGACACCCCTTTGCGGCCACCGGTGGAAGAATTGTGGGTACCCTGGCCAAGCTGCTTGAAGAGCGGGGCTCAGGGCGCGGTCTGATTTCCATTTGCGCTGCCGGCGGACAGGGTGTGACGGCGATTCTCGAACGTTCTGTCTGAGGCTTTTTTGGCGCTTTCGATGCCTTTCGCTACCCCCGGTAATCTCCGGGGGTTTTTCCGGTCCAGCTTTTGAAGCTGCGATGAAACGACCGGGGTTCGGCAAATCCCAACTGAAAGGCAATTTCATGAATGGGCATGTTTGAGCTGCTCAGGTATTCCTGCGCCAGTTCAAGTCGTACCTTGTCCAGCAATTCCTGATAACTGGTGTTGGCGGCGGCCAGGTGACGCTGCAAGGTGCGTGCATTCATGTGCAGTTGTTCGGCTACCAGATCCTTGCGTGACAGGCCTTCGCGTAGCTGATTGCGGATGATGTCGCTTACCTGGGTGCTCAGATCCCGCTCGGTATCCAGTGTCTTGAGCTGATGCAGTGCATGTTGTTCGAGCGTCTTGCGCAGCAGCGGATCGGGTTGGCGCAGCGGGGTGTCGAGGTATTGCTGATCAATAATGATGCCGCTGCGGCTTTGACTGGCCAGTACCGGTGCATTGAACGCCGACTCATAGGCATACTGTTCTGCGCTGGTAAGCGGAAATTCGAGCCATACCTGATCGGGCCCCAGCTGACTGTTGGCCAGCCAGCGGGCGTAGTTGCACCACGACAGCAACACGTTGGCAATCATGTGCGGTCGCACCCTGGGGTCGGGATACCGGCAGCGCCAAAACACCGCGAGCTTTTCGCCCAAGGGCGCCACCTCGGAGACCCCCATGTCACCCACCAGTTTTTCATAAGGAATGATCAGTTCGATGGCATCGGCGAGCGTGGCACAGCTCATGGTGATATAGCCAAGAACACTGTAGGAGCCAGGCTGGACATACTGGCCACTCTTGAGGCCCAGCAAGGGATCGTGGCTTTGCTCAATGAGTGACTGCAATACCGCCTGAAATTGCTCGCCAGTGACGCGCGCCTGAGCCTCGGCCAGATCCTTCTCCTGAAGTCCCGCACAGGCCAGTGCCGCCAAGGTGTCCAGACCCGCTTCGCGACCATAGCGCAGGTATTGTAAAACGGCAGGCGCCGATGCAAATCCCAACTTCATGTCATGTTCCTGAATCACCGGGGTGTCGTAATTTACCACAGTGCCTGTCCCGATTGGTCAGTGTGTAACCGTCTGTAATGAGTACACTGGTACTTGTTTACCGCTCATACAGAGTGTATCGGACATCCAGGATTTATCAGTCATACAAAGTTAGCGAGGAGAGTAGCAAATGAAGCGCTGGAATGGTTGGGGCGACGAAGCCAATAGCATGAACCTGCCGAAAAACGGTGATCGTTTCTTGCAGGAGCGTATCGGCGTCGCAACCCGGTTGCCCGATGCCACCCTGGAGGCCGTGATTGCCCGGGTGCCCGCCACTCGACTGGCCGCTCATCCCTTGATAGTGACGGCCGCAGAAGACCGGGTGCGTCATGCCCGAGGCCAAAGCCTGGCCGACTGGCTGGCGATGCGTAGCGGTGATTTCGGCGTGTTTCCAGACGGCGTGGCATACCCCGAAACCTCCGAACAGGTCGCCGAGCTTCTGGGCTATTGCTATGCGCAAGGCATCGTGGTGATCCCCTACGGTGGGGGCACCAGCGTGGCGGGCCACATCAACCCGCTACAGGGTGACAAACCGGTGCTTACCATTGATTTGGGACGCATGAACCGTTTGCTGGAGCTCAATACCGACAGCCAGATTGCGACCTTCGGGGCCGGTACCCCAGGGCCGCTGGTGGAGTCCTTGCTGCGTGCCAAGGGCTACACGCTGGGGCATTTTCCTCAGTCTTTTGAATTATCCACGCTGGGTGGCTGGGTGGTAACCCGTTCCAGCGGCCAGCAGTCCTTGCGCTACGGTCGAATCGAGCAGATGTTTGCCGGCGGTCGGGTAGAGACCCCTCTGGGGCGATTTGACTTGCCTACCTTGCCGGCTTCGTCCGCCGGGCCCGACCTGCGGGAGCTGGTCATGGGTTCGGAAGGGCGCATGGGAATAGTTACCGAGGTCAAGGTGCGGGTGAGCCGCCTGGCGCCGAGCGAGCGATTTTATGTCATCTTCTTCCCGGACTGGGGTCGCGCCAAGGCGGCGGCACGGGAGTTGGTGCAAAACCGCGTGGCACTGTCGATGCTGCGCCTGAGTAATGCCATCGAAACCGAAACCCAGCTGGCATTGGCCGGTCATGAATCCCTGATTGCCATGCTGGAAAAATACCTTTCCCTGCGCGGATCGGCTGCCGGCAAGTGCATGATGACACTGGGCATCACAGGCACCGACATGCAATGCAAGGCCGTACGCAGCCAGGTGAAACAGTTGATACGCCAGTTTGATGGCATCTATACAGGAACGAAACTGGGCGATCGTTGGGCCGAAAAGCGTTTCACCATGCCGTATTTGCGCGAGGCACTGTGGGCCAAGGGCTATGCGGTAGACACCCTCGAAACCGCTACCGACTGGGATAATCTTGATAACCTGCTCAACCGGATGGAAAACAACCTGCGCACCGCCATCGCGGATCAGGGTGAGAAAGTGCATGTATTCACCCACTTGTCTCACTTTTACGGCCAAGGGTGCAGCATTTACACCACCTATGTTTTTCGCGCGGCCCCGACCTATGCCCAGACCCTTGATTGGTGGCAGCGGCTCAAACACACAACTTCCGGGATCATCGTCAATCACCGGGGAACCATCAGTCACCAGCACGGCGTGGGCAAGGATCACGCGCCTTTCATGCCGGTGGAAAAGGGGCCTTTGGGGATGAAAGCGATCGAGACCCTGATGGCGACCTTTGATCCCAAGGGGCAGCTTAATCCGGGAACCTTGCTGCAAGGGCAAACCGCCACGGCGGACAAAGAAGATTGAGTCGGGTATCAGGTCGTTGAATGAAACAGGGCGGGAGAAGGTTATGCAGTCGTTAGGCCAGCCAGGGGCGCGTGAGGCGCTGATAGAAAAACTTCAAAGAGAACCGGGTTCGCCCTGGGACCTTGTCATCATTGGCGGTGGCATTACCGGTGCCGGCGTGTTGCGTGAGGCAGCGCGTTGTGGGCTCAAGACATTACTGATCGAACAATGCGATTTTGCCTGGGGCACTTCCAGCCGGTCTTCAAAAATGGTGCACGGTGGGTTGCGGTATCTTGGCGCGGGTCAGCTTGCCCTCACCCGCGAGTCGGTACAGGAGCGCCAGCGATTGCTGGAGGAGCTTCCGGGCCTGGTTGATCCCTTACCCTTTTTAATGGGGCACTACAAGGGCGTTTTTCCTGGGCCTCGTATCTTCAATCTCTTGCTGTCGGTGTATGACTTTCTGGCCGGGCGGCGTAATCATCGCTGGTGGCGCAAGGGCGTGGCAGACTTCCTGGTTCCCGGGCTGCGTCTGGAAGGACTGGAAGGGGCCACCCAGTTTGGCGATGCCGTAACCGACGATGCCCGTTTGGTGCTGCGCGTCTTGCAGGAGGCAGTAAACGACGGCGCGCAGGCGCTCAATTACCTTGAGGTGACCAGCTTGCTGCGCATTGAGGATGAAACTGCCAGAGTCAAAGGCGTGCAAGTGCGCGATAAGCTCTCGCAACAAAGCTTTGCGATTGAAGCTCGATGCGTAATCAGCGCCACCGGGGCATGGACTGACAATCTGCGCGGTCAATTGGGGGCAAAACCGGCGATCCGGCCGCTTCGCGGCAGCCACCTGGTGCTTCCGGCCTGGCGTCTGCCGGTGGCTTTTGCGGTAAGTTTTTTTCATCCGCAAGACAAACGCCCGGTGTTTGTATTTCCGTGGGAAGGCTGCACCGTTATCGGCACTACCGATCTTGATCATCGCCAGAATATGCGCCGCGATGCCAATATCACCCAGGAAGAAGTGGACTATTTGCTGCAGGCGGCAAATACCCAGTTCCCCGGTGCCAGCCTGGTAGAGACTGACGTTGTTTCGACCTATGCCGGTGTTCGGCCGGTGGTGAGCCAAAGCGGTGCCAGCCCCGACAAAGCGTCAACCAAACCGTCCAAAGAAAAGCGCGAGCACTCCGTCTGGGATGATCACGGGCTCATTAGCGTTGCCGGGGGAAAACTGACCACCTTTCGCTTGATTGCGCTGGATGTGCTGGAGACGGCCAAGCCCTACCTGCCACCCATGGCGGCGCCCTCGTCAGCGCTGCTGTTCAAAGCGGTTGGCGTGACGCCAAAACCGGATTGCCTGACCTCTGCTCAATGGCGCCGCCTGCAGGGCCGTTATGGCTTGGCGGCAAGTCAGATGGAGGCAGGCCGATTGCAGCAGATAGGGTTCACAGAAACGCTGTGGGCAGAAGTGGACTGGGTTCTTCAGCATGAAATGGTGATTCATCTGGAAGACCTGCTACTGCGTCGTACGCGTTTGGGTTTGCTGCTGGGTCCGCACCTCATCCCGCTGTTACCGCAGATCAAGATCGGCTGTCAGCGTTATCTGGGCTGGACGGAAGCACGCTGGGATCAGGAAGAATACGCCTACCGGCAATTGATGCGCCATAGCTACAGTTTGCCTTCGCGTGTTGTGCCCGTGATGGCAAATCCAGGCAGATTGCAAACGACAGAAAAGGAGGCAGTCTGATGCGCTCCGACTATCTGTTGACCATTGATAATGGCACCCAAAGCGTGCGAGCCCTCTTGTTCGATACCGATGGCAATCTGGTGGGCAAGGGCAAGAAAGAGTTGGAACCCTATTTTTCCGCCCATCCCGGCTGGGCTGAACAGCACCCGGAATACTATTGGCAGTCGCTCAAAGCGGCTTGTGATGCCCTGTGGGCCAGCGTCTCGATCGATCGGAGCTGCATCCGCGGTGTATCGGTTACAACGCAGCGCGGAACGGTCGTTAATCTGGATAAAGACGGAAATCCCCTGCGTCCCGCCATAATCTGGCTCGATCAGCGCCATGCCGAGGTAGAAGGGCCCGTGAAGGGACCCTGGGGCTGGCTGTTCAAACTTGCCCGGGTAGAAGATGTCGTCAAGCGCTTTCGTGAGAAATCCCAGGCGATCTGGATCAAACAGAATCAACCGGATATCTGGAACCGTACTCATAAGTACCTGTTGCTTTCAGGTTACTTGAACTATCGGCTTACGGGCGAGTTCAAGGATTCGGTGGGGAGTCAGGTAGGCTATATTCCCTTCGATTACAAACGCCTTGACTGGGCCAGACCCTCAGACTGGCGCTGGCAGGTACTGCCGCTGGTGCCAGAGCAACTGCCGGAACTGGTCGCGCCCGGAAAGCTGCTTGGGCGGATTACGCCAGAGGCGGCCGTCCACACCGGAATCCCTGTGGGCTTGCCGGTGCTGGCCAGTGCCTCCGACAAGGCGTGTGAAATACTGGGCTCAGGAGGCAATGCACCCCATATTGCCTGCATGAGCTACGGCACGACGGCCACCATCAACACCACCAGTGCAAAGTATGTTGAATCCATCAAATACATGCCGCCTTACCCCTCGGCAATTCCCGGCGCCTATTGCACGGAGGTCATGATTTATCGTGGATTCTGGATGGTCAGCTGGTTCAAAAAGGAATTCGGCTTGCGTGAACAGCGCCTTGCCGACGATCGTGGAATCGCCCCCGAAATGCTTTTTGACGAACTGGTGAATGAAGTGCCGCCCGGGTCGATGGGCTTGATGCTGCAACCTTACTGGTCACCCGGCGTTCGGGACCCGGGGCCGGAAGCCAAGGGCGGCATTATAGGTTTTGGTGATGTCCATACTCGCGCCCATATCTATCGCGCCATTCTGGAAGGTCTGGCCTATGCCTTGCGGGAGGGAAAGGAGCGCATCGAAGCGCGTACGGGGGTCAAGATTACCAAATTGCGGGTGGCCGGAGGTGGGTCGCAAAGCGATGCGGCCATGCAGTTGACGGCCGATATTTTTGGCTTGCCGGCAGAACGCCCGCACACCTACGAAACCTCGGGTTTGGGGGCAGCGATCGATGCCGCAGTGGGCTTAGGCCTGCACCCGGACTTCGACACCGCCATCCAGCGTATGACGCGGGTAGGGCGAGTGTTTTATCCCAATCCGCAAGCCCAGGCGACTTATGGCAAGCTCTACGAACAGGTCTATCTCAAGATGTACCAGCAGTTGCAGCCGCTATACAAGTCGATCCGCGAGATCACTGGCTATCCCCGTTAGCGATGTTGACGTACATCCTGAAGGATTCGGGTGCGTAGTCGTCGTGAGGCAATAAGGACGTGGGGCAATAAAACCAATCGAGGGGACGAATAAAAAGGGCGAGTTGGATAGCGCCACTCGCCCGAAAACTAAAAACACAACAAAGGACTGAAAGGAAACTAAAAAGGAAAACTGTCGGAATTTGAACCCCGGAGTTTAGCCGGCGAAGGTACTGCAAACGCCTTCGCGTCGGGGATACTGCTCAAATCCACAAGGCCAATCCTAGGGAGTCGCGCTTGTTGCGTCTATTGCTAAATGGTTAAGTCGCGTAAGGTAATGTAATCGCAATGTAAGTTTGTGTAACTTGCAGGCACTACCTAACCTATTATCGCGAATTGCGGCTCAATCGCCTTGCTTTCAAAGAACATCACCAGAACCAAGCCTGTCTCCCCCCCTTGCAGCGAACTGCTGCGTCAAAACTACGAAGACGATCACAGGCGCGGTGTGTGAGTATTTGTTAAAATGGTACAACTTTTTAAGAAACCAATAAGTTTTTAAGAAACCAATAAGAATAATATCCATTTATAACTCTATGTAGCGAGGCAAGGTTGACATGTCACAGACTCCACTTAAGTCGGTCAAGACGACAGGTGATGCATCATTGCAAGATTCGATTCACTATCAGGGGCGCAAAGCGGCGCGAGCCAAAAGCGAACATCGCCGCCGTATCATTCTTGAAGCGGCACTGCGAATCGTGGCCAGAGAGGGCGTTCGGGGTGTAAAACACCGCGCGGTTGCCAAAGAAGCCGAGGTTCCGCTGGCGTCGACCACCTATTATTTCAAGGACATAGAAGAGCTGATTACCGATGCCTTTATGTTGTTTGCCGAAAAAAGCCAGCAAATTCTCGACCTTTTCTATGGCGAACTAAGCAAATTGCTGCAGAACTATGACATAGCGAGTGTTCAGACGGATGAAGAGACCCGCTTGCGCTTTATTGAAGAGTTGGTCGAGATGGGCGTTCGTTACATCAAAGCGCAGGTTCAATTTCGCCGGGAAGATGTGCTGGCCGAAATGGCCTTTCTGATGGAAGCCTTGCGTGACAAGCAATTGCAGCCGTTGGCCAAGGAGTACCGCATGGCGTGGTTCACAAGACTGGTCAATTTCCTGATGCAAACCAAATCACCGTCACCAGCCGAAGATGCGATGTTTATCATCAGTGGCGTACAAGCGTTGCTTTATGAAAGCGTATTGAACGATGGTGTAACTAATGAATACCTGGTGAGATCTTCGATCAGACGCTTGGCAACCTTATTACTCAGAAGGTAATCGAGGTCAAGGGTGAAAGGTTCACGTTGCCGGGGCGCTTTCACCCTGTAGCCCCTGTCCATGATGTGACGGGCAGCGCCGGCGTTTTGGTCAGGAAACCAAAAATATCCAAGATGGCTTGAATCTTTGTTTTGGTATCCCTATAATCGCCCGCGTTCTTCGCCTAATGCAATGAAATTAAAGCGTTTTGTGGCGATCATCGAAGAATGGACAAAAACGGTTGTTCAGTGCGGGAATAGCTCAGTTGGTAGAGCACAACCTTGCCAAGGTTGGGGTCGCGAGTTCGAGTCTCGTTTCCCGCTCCATTTGTTTTTGATATCTCTCTCCTCTCCAATGATACAAGATGTTCCGGTGCCGCATTTTTGCAATTACGCAAGTTCGGCTACACTTTGACCATTGTTGTCTGGCAACATTGGTGTTGCTGTCTTGCTGTAGTCAGAATTTGTGGTAAAGGAGTCTTTGATGGCAGGCGTTCTTGACTCGGTTGATCAGCGTACCAGGTTGGTAGGTCAAAACCGGCTTGAGCTGCTGATGTTCAAATTATCGGGGCGCCAGACCTTTGCGCTCAACGTGTTCAAGATTCAGGAAGTACTCAAACTACCCAATCTTACTTTGCTGCCGCAGCGTCACCCTGTGGTATGCGGTGTCACTCATATTCGCGAAAAAACCGTACCTGTGATCAATCTGGGTATGGCGATAAAAATGCGACCTCTGGAACCTACGAAAGAATCAACCATCATTGTGACTGAGTACAATCGCAGTGTTCAGGCGTTTCTTGTCGGGAGCGTGGATCGTATTGTCAATATGAACTGGGAAGAAATCCAGCCGCCGCCCAAAGGGGCAGGGCGAAGTCACTACCTCACGGCCATTACGCGCTATGGCAACGAAATCGTCGAAATCATTGATGTCGAGAAGGTGTTGGCGGAAATCGTTCCTTACACCACCGATGTGTCTTCATCGGTGCTCGACCGGGAGTTGGTTGACAGCGCGAAAAAGCGCAAGGTGCTGGTCGTCGATGACTCCCCTGTAGCTTTGGCTCAGGCTCGCCAGACATTACAAAAACTGGGGCTTACCGTGTTAAGCGCGACCAATGGATTACAGGGACTTAAGCTCTTGCGCCAGTGGGCCGACGAAGATGCGGACGAATTAAAAGAGCTTCTTATGGTTATTACCGATGCCGAAATGCCCGAAATGGATGGGTATCGTCTGACGACCGAAATACGTAACGATGCACGGCTCAAGGACTTGTATATCGTTTTGCACACGTCGCTCAGCGGCAGTTTCAATAAGGCGATGGTCGAAAAAGTTGGCTGCAATGATTTTCTGTCGAAATTTCAGCCAGATGCACTGGCTACCCTGGTGCAGGATCGCATCAGGGCAGGTGAAGACAAACCGGTTTAACTACGTCAATAGAGTGTGAAAGGACAGTGCAATGACAATGGAATTGACGCAGATTACCCTTTATCCGGCCAAATCCATGGGGGCGATTTCACTGGAGCGTTCGCTGGTGACCTCGTTTGGATTGCATAACGATAGGCGCTGGATGCTGGTCGATGACGCCGGCATGTTTTTGACGCAACGTAAATTCAGCATCATGCGAACGATTCATTGCCGCCTCGTAGATCAAGGGGTCGTGTTTACCGCCCCGGATCGGGAACCTTTGGTGGCAAATTTTGAACACCTGGCGGAGCCTATGTTGGTGCAGGTATGGCGGGATTCGGTTGAAGGCCTCAAAGCTCCGCAGATCGCTTCTGACTGGTTTTCGTCGTTGCTGGGGGTGCGGTGTCATCTGGTGTACATGCCCGAAAACGCGTTTCGCCAGGTCGACCGAACCTTTTTTGACGCGGATCAGCGGGTAGGGTTTGCCGATGGTTTCCCGTTCCTGCTTATCAGCGAAGCCTCCTTGCGGGATCTTAATTCGCGCCTGGCGACACCGGTTGGCATGAACCGGTTTCGGCCCAATCTCGTCGTTTCAGGGGCAGAAGCCTACGCCGAAGACCAATGGAAGCGCATTCGTATAGGTACTATCGAGTTTCGTGTTGTCAAACCCTGTTCCCGCTGTGTGATGACCACCATAGATGAAATCAGTGGTGAAAAGAGTCGAGAACCGCTCGAAACACTTGCTTCCTATCGAAAAAATGTCTTTGGTGTGTGTTTCGGGCAGAATCTTGTTCACCTTAATGCAGGCGAACTCAAACTGGGTGACAGGGTTGAGGTTTTAGCCTGATTTGGCGCTCTCGATTGCCCACTGCCATATTCTGTACGTCAGAATATGGCGTCTAGTTTTTCTCACTCAGCCGTGCGTTGAACCCTTTGCGGTGCAGTGCGCTTTCCTCATTTGTTCAAGGTATCAATAACTATGCCCCTTATGCGGTTTAGCGAAGTAAGTTTGGCTTTTGGTCTCAAGCCGCTACTGGATCATGTCTCGTTTGCCCTGAATCCGGGTGAGCGTGTCTGCCTTGTCGGGCGCAATGGTGAAGGTAAATCAACGTTGATGGGGGTGGCGACCGGATCCATCGTTGCGGATAGTGGTGATGTCTGGTTTGACGATGGAGTAAAAGTTGCCATGCTGCCCCAAGACCTGCCGCAAACGGATCAAAGCAGCGTGTGGGAGGTGGTGGCATCGGGCTTGCCTGAGTTGCTGGCATTGACTCGGCGCTTCGAAGCCTTGACGCAAAACGGCGATCATTCACCCGTTTTCGATCAGGTGATGCGCGAAATCGATGCTATGGATGGCTGGAACTTCAATGCCAGAGTGGACACGGCGATCAAACGTTTTGGTCTGGTGCCAGAGAAAAAGATGAGTGAACTGTCCGGTGGCTGGCGAAGGCGCGTATTGCTGGCCAAGGCAACGCTCTGTGATCCTGACGTACTGTTCCTGGATGAGCCCACGAACCATCTCGATATTCCTGCGATTGCCTGGCTGGAACAGTTCCTCAAGGACTTTCGTGGTGCGCTGCTGTTTATCAGCCACGACCGGGCGTTTATCCGGGCCTTGGCCACCCGTATGATTGAGCTCGACCGGGGCAATCTCACCTCGTGGGAGGTTGGGTACGACAAATACCTCGAACTGAAAGCCAAAGCCCTTGAAGAAGAAGCGCGTGCAAATGCCCTGTTTGACAAAAAACTCGCTGACGAAGAGGTCTGGATCAGACAAGGCATCAAGGCACGGCGAACCCGCAACGAAGGACGGGTTAGAGCACTTAAGCGTTTGCGGGAAGAGCGCCTCGCCCGACGGGAGCGAACGGGTAATGCCAGTATTTCGGTCGAAGATGCGCGCCGTTCGGGGCGCCTTGTGGCACAGACGCATGCGCTGGAATTTGGTTTTGCGGGAGCGCCGCCCCTGTTTGCCAATGTGAATCTCACGATTATGCGTGGCGATAAAGTAGGACTGATTGGCGAGAACGGCACAGGCAAGACGACCTTCCTTCGTCTGCTCATGGGACAGTTGCAACCGACATCCGGATCGGTGCGTCAGGGAACCAATCTCGAAGTTGCGTATTTTGACCAGTTGCGCCAGCAGCTTGATCCTGCGCGCTCCATCATCGACAACGTAGCTGAAGGTCGGGAGTTTGTGACTATCAATGGTCAGCCAAAACATATCATCAGCTATCTGAATGATTTTCTGTTTACGGCAGAGCGTGCAAGAACCCCAGTAAGCGCCCTGTCTGGTGGCGAAACCAACCGGCTATTGCTGGCGAAACTGTTCAGCAAACCCGCTAATTTGCTGGTCATGGACGAGCCAACCAACGATCTGGATGTGGAAACACTGGAATTGCTCGAAGGCATGCTGGTTGATTACTCTGGCACACTGCTGATTACCAGCCACGATCGGGAGTTCATCAATAATGTGGCAACTTCCACCCTGTACTTTGATGGCAAGGGAGCCGTACAGGAATTCGTGGGAGGTTACGACGATTGGGTGCATCAATCCGGCGGGTTTTCGAAAAAGCTGGATGCGACTGATGTGTCAGAAAAAAAGCCGACGCAAAGCGCGACAAATTCGAAGGTAGCTGAAGTCATGCCGGCCGTTAGCTCAGTGGGCAAAAAAAATGCGCCAAAGCTCAGCTACAAGCACAAACTGGAACTAGAGGGCTTGCCGGCGCGCATAGAGGCTTTGGAGTCTGAGATCGAAGGTTTGCGGCAACAGGTGGCGTCGGGCGATTTTTATGCACGCTCTCATGAAGAGGTGACAAAAACACTGGAGCAATTGGCTTCGCTGGAGGCCAGCCTGGAGCAAATCGTGGAGCGCTGGGTCGAGCTCGAAAGCCTTCAAGAGGGTGGGGGCGCCTGACATGGCGTCTGTATATTTTTGTCATGACTTCGTATTTTGCAGGTATTTTTGCACAACACTGGCTATATTGATTGGCAAGCGTCATGTTGAATCATTGGCGTGGGAATCTGAGTGGCGGGATTGATTCATCACAGAGATCTGGTAGTGAACGTGCATGAAAGTTGAATACGTGTTTGAGTTTGCCGATGGCAAACGCATGCAATATCAAATTGATGTCCTCCGGTCGCGGGAGCCTGAAGACGGCAAACGAACCAGCAAGGAAGAATGGACCTTTCTCAAGCACTGCAAGTGCACCAATTGCCCGCTCAATCCCAGTCAGGTGTATTGTCCGGTTGCGCTCGACATAGAAAGCATTGTCAAGGACTTCAAGTCACAGCCGGCATTTCAGAAAGTCAACGTGACTGTAACGACCCATGAGCGAGGCTATTTCAAACGCACGAGTCTGGAAGAGGGGTTGCGCTCGATGCTGGGGTTGATAATGGCTACCAGCCGCTGTCCAATTCTGGCCGAGTTAAAGCCAATGGCCATGCAGCACATGCCTTTTTCATCCGGAGATGAATTTATCCTGCGCAGTGCTTCTACCTATCTCTTGCAGCAATATTTCACCATGCGTGCCGGAAAAACGCCTCCGGATTGGGATCTCAAAGGACTGGTAGACAGAAACAAGCGCTTGCAGCTGGTAAATCAGGCGTTATGGCAACGAATACACACCGTGTGTGAGAGTGACTCGAATCTCAAGGCGTTGCTGTCATTTTTCTCTATGGCATCCAGCGTCAGTTTTTCCCTTGAAAGCCAATTGCAAAAAATCAAGGCGCATCTTGAGTGACATTATGCGCCTGAGCCCTGAGCAAGGGAGATTCACGAGCACCGGCTGAACTGAAGAAAAGGGATCAGAGTCCAATCCTCACCGCCAGAACATCACAGCCGCTGCCATGAAGCACGGCATTGGCGGTGGAGCCGAGCAGTAGCTGCAATCCATGTCGACCATGGCTGCCAACGATCACAAGATCAATGTTTTTGTCTTTGGCCAAGCGGTGGATTTCGGCCGAAGGCTTGCCGATTTCTATCAGCAAATTCTGTTCGCCAATTCCCAGTTTGTGGCCGATGTTGGCCAGTCTTTCTTTGGCGTGCTGGGTAAGCTGTTGTTGAACTTCGCTCAAATCCATGGGGATGTCTCCTCCATAAGCGTATCCCACCGGTTCTATTACATGCAGCAGATACAGCTGGGCGGTGTTGGCTGCTGCAAGCGATTTGGCCTTGAGAATAACCTGCTCCGAGTCGTCACGCAGATCGACTGCGACGAGTATATTTCTATAGATTCCCATAGCGTGAGCCTTTCGTTATTGGTGTTGTACTAACTTTACTTCCTAAGTGCAAAGAAGCAAGCCGGTTCTTTGCTTGGATTTTCAATGCAGATAAGGTTTTCGAACCTAACAGATTAACTGGAGGTTGCAATTGGATGCGTTATCGGTAGTGATCATTGGCGTATCTTTGGCGTTGCTGGGTGCATTCACCTGGATTCTGCCAAGCGCCGGGGAGCGGGCCAGAAGCAAGTTGCGCATGCAGGCTATCACCTGTGGAGTCAAGGTCCGAATGCCTGACAAGAAATGGTTTGAAGAGCACAGGTATGATGCGGATGATCGTGCCCGTCGTGCGGTGTTTTACGAATGGATTCTGCCGCCCGATCATACCCACGCAGGCTCATGGGTATGGGTATGTGATAGCAAGGAAGGGTGGCGATTGTCGGGCAGTTCCGGTCAATTGCGCCAAGGCGGTGTGCCACCGATCATCTCTGATACTACGCTTTCGGCCTTGCCACCGGGAGTGTGCGCCTTTGAGCGCACGCCGGCCACCGCTGCAGTGCTTTACGATGAGAGTGGTGGCGAGGATGAGCTTCGCTCCATCATAAAGTGGCTTAAAGCGTTGTAAACCGTCAGGCGTCGAGCACACCTTCGAGTTCAAGCAGCGCTAGAATGATGCGCGTTGAGTAAAGGTTAACCACGTAGTTAACGTTGTTCTCGTTGTAGTTAATGTAGGAGCCTCGGATAAAATTCCACTTCGCCAGAATCGAAGTCACAATTTTTTCTGCCTTTGGATTGCCTGTGGCTGCCGCTTTTACAATGGCAAAGCTGGCTTCGTACTCAGCGGCGATAACGTCTATGCCCTTGTCGTTCATCGAACCCTGAAAAATCTGGCTCACGTTGGATGTTGATCGGGCAGAATACTTGGTCATCATCAGGCTCAAGGATATGGCGGATTCGCGGATCTTGGCGATTCTGTCAGGCAGTGTGACTCCCAGCTCGGTTTTGGCCTTGTCATCCAGTTCCAGAATCAACTGGTTAAAAGTCTGATTTTGGCGCGCCATATCGTCAACCAGACGCAAATCGGGAAAGCCGGTCTTCAGTATGTCGCCAATGTTCATTTTCAACTGTTGACCCAAGGTCTTCCATTCAGTTTTGATTTGCCCCAGTTGCTTGGCATAGTTCTTGGCAGCAGGAAGCGCGACGGTGGCGTCCAGCAGCGTTTGCACTTCAGCGGAGGCTTCGTTGATATCTGCCAGCAGCGCCTTGTCACCCTGTGCTGCGCTAAAGTTGTAATAGGCATTGATTGCAAAGTAAGACTGGATTCGAAGGTTGTGCAGATTTCTGATCAGATCGCCAGATTCCTTGTCTGCTGCAATAACCTGCTGAATTCCAACGCACTGAAGTGCAGCTATCAGAATCAGCACCAAAGGTGAGAAGAGGCGAGCGTCTCGTTTCATCAATACTCTCCGGGTTTTATTTGTTGTTATCTGGACGATATGGTTATCCGTTCGATCGCATATGTTTGCGACCAGCATTTACAAGTCCCTGCCTAAGGTTAGTCTGCACCAGCAACAAAGAATGCGGGTGGCATCGTGCTTCCAGCTGATATTGATTCTAGTTTTTTATTTTTAATTTACAAAAACTTAATTGATCGAGGCTAAACCAGGCGCGCATGGCGTGCAAGTATTTTTTGTTAAGGCATCAACAGGTTGCAGGGGTGGGGCAGTTGACTGGGCAGTTACGCAAATCGTGCGTTGAGGTGCACCGTGACTAGTGTTTCCCTGAAGTTTCTTTATAGCCCATTGATTGAAATGAATTAATTCGTTGAAGGTCACTCCGTGCCTGTATTGGTTTTCTGTTATTTTTTGTGTGAATTAGCAGAAACGATTGACAAAATGATTAAATTTTTCCAAGGTGTGCGTTCTCAATTCAAACGAGCGTATGAATTGTGGTGTGTTCGCCCAAGACAACGGGCTTATTTTTCCGGCGCTGATGTGGTGCGACTGGCTTGTGCTATTCTTTGTCCGACGAGTCGGACGGTATTCATGGCTGCGTTCAAACAATCAGTACATTCTATCTATTGCTTGGAGATCAGTTGATGATTTACGAAGGTAAAGCCATCACGGTTAAAGAGATTGAAGGCGGCATTGCTCAGCTAAACTTCGATCTGCAAGGTGAATCGGTAAACAAATTCAACAAGCTCACTATCGAAGAGCTTCGAGCGGCAACCGACAAGTTGCAAAAGGCAAAGGGACTGCAGGGCTTGGTTGTCACAAGTTCCAAGGACTGCTTCATCGTTGGGGCTGATATCACAGAGTTCACCAGCTTGTTTGCGGGTCCGGAAGAAGAGCTTGTGGCCAACAATCTAATGGCGAACAAGGTGTTCAGTGATATTGAAGACTTGCCATTTCCAAGCGTGACCGCGATTAATGGAATCGCCCTGGGCGGCGGTTTTGAGATGTGCTTGTCAACAGATTTTCGTGTCATGTCCACCGCAGCAAAAGTCGGCCTGCCAGAAGTCAAGCTCGGAATTTTTCCTGGCTTTGGCGGTACCGTTCGTTTGCCTCGTTTGATTGGCGCCGACAATGCGATTGAATGGATTTGCGGAGGCAAGGAATACAAGCCGGAAGACGCCCTGAAGTTCGGTGCAGTTGATGCCGTGGTTGATCCTGCACAGGTGCTTGCAGCTGCTGTTGATCTGATCAAGCAGTGTAACGCCGGCAAGATTTGCTACAAATCGCGCCGTGAAGAGAAGACTGGCGCGCTCAAGCTCAACCCGATGGAAAGCATGATGACTTTCGAGACCGCCAAAGGCTTTGTGGCGGGCCAGGCAGGTCCAAACTACCCATCGCCGGTCGAAGCCATCAAGGTCATGCAAAAGCATGCGGGGATGAAGCGCGACAAGGCTATCGAAGTCGAAGCCAAAGGCTTTGCCAAAATGGCCAAAACATCTGTATCTGCCTCTCTGATTGGCTTGTTCCTGAACGATCAGGAACTGAAGAAAAAAGCCAAAGCGCTTGAGCCCAAGGCAGGACAAGTCAAACTGGCAGCGGTACTGGGTGCCGGTATCATGGGTGGAGGCGTTGCGTACCAGTC
>JBFHRO010000040.1:0-18759 GCA_041591635.1 Oleiphilaceae bacterium | reverse complement strand
TCGCCGCTCGGACCATCGCCCTGGCCGCTCCATGTAACACGCCGAGGCCTTTTGTACCCTCATGAATCTTCTTTATCTGCAGGTAGTAAATGATTGAATCAATAAAGCAGGACTGGTTTTCCAACGTGCGTGGCGATTTGCTGGCTGGCATCGTGGTTGCGCTGGCATTAATTCCCGAGGCCATCGCCTTTTCGATTATTGCGGGCGTAGACCCGAAAGTCGGGTTATACGCATCCTTTTGTATCGCTGTGGTGATTGCCTTTGTTGGCGGACGCCCCGGAATGATCAGTGCGGCAACCGGGGCCATGGCATTGTTAATGGTGACGCTGGTAAAAGAGCATGGGCTGGAATACTTGCTGGCAGCCACGCTGTTAACCGGTGTGCTCCAGATCGGTGCCGGGTTTCTCAAGCTGGGCAGCCTGATGCGGTTTGTATCCCGATCGGTGGTGACCGGTTTTGTGAATGCGCTGGCCATTCTTATTTTCATGGCTCAGTTGCCCGAATTGACCCATGTGACCTGGCACGTTTACGCCATGACAGCGGCCGGGCTGGCGATTATTTATCTGTTTCCCTTGCTGCCTGCGATTGGCAAAAGCATCCCTTCACCTCTGGTCTGCATTGTGACACTGACGGCGGTTGCCATGCTGTTGGGTCTGGATATACGTACCGTTGGCGACATGGGGCAGTTGCCCGATACGCTGCCCGTGTTTCTGTGGCCCGAGGTGCCTTTGAACCTGACCACCTTGCAAATCATCTTGCCCTACGCCGTGGGGCTGGCGATTGTGGGCTTGCTCGAATCCATGATGACCGCGACCATCGTCGACGATCTGACCGATACCAAAAGCGACAAAAACCGTGAGTGTAAAGGCCAGGGCATGGCCAATATCGGTGCCGGCCTTATGGGAGGCATGGCCGGATGCGCCATGATCGGTCAGTCGATCATCAATGTGAAATCCGGTGGGCGAGGGCGACTCTCGACCTTTACCGCCGGTGTCTTTCTTCTGGTCATGATTCTGTTTCTTGATGAATGGCTGAAACAGATTCCCATGGCGGCGCTGGTCGCGGTGATGATCATGGTCTCCATAGGTACCTTTTCGTGGGATTCAGTGCGGAATCTGAAAAAACACCCGCTGTCCACCAATATAGTGATGATTACGACGGTCGCGGTGGTGGTGGCAACCCATAATCTGGCGATTGGCGTGTTTGTCGGTGTCTTGTTGGCGGCCTTGTTTTTTGCCAACAAAATTGGCCGCTTTATGGTGGTGAAAAACGAGCAACCTGAAGCCGGGCATCGTCACTACCAGGTGGTCGGTCAGGTGTTTTTTGCATCGGCCGATCATTTTATGGACTCGTTTGATTTTAAAGAGGTCGTGGACCGCGTTAGCATCGACTTGCAGCTTGCGCACTTTTGGGACATCACCTCGGTCGCCGCGCTGGACAAGGTCGTCATCAAGTTCCGCCGTGAAGGCGCCGATGTAAAGATCATCGGCATGAACGAGGCGACCCGCACCGTTGTCGATAAATTTGGTGTCTACGACAAGCCAGACGCCGTTGAAAAACTGATGGCTGGCCACTGAGCCCGCCGGAGAAAAATAATGACAAAACACCAGATTACCGCCTGTATAGATGGCTCGGCGATTTCACGCACCCTGTGCGATACCGCCGCCTGGGCAAGCGCTGTTCTGCAGGCGCCTCTGACGTTTTTGCATGTGCTGGAAAAATCCCGCACACCGGCAAAAGAAGATTTGTCCGGCGCCATTGGCCTGGGTAGTCGCGAGCTGCTGTTGGATGAGCTGACCGCACTGGATGAAAAACGCAACAAGTTGGCCATTGAGCACGGCAAGCACCTTCTTGACGATGCAAGACAAGGTGCCTTGGCTCAAGGTGCGCTCGAAGTAAGCGTAGAGCAACGCCACGACCAGTTGCTGGAGGCGCTGCTGGCGTATGAAGCGCGCACCCGTCTGTTCGTGATCGGTCGACTTGGCGAAGACCACGACCCCGGCAAGCAGGTGATAGGCTCCCATATCGAAAACATGGTTCGGGCTCTGCATACGCCGATATTAATGGCGACAGGGCAGTTCTCGACCCCCGGCAACTATATGTTGGCCTATGACGGCAGCGAAACCGCCGACAAAGCCATCGACCGCATTGCCAACAGCCCCTTGCTCGCCGGGCTTCCGGGGCATGTGGTCATGGTCGGCAAAGACACGTCGGAAAATCGCAGCCACCTCGAAAACGCCTGTGCAATTTTGGCCCAAAATGGTCATCAGGTTCAGTCGCATCTGCTCCAGGGCGAGGTCACTGATTGCCTGATGGCCTTTGAGCAGCGCTTTCATATTGAATTGAAAGTGATGGGCGCCTATGGTCATTCGCGCATTCGGGAACTCATTGTCGGCAGCAATACCACAAAAATGCTGGCCATGAGCAGGGTCCCCGTCCTGATTTTGCGCTAGCGGCCCCGGTGGGCGTTATGCAGAAAGCGGCAATCCCCGGGATTTGAAAGAAAAAGCGATGGTACCAGGGGCTGAGGTCGGAAAGTAACAGCCCATCGATTCAGTAGACTGTTGTGCGTCGATTGTACTAACATGGTGTCGTTCGTACATCAAAAGGAGACCGCCATGCCCGCCACCACAACTGGGCGCTCAGCTCGACTCGGACTACGCGCCACCCCCGAGCAAGAAGCCGTGCTACGTCGTGCCGCCGAGGTGGCGCACAAGTCGCTGACTGACTTCATCCTCGATGCCGCATACCAAGCGGCTGAAAAGACCTTGCTCGATCAACGTCTGTTTATGGTTTCCGGTAGCCAATACCAAGCGCTCCTGGAGATGTTGGATCGTCCGGAATCCGATAACCCTGGCTTGGCCGATCTGTTTTCCCGACGTCCGGTTTGGGCTGACAAATGAGTCTATCGGCACCCCTGCCGCTTGATGCATCGCACCGTTTGGACGGATTTGACTGTGGAAAACCGGCGCTCACCGACTGGCTGTTGCGCCACGCACGTCAAGCGCAGGGCAGTGGTTCGGCGAGAACCTTTGTTGTCTGCGATGAGGATCGAGTGGCAGGCTACTTCAGCTTGACCGTTGGGCAAATCGACACGCTGGAGGCCCCTGAGCGGATTCGTCGCGGGATGGGACAGTACCCTGTTCCGTTGGTCATTCTGGCCAGGCTTGCCGTTGATCTCGACTACCAGGGGCGGGGCCTGGGCTTCAGCTTGCTTCAGGATGCCATCAGTCGCACGGTAGCCATTGCCGAAAATGCGGGTATTCGGGCTTTGCTGACGCACCCCCTCGACGCTGAGGCGGATGCGTTTTATCGCCGCTTTGGTTTCGAGCCGACGCCTGCACACGAGCGGCAACTGATTCTGCTACTTAAGGACGCGCGACCTTATGTCGGGTTGTGAAAGGCAGGCTTGCCCCGTCAAGGGTTCACAAAATCGTTTTAAAGTGATGCAGGCTCAGCGTATTCCTCCACCAGCAAGCGGTTCTTGCCCGATTTTTTTACCCGGTACATAAGGGCATCGGCCTGCGCAATGGCCTGGTCACAGTCAGACGGGGGCGGCTGAAAAACCGCCACGCCAATGCTAAAACCAATGGGCCACCGGTGCTCGTCGGCAACCCGCAACAAGCGTGTCTGCAGTTGGGTAAAAATGGCTGTGGCGCCGGCGGCATCGGTTCGCGTCAGCAGCACCGCGAATTCATCGCCCCCCAGCCGCGCCACCACATCAGAGGTGCGCATCCGCTCGCGCAGTTCGTGGGCGATGGTGATCAATACTTCGTCACCGACGCTGTGGCCGAAGCGATCGTTCATGCCCTTGAATCCGTCTACATCGATATAGCCGAGCGCGACCGCGCTGCGGTCACGAATTGCCAGAGAAGCCAGTAACGGGTACTTCTCCTTGAAGCTGCGGGCATTGGTAATGCCGGTGAGGCCGTCGTTTTGTGCCAGCGATTGCTGTAGCTGCAGCGCCTGGTGCAGTCGACGCAACAGCAACACAATGACAACAAAAACGCTTAAGCGCACGCCGGTGTTCCAAATGGGCATAAACAGGCTGGTGTATTCGCGTCCCGAGGTCAGTTCGGCGCCCAGCCACACGGCACTGCAGCTCAGTGATACCAGTATTCCCATGAGCGTTCCCCGGTACCAGGACGCAACGGCGACCGGAGCGACATAGAAAATAGCGAGCGAGAGTTCGTAACCGACAAAATGATCGGTGATGCTGATGGCACTAATGAGCAGCACAAGCACGCCATCAAGCGTGCGGGCGGATTGGTGCAATAACCAGGTGTGTAAGCGTTCGAGCATGGCGCCTTGCCTGCGGGGTGGGAGTCACTCTGTGTTGCTGACTCATTTTAGCGCTGGGCGCCATTCCCACGAGATCATTGCCAAAAATTAAAAAAGGGCACTCGCTCCTACATATTGAAGTTGGCCGAGAGGCGGGAGAAATTGCGTGCCTCCTGGCTGAGTTTTTCGCTGAAGCGCTGGGTGCGCTCCGAGGTTGAGCGAAAGCGCTGCGACAGCTCGGCAATGGTCTGCACATTCACCTCGACCTCGGTAGTAGCGTTTTTCTGCTCGGAGGCGGCGGTGCTGATAAGTTTGTTCAGTTCATCGATTTTGGCGATAGCCTCAAAGATGCTGTGCATCGAGGCATTCGCCTCGTGGCTGATGCTGGCGTTTTCCTTGGCCTGGTTCTGGTTGACCGAAATGATGGCCACAGCTTCGGCCGCCAGTTGCTGCAAACTGGTGACCATCTGGTTGATTTCGAGCGTCGATTTCTGGGTTTTCTGCGCCAGGGTTCGGACTTCATCGGCCACCACGGCGAACCCGCGGCCATGATCGCCTGCCCGGGCGGCTTCGATGGCGGCGTTCAGGGCGAGCAGGTTGGTTTGCTCGGCAATGCTTTCGATCACCGCGATGACCTGGTTGATTTCGCCGGCACTGTTGGCCAACTCATGAATTACATGGTTGGCCTTGTCGAGTTCGCCGGTCAGCTTGAGGGTGTTGTCCACCGAGGTCTTGATAATGGCTTCACCCGCGCGGGCCTGTACCCGCACATCACCCGACGAGGATGAGGCCTTGACCGAACGGGCTTCCACGGTGGCGGCGGTTTCGCCCAGATGGCTGATGGTATCGACAATGCGCTGGGTTTCGTTTTGCTGCGATTGCAGTGACTGCTCGTTGTCATCGATCAAATACAGCAAGGCATGGGCATAGGCAGACACCTGCATGCCGGCACAGGTAATGCGGCGCAGGTTGCTGCCCAACTCGTTGACGATGCTTTGTACGGCGGCGGCAATGTCGCCCAGTTCGTCCTGGCGGCGGATTTCGATATGGGCGCTGAAATCGCCCTTGGCAATCTTGTTGAGCTGCGCCTGCAAATAGGCCGCCGGGTTAATCACAAAGCGAAACACAATATACAGAAGGTAAACCAAGAGCGAGGCGTAACCCAGGGCAAAGATAATTACGTACACAGTGATGCTGGTATCGCCATCCTGAGCGCGGGTATGTTTTAGGGCAGCGGTGACGGCAGCGTGAGAGGTTTCAACGGCCGTTTGCAAACGTTTGCCTTCCTCTGTATTGCCGTTGGCATAGGCCCGGGCCATTTGCTGGCTGTTCTGCAGGTGCGTGTTGATGGCGGGCTGAAGTTCGCTTAACCAGGATTGGTCGGGTCTGGCATTGGCCTGCGAGAGCATGATCAATGACTGGGCCAGATTCATGCCGCCAAACATGACGGCAAACAGAACAACAAGCTGCTTGATGGATAGGGACTTCATTCGGAATTCGGAGCCTCTTGCAAGGAGTCGAAAACAGGTAGCCTTGGCGCGCAGGCTGCCGGGTGATTCCAGGTTATCGGTACGCGGCGACGAATCTGAAGTGCCCGGGCGCGTGCGCCCGAATGCCTTTTGCCGCCGCTGAACCCTGGTCAGGCCGGCCTTTGGCTGCCGTGCCTGTACCCGGTTCGAATACTGACTTAAAAATACTTGCTCATAATTGCATTGACATCAATTTTGCCAATGCCTTCGTTCAGAATCTTCACCAGTTTTTCACCGCGTTCTCCTTTTTTGAAGCAGACATAGAGCTTTTTGTCTTCCAGCATTTTGTTATTGAACTGGATTTTGCCCGCCGCACTTTTTAGCTCTGGCGTGGTACTCATGAGATACGAAAGCACGTTCTTGTCCACCACGGCGAGGGAAATCCGACCCCCGAGCAGTTTTTGCAGGTTCTTCAAATCGTCTCCCACGGCATCGGTTTTGAGCTTGCCGGCATTCATCAGGTCGTCGAACTCGGTGGTATTCACATAGCCGCGTACCACACCGATTTTGGTGTCCTTGAGGTCGTCAAGCTTGTTCCAGACCACAGGTTTGCTTTTCAGTTCAGCAAAGCCCAGGGGGCCAGATCCCATGGGGTCGCTCAGCAGAAAATCCTGCTTGAGTTCTTCAGCATAGTACTCCGGGAAGTAACCGTCATGTTTATCACTTTCTTTGGCCAGGGCGACGGCGCGTTGCCAGGGGTAGAATTCGACCTTCAGGTCGTAACCCATCGCTGCAAAGGCGGCTTTTGCAACTGCCACTGTGGCACCCTGGTCGGGCAGCGAGTCGCCGGTGTAGGGTGGCCAGTCGAGGGAGGTGAGGGTAACGGGTTCGCCCGCCATGGTCAGGGTGCAGGCACAAGCAAGGCCCATGGCAGCAAGCAGTTTGATCAGTTTCATCATAACCTCGTTAGCGTAGGTGAATAGACAATGGGCACGTTTGTACGTGCCCGTCACCGTTTGAGTTTAGAGCATAGCGATAAATACGTATGGTCATTGTGGGTAATTGTGTGTCTTTTTGGTGCGCGCCTGCGGCATGAAAAAAACCGTGGTCAGGTAGCAACCCGGCTATGCTTTATACATCCGCTTCGTTCAGCCATAGCGCTGAGCAGGAGGCAGATAGACATGGTTTACGCAGAGGATATCAGTCAGCTATGAATCACCAGGACGTTGTTTCGCGGGCCCTGTTTGATGAGGTCATGTGCCCCAATTATTCCCCGCCTGCCATGATTCCGGTGCGCGGGCAAGGATCGCGGGTATGGGATCAGCAGGGGCGCGAATACATTGACTTTGCCGGTGGCATCGCCGTGACGGCACTGGGGCATTGCCATCCCGCCCTGGTCGAAGCCCTGACACAGCAGGCAGGCAAGCTCTGGCATGTGGCGAATGTGCTGACCAATGAGCCGGCATTGCGGTTGGCACGCAAGCTGTGCGAGCACACCTTTGCCGAGCGGGTGTTTTTCGCCAACTCGGGGGCCGAGGCTAACGAGGCTGCCTTCAAGCTGGCGCGCCGCTACGCCTGGGAACATTACGGGCCGCACAAGCACGAAATCATTGCCTTTAACAACAGCTTTCACGGCCGCACCCTGTTCACTGTGTCGGTAGGCGGGCAGCAAAAATACCGCGAGGGGTTCGAGCCGGTTCCCGGCGGCATCACCCATGTGGATTACAACGATCTGGACGCGCTGGCGGCTGCGATCTCTGACAAGACCTGCGCCGTGGTGATGGAGCCAGTGATCGGCGAGGGGGGCGTGTTGCCGGCAACGGCCGAATTCGTTCAGGGGGTGCGCGCCCTGTGCGATCAGCACCAGGCATTGCTGGTGTTCGATGAGATCCAGACCGGCATGGGGCGCACCGGGTCTTTGTTTGCCTACATGCAAACGGCCGTGGTTCCCGACATTCTCACCAGCGCCAAGGCACTGGGAGGGGGTTTTCCGGTGGCGGCCATGCTGACAAGGGCGGCGATTGCCGCCAGCCTCAAGGTGGGTACTCACGGCAGCACCTACGGCGGCAATCCGCTGGCATGTGCGGTGGCCGAGGCGGCACTCGAGGTGATCTGCCAGCCGCAGCTGCTTGAAGGCGTGCGCACGCGCTCGGCAAGGCTGGCGGCAGGACTTAAAGGGATCAATGACAGGCTGGGGGTGTTCAGCGCCATTCGGGCCAGTGGCCTGTTGCTGGGCGCCGAGCTGACTCCGGCATTCAAGGGGCGGGCCAAGGACTTTACCCTGGCCGCACTGGAAGAAGGATTGCTGCTGCTGGTGGCCGGGCCCGATGTGGTGCGGCTGGCGCCCTCGCTCATCATTCCCGAGCTTGATATCGATGAAGGGCTGGCGCGCCTGGAGCGGGCCATCACCCATGTACTGGCATAATTGCGGAGTGTTCACATGCTAATCGTCAGGCCCGCGGCGCAGGGTGATGCGCCGGCGATTCAGAAACTGGTGGGAGAGCACCCGGCCAAAGTGACCACCTTGTCCAGCCACAGCGACAAACTGGAAGAGCGCATCGAGCTGTCGTGCCAGTCGTTTGCCAACAGCACCTCGGCCTCGGCCCCTGGGCGTTTTCTGTTCGTGCTCGAAAACACCGCCAGTGGCGAGGTGGTCGGCACCGCCGGAGTCGATGTTGCCGCCGGCCATGGCAGCCCCTTTTACAATTACCGCCAGGATGAGCTGATTCATGCCTCGCACCAGTTGGGCATTCACAACCGGGTGCCGGTGCTCTACCTCACCCACGAGCTCACGGGCAAGTCGCTCTTGTGTTCGTTCACACTGGCGCCGGCGTTGCGCGACACTGAAGCCTTCAAGCTGCTTTCCCGCTCCCGCTTGCTCTTTATCGGGGTGTTCAGCGCGCTTTTTTCCGAGGAGCTGATCGTCGAGATTCAGGGCGTACAGACCGCCACCGGCGAATCCCCGTTCTGGAACAGCCTGGGGCGGCACTTTTTCAATATGGATTTCGCCACCGCCGATTACTACTCGGCAGTAAAAAGCAAAACCTTTATTGCCGAACTCATGCCACCCCATCCTATCTACGTACCCCTGTTGACGCCCGAGGCACAGGCGGCTATCGGCCATGCCCATCAGGCCACCGAAGCCAGCTGTCAGCTCCTGTACCGGGAAGGTTTTCGTATGGGCAAGCATATCGACATTTTTGATGGCGGGCCGGTGCTCAGCGCCTGGCGCAGTCACGTGACCAGTATCAGCAGCATGCAGCGCAAGCGTCTGCGGGTCGGCAGCGTCAATGCCGGCATGCGTTATCTGGCCTGTAATACCCAGACATCGGGGTTTCGCTGTGTGATCGCGCAACTGACGGACGGTCTGGGGGATGTGATCCGGGTGCAGCCGCAGGTGGTCGAAGCCCTGGGATTGGCCGACAACGATGCCATCGTGTTTTCGCCCCTTTGAGCCATGATGATCATACGTCCCATCGAAACCCGTGACCTGCCGGCGCTCTATGCCATGGCAACCCACGCAGGCGTCGGTGTTACCACGTTGCCGGCCAACGAAGCCCTGTTGGCCGAAAGGATTGCCCGTGCTGTCGACTCTTTTGCCCATGCCCGTGAGGGGCACCCCGGCCACTACCTGTTTGTGCTCGAAGATACCGCCACCGGCCGGGTTGCCGGCGTGTGCGGTATCGATGCCTGCGTGGGGCAGGAGGATGTCTGGTACAACTATCGCATCAGCACCACGGTGAACGCCTGTGCCGAGCTGGCGATACATCAGCAAACGCCCACCCTGTACCTTACCAACGACCTGACAAACCGCACCGAGTTGTGCTCGCTGTTTCTTGAGCCGGATTACCGCCACAGCAGCAACGGCTTGTTATTGTCCAAGTCGCGGTTGCTGTTTCTGGCGGATTTTCCGCGCTATTTCAGCGACAAGGTGTTTGCCGAGATGCGCGGCGTCTCGGATGCCCAGGGCCGCTCCCCCTTCTGGGAGTCGCTGGGCAAAAAATTCTTTTCCATGGATTTTTCCCGCGCCGACTACATGACCGGCGTTGGCAGCAAAGCCTTCATCGCCGAACTCATGCCCAAGTACCCCATCTACGTGCCCATGTTGGCACCCGAAGCCCAGGCGGCGTTGGGGCAGGTTCATGAAAACACCCGCCCGGCACTGGCGATGCTTGAATCCGAAGGTTTCAACTTCAACGGCTTTGTCGATATTTTCGATGGCGGCCCGGTGATTGAAGCCTTTACCAATAACATTCGGGCGGTGGGTGAAAGCGTCCGCCGCCATGCCATGGTGGTGCGCAACAAGCCAGAGCGCCCCCGCGACGACAGTGATCCTTATCTGCTGTCGAACCGTTCATTCAGTGATTTCAGGGTAGGGTTGGTATCGGGAAACGCCATTCATCAAGACACCGTGTATATTCCCGCCGAGCTGGCCGAACCGATGCAGATCTGTTCGGGCGACATAGTGCGCATGGTGAGCTTGCGTAATCATCGGAGGATGCAGACATGAGTTTGATCACAGGATTAACCGGACACCTATACATCGACGGACGCTGGCGCCAGGGGGCGGGGGAGCCCTTGTTGTCCTTTTGCCCGGTGAGCCAGGAAGCCTGCTGGACCGGCGATCAGGCCATCAGTGCCGACATTGAAGAGGCCGTGGCCGCCGCGCGCAGGGCCTTTCCATCCTGGCGGCGAACCTCCCTTGATGAGCGGATAGCCATTCTGAACACCTTTGCCGGCCTGCTGGAGCAAAACAAGCCAGCCCTGGCCGACATCATCGGCCGCGAAACCGGCAAGCCGCTGTGGGAAGCCATGACCGAAGTTGCCTCCATGATCGGCAAGGTCGCCATTTCTATCACCGCCTACGCCGAGCGCACCGGGGTGAGGGAGAGTCAGGGGCCGGCAGGGAATGCCCTGTTGCGCCACCGGCCCCACGGGGTGGTGGCGGTGTTCGGGCCGTACAATTTTCCCGGCCACCTGCCCAATGGCCACATAGTGCCGGCCCTGCTGGCCGGCAACACAGTGGTGTTCAAACCCAGCGAACTCACGCCGGCGGTGGCCGAAGCCACAGTGCGTCTGTGGCAAGAGGCGGGGTTGCCCGACGGGGTGCTTAATCTGATGCAGGGGGCCGTGGATACCGGCATCGCCCTGGCGCGACACAAGGGCCTGGACGGGCTGTTTTTTACCGGCAGCTGTGCTACGGGGCACAAGTTGCACGCCCAGTTCGCCGGCCAGCCAGAAAAAATCCTGGCACTGGAGATGGGCGGCAACAACCCGCTGATCATTGGCGACTTTGAGGATGCCGGGGCACGCAAGGCGGCCCTGCATCACACCCTCTTTTCGGCTTTTGTCTCGGCGGGCCAGCGTTGTACCTGCGCCCGGCGCCTGCTGGTACCTCAAGGCGCCGCCGGCGATCAGTTTTTACAGGAGCTGGTCACAGCCGCGTCTGGCTTGCAGGTGGGGGGCTACAAGGATGAACCGCAACCCTTTATGGGCGCGCTGATTTCGATGGCCGCCGCCGAGGCCTTATTGACCGCCCAGCGGCGCCTGCAGGTGGCGGGTGGAACATCGCTTTTGGAAATGCGCCCGCAGCGTCCCGGCACCGCCTTGCTCACACCCGGCATTATCGACGTAAGCAACATGCAGATTCACCGAGATGAAGAAGTGTTCGGGCCGCTGCTGCAGGTGTGGCGTTATTCCACCTTTGATGAGGCCATTGCACTGGCGAACCAGACCCGCTTTGGCCTGGCCGCCGGGTTGCTGGGTGGCACCCGTGCCCAGTATGAACAGCTGCAGGAAGAAGCCCGTGCCGGCATCATCAACTGGAACAAGCCCCTCACCGGTGCCAGCAGTGCCGCCCCTTTCGGTGGCGTGGGTGCCAGTGGTAACCACCGCCCCAGTGCCTACTATGCCGCCGATTACTGCGCTTATCCGGTCGCCTCGCTGGAAGAGGAGTTTCTGCTGCTGCCCGACAAGCTGTCGCCGGGAATGCCCGTTTTGTAATTCGCCCGCACGTCCAGCGTGCCAGTGGGGCTGCCAACGCCACGAATAACCTTCAGGAGACACGCGAATGCAGGCGCAGGAAGTCAATTTTGATGGTCTGGTGGGGCCAACCCACAATTACAGCGGGCTGTCTTACGGCAATCTCGCCTCACAAACCCATCATGCCGATGTCTCCAACCCCAGGGCCGCCGCCCTGCAAGGGCTGGAAAAAATGAAAGCCCTGCACGACCGGGGCTTTGCCCAAGGTTTGTTGCCGCCTTTGGCCCGGCCCAATATCGCCATGTTGCGAGCCTTGGGTTTTAGCGGTTCCGATGCGCAAGTGCTGCAGGCGGCTGCGGCGCATTCGGGCGTGATACTGGCGGCGGTGGCCTCGGCGTCAAGCATGTGGACGGCCAATGCCTGTACCGTATCGCCCAGTGCCGATACTCGCGATGGCCGGGTGCACTTTACCCCGGCGAATCTTAACGCCAAATTCCATCGCTCCCTTGAACACCGGGAAACCGGGCGGATACTCAAGGCCATCTTTGCCGATGAAAACCACTTCGTCCACCATCACGCCTTGCCCGATGTCGCCCAGTTTGGTGACGAAGGGGCGGCCAATCACACGCGCTTTTGCGGTGATTACGGCCAGCGCGGGGTGGAGTTGTTTGTCTACGGGCGCATTGCCTTTGACGAAAGCGCGGCGCGGCCCCAACAGTACCCCGCCCGCCAAACCCGCGAAGCCTGCGAAGCCATCGCCCGCCTGCACGGTTTGCCCGAAAACAATCTGGTGCTGGCGCAGCAAAAACCCGCCACCATCGACGCGGGCGTGTTTCACAACGATGTCATTGCCGTCGGCAATCAGAACCTTCTCTTTTATCATCAGGAAGCCTTTTTGCACACAGAGTCTGTTCTTCAGGCGTTGCAGAGCAAGCTGGGAGACGTCAGGCTGCAGGCGCTGTGTGTGCGTAATGATGAGGTCAGTGTGCAGGAGGCCGTCGCGAGCTATCTCTTCAATAGTCAGCTGCTGACCAAACCCAACGGCAACATGGTACTGGTGGTGCCGCACGAATGCCGCGAAGTGGCGTCCGTGTCCCGGTACCTTGATGTGCTGGTGGCCAGTGGCGGCCCGATCGATGAGGTGCTGGTGTTCAATCTGACACAAAGCATGAAGAACGGCGGCGGGCCCGCCTGTTTGCGGTTACGGGTGGTGCTGACGCAGAAGGAGCGTCAGGCCATCAATCCCGCAGTGCTGATGTCGCAGCCGCTGTACGATGAACTGACCGACTGGGTGAAACGGCACTACCGGGATCATCTGGTGCGTGCCGACCTGGCCGATCCGCAGTTGTTGCAGGAGTGCCACAGGGCACTCGACGAGCTGACCCGGATTCTGGGGTTGGGCAGTGTGTATCCGTTTCAGCTGGCCGGTGCCGGTGATGGGATTACTGGCTAGCCTGCTTGTTGGCCTCAAGTTTGGCCCGCAGATAGGGGCCAGGCAGCAAACCCTCGTAGGGGTTGTAGAGGGTATGCAGATTGGCGGTGCGCGACAACTCGGGGGTCGGATCATCAATGGCACTGACAATCTGGGCCGCCACGGCCGAAATCAGCGCCCCGGCCAGACCACCGCCGGAGTTGCCCGACGACTTCTGGGCATAGGCATGTCCTGACCAGAGCAGCGCCCCTGTCTTGCCATCCACCAGACGCCATTTCGATGATACCCGGGCCACCGACGAAAGCACCTGGTATTGCTGCCCCCAGTCGTCAATGGTGACGTACAAAATGGCATCGGCCCCAATGTATTGCTGCAGTTTTTCCAGCGGCACATTGTTCATTTCTGCGGGGGTAGGCAGGCCGTTTTGTTTCAGAAACTGATCGATCACCGCCACCGGAAAGACGTAATAACCCTTTTCGGCCAGGGGCAGCGAGATCGTAGACAGGAATATATAGGGGGCGTTGACGTCCACACTGTTGTTTTGCGGCGGAATGACCAGAATCGAGCGCGGATTGCTGGTCTGCAACGCACTGTAATCACGGGGCTGGGAGGCGCAGCCGGTGATCAGCAGCGCCAGCAGGGGCAACAGATACCCCGGACGGAAAAGGGAGCGCACGTTCATGGTTGGGCCTCCAGGTTGGCGCGGGCAAGCAGCCCGTCAATAAATACCGCTGATTCGGGATACAGCGCCTTTTCTTCCTTGAGCGCCGCTACCCCCGAACCGGTATGGCCCTGACGCAGATACAGCATGCCAAGATGGGCGTAAAGGCCGGGCGGCACCTGATGTTCACGCTTTTTGGCGGTTTCGATGGTGGCGGTCAGTTTTTCAATCTGAACCTCATCCGGGGCTTCACCGGGGTTGATATAGCTGTCGAGAAGCACAGCCTCGTAGTTGCCCCAGTAATAGAGGCTGCGCTGGCCGTGGCCACTGCAACCAGTGACAAGGGTGATGGCCAGCAGGGGCAGTAAAAGCGTTTTAAACATGGTCGGCATCCTGTGGGTTAGGCAAAAAATTACTTGAGTCTCAGAATGCCCGCGTCAAGATCACGCGCCAGGTTATTGACCGCTTCGGTAATGGCGAAGTTCAGTACCTTGCCATTGAGGGTGGCATCGTACCCGGCGGTGCCGCCAAAACCGACCACTTCCCGGTTGCTCAGGGCATACTCGCCTGCACCCTGGGTGGAATAAACGATGGCCGAGGACTGCACATCCACCAGGTTAAGGGCGACCTTGGCATAGGCAATCTGTTCCTTGCCCCGACCCAGCAAGCCAAAGAGTTGTTTGTCACCCACTTCCTTGCGGCCGAATTCGGTCACGCTTCCCGCGACCACAAAGCGGGCGCCGGAGAGCTTTTGCTCCACACCGGCCAGTGCCGCCTCGCGTTGCAGGTCATCCATGTTGTCGCGATCAACCAGATTGAACCGGTTGGTTTGCTGCAAGTGGGTCTTGAGAATGCTCTTGGCCTGGTTGCCCAGCCGATCGGTATCGGAGGCAAAGATGCCCTGCATGTAATCGGACTTGTTCTGGAAGTTGCCCACCAGCAAGGTGCTGCGCTCGCCGCTGTAACTGGTGCCGTAGGTCGCAACCTTTTGCGGCTCGATAGCGCGGTGGCTTTCAGTGGCGCAGGCGCCAAGCACCAGCGCGGCACTCATAACGAGGGCGTAATTCAATAATCCTTTCATGGTGGTACTCCTCATGGTGATAATCCGTCGAAATGACAAAGGGAAGGGCGAAACCGGTGTGTATGATCCGCTGATCATTTTTACGCCGCGCATTATGCCAGCGGCAAAAAAAAATAACAGGCAACGCCTCGCACCTTGGCTGCTTTTTTGTGCCGCTTCACCTCTATAAGAGGTAGAGCGGGCGGCGGTATTGGCGGTATTGGTGGTATTGATAAGGGTTACACCAGACGAATCCGGTAGACCTCCTCAATCGAAGTCAGCTTCGCTTGTGCCAGGCCAATGGCCTGCTCGGTCAGCGGCAGCATGCCCTGTTGCACGGCGATGGCTTCCAGGGCGCTGGCACTGGCATCTGCCGTGATGTGATTTTTGATTTCAGGGCTTATGTGCAGTTGTTCATACACCGCCGCCCGGCCGCGATAACCGGTACCCCGGCACTGGTCACAGCCCTGGCCGCGGTAAAATACGGCCGCTGCGTCCAGCTTCAGGATGGCGCGCACCGAAGGTTCGATCTGCTCTTCTCCCAAACAGTGCGGGCAGTTTTTGCGCACCAGACGCTGGGCCAGCACACCCAGGAGCGTCGCACGCAACAGATAGGCGGGAATGCCGATTTCCAGCAACCGGGTGATAGTGGTGGCGGCACTGTTGGTGTGCAGGGTCGAGAGTACCAGGTGGCCTGTGAGTGCGCTCTCGATGGCGATCTTGGCGGTTTCTTCGTCGCGGATTTCCCCGAGCATGATGGCATCCGGATCGTGCCGCAGAATATTGCGCAGCGCCCGGGCGAAGGTATAGCCAATGGCGGCATGGGTCTGGATTTGCAGCACACCGTCGAGGTGGTATTCCACCGGGTCTTCCACCGTAATGATATTGATATTGCGCTTTTTGACTTCCTGCAAGGCGGCATACAAGGTGGTGGACTTCCCCGAACCCGTGGGGCCGGTCACCAGATACAGGCCGCTGCTCTTGTGCAACAAATGGCAAAACTGCTCGGCATCTCTGGCCGACAAGCCGATTTCGCTGACGGTTTTAAGGCCAGCGCTGGTGTCCAGAATACGAATCACCACGCTTTCACCATAAATGCAGGGCATGATGGAAATACGCAGGTCAATCGCCTTGTCGCGTGCCATTACCTTCGCCCGGCCATCCTGTGGCAGACGGTGCTCGGCAATGTTCATGCCGCCGAGAATCTTGATTCTGGCCACGGCCGCGTTGAGCATGGGGCGCCCCAGACTGCGGATCTTGACCAGCTCGCCGTCAATCCGGAACAGGATTTCGATCTCGTTTTCTTTGGGGCGAATATGAATGTCGGAGGCGTGACGGTTAATGGCATCCAGAATCATATTGCTCACCAGCTTCACGGTGGGCTTGTCTTCGGCCAGTTGCCGCGCCTGGGCCATCGCCTCGGCACTGCTCTGCCAGGCGGGGCTGATGTCCTTGAGTACTTCGGCTTCATCGCCCGGGCTGTAGAGCTGGGAAATGGCAATGTCGATGTCTTCTTCCGAGGCGTAAACCGGCTCTATCAGGTGCTTGGTAATAAAATGCAGCAGATTGAGTGTTTCGATATCGGTAGGGTTTGCCATCGCCACCAGCAGACGCTCGTGATAGAGGGTCAGTGGAATCAGTTGATGGCGCCGGGCGAAATCCGCATCCACCATGTCCAACGCATTCTGGCTGAAGTCGTACTGGCCCAGATGCACCAGTGGCAGATCCAGGCTCTTGGCATAGGCAATATCAATGGCTGCGCGGTGCACCGGGTGCAGGGTTTTGAGCACAGCAATCAAATCGTGGGGCGACTTGATCTCGGGGCGGGTTTGGGCCAGTGATTTCAACTCGGCTTCTGTACTCACACCTTCGGCGAGCAGCAGATCCCGCAGGGCAGGGGCGGTGGTGCCGCGGCGGCACTCCAGGGCTTGCAATAACTGGGCTTGGGAGCAAATTCGCATGATTGGCGGACTCTTGTATGCAAGGTGTTGGCTTCAGCAACACAGGCAGCATCCATGCGTATTCGTCTATCTTGGGTGGTTCTTGTAAATCTGTAAATCTGACTCTTGCCCATAAATAGGTAGACATCAGGCTATTCATGGTAGCGGTTATGGGGCCCGCTGTCTGCAGGCGGGCAAGATTGCTTGGTTTTGCGGCATAACGGGGCTATAGTGCAAGCCCCCCCTGCGTAGCGAATCACTCTGGCTAGTTGCGTTTAGCCGCCACGAGGTTTGCCATGACTGACGTTCGCCTGCGTTATCAAACAATCGAGTTTGAGGGCTTTGATATTCACATTCGAAGCCTCAAAGACAACCAGCAATTCTCCGATCCCTTTGGCGAGGCCGATGCCTTGGGAATATCCTCGGCCCAGTGGTCGCTGTTTGGCGTCATCTGGGAATCGGGCGAGGTGCTGGCCCGCGCCATGGCAAGCTTTGATATTGCCGGCAAGCGCATACTCGAAATCGGTTGCGGCATGGCGCTCTCGAGTTTGCTGCTCAAGCACCGCGGTGCCGATATCACCGCCACTGATTATCACCCGGAGGCGGGCCGGTTTCTGATCGAGAACCAGCGCCTTAACAACTGCCAGCAAATCCCCTTTCTGCGTACCGGATGGGCCGATGCCGGCGATGGCCTGGGGCTGTTCGATGTCATCATAGGGGCAGACCTGCTCTACGAGAAACAGCATATCAGCCTGCTGTCGGCCTTTATTGATCGCCACGCCAGGCCGCGCTGCGAGGTGATGCTGGTTGATCCGGGCCGAGGCAATCATGCCGCCTTCAGCAAGAAAATGGTCGCCCTTGGCTATGCGCACAGTCAGCATCGGCCCGGCTCATCCGACCTGCAAAAAAAAGCCTTTGGCGGGCAGATACTGCAGTACGTGCGCGCCTGCGCCGGGTGAGGCGCCACACTTTTTTGCGGCTTTCCATGACGCGCTCATCATTCTCAAAAATTGGTCTATGCTAGTTCTTATTGATGCGCGACCGCTTGGCCATGCAGGAGGTATCCCCGAAAAGCGGTCAGGAACATGACGATCAAGCAAGCCTTTACGGGGAAAGGCTTTATAGAGCAAGGGCATAACCCAATGTCTCAAACGCAACTGATTGACAGCATTCACGAGTTGTTTCATACCGCGTGCAAAGACCTCTTCGAAGGGCTGAACTGCCAGGTCTTGGCGTCAGATGTTCCCGTGGACAGGTACGAACTCGACGATGCGCCGGCCGCCTTTATCGACGGGGGCTCCGATGACCTTGAGATATTCATCGGCTTGAGAATGCCCTTGCAGGTTCTGGCCATGACCTACCCGGTGCAGGACGATGTTGCCAGTATCGATGATGCCATTCTTGAAGACTGGGTAGCCGAACTGGCCAACCGTTTGATGGGACTGGTAAAAGCCCACCTGACACGGCGCGACTGCATGATCATGATCGGTCTGCCCACCTTTTATTACGGTGCCGATGTCGACTACACCACCATGGGCAATGGTCAGTTCGTGGCCTTTTATTTTGATCTCGATGGCGTGATCTGCCAGTGTGATATCGCCATAGAAATCTTCAACCCCGATATGCAATTCAACGCCGAAGCGCCCGCCGATGCCGATGATGGGAGTATCGAGTTTTTCTGACGAGTTTGTGTAAGGGCAGGTGAACTTGTTATTCCTGAGCCGGTATTGCCGGCTTTTTTTGTTCAAGCGTTACGTCAAAACGAAAAAACCCCCGCATTTCTGCGAGGGTCAAGAAAAAGTGGTGCCCAGAGGCGGAATCGAACCACCGACACGGGGATTTTCAATCCCCTGCTCTACCGACTGAGCTATCTGGGCAACGGGTGCGTATTTAGCCAGAGAAGAGGGGATGAGTCAAGCGTTTTGTTTGCGAAT
>JBFHRO010000039.1:0-18783 GCA_041591635.1 Oleiphilaceae bacterium | reverse complement strand
GGGCCGATCAGGTTGCCAAAAATCACGAAATACAGTGACATGGTAATAGCCGGCGGCAGCAGGGTCTGCCCCCAGATGCGGGTAAAACGGCGGATTTCCTTGATCAGAATGGTCGAAAAAGCCACCCAGACAGCGTAAATACTCATAGTTCTTCGACTCTACCTTGCAGACTCACTAGCGATGCACAAAACAATGATATCAAGCAGACGCATTGGCCTGCACAGGTCCTCTGGCGAGAAGCTCAACAAACAACTCCTCCAGCCGGTTGGTTTTGGTACGCATATTACGCACCTGTATGTCGTGAGCAGAAAGAACCGCGAACACACGGTTGAGATTCAGGGATGAATCAATGGTGACCAGCAGATTATGCTCGCTATCGACCTGAAACTCCGCCCCGGGAAGTACGGGCAACTGTGCAGGAATCACAGACACATCCAGCACATAAGTCTCCCGGCGCAGCTTGCCGAGCAAGGCCTTTTTACTGGTGTTTTCGAGGATGACTCCCTTATCGATAATCGCAATGTTGCGACAAAGGGCCTCGGCTTCCTCGAGGTAGTGAGTTGTCAGGATAATGGTCGTGCCGCCAGCATTGAGTTCATTGAGGAACGACCACATGGTGCGCCGCAATTCAATATCGACACCTGCGGTAGGCTCGTCCAGTATCAGCAAGGCGGGTTCATGTACCAGCGCCCGGGCAATCATCAAGCGGCGCTTCATGCCACCCGACAAAAGCCGTGCAGGGCTATCGCGCTTTTCCCACAACCCCAGTTGACGCAAGTATTTTTCGGCACTGACGGCGGCGATTCGCGCAGGAATGCCATAGTAGCCAGCCTGCGTTACCACAATATCAAAGACCTTCTCAAACTGGTTGAAGTTGAATTCCTGGGGCACAACACCCAGATGCGTTTTGGCGGTTACCGGATCGGCATCCAGATCAACGCCAAAAACCTTTACCGTACCCGAGGTTTTGTTGACAAGCCCCGATACAATCCCCAAAGTTGTCGACTTGCCGGCACCGTTGGGCCCCAGCAGTGCAAAGAAGTCCCCGGAACTGACCGTAAGATCAATGCCCTTGAGTGCTTCGAGCCCGGAACCATAGGTTTTTCGCAGGGCGATCAGTTCCAGCGCATTGGCCATAAAATACCTCACTTCATGCTACGACAGGGGCATGATTTGACACTAGTATTGACAGATAACAAACACCGGCTCCGCGAACGGCATGTGCCGGATCGAGCCTGCTTCACAATGCGGTTATTCGCTGAATAGCAATGGTTTTTTGCAATTAACACAGGGAATTGCGAAGTGCGTCCAAATGACACTGCGCGGCGCACTATATAATGGCTTCGCGCTCAGTTCCAATAAAACAAGGATAATCAGGTTAATGATTCGACAACTTTCCACCTTACTTTTATGCGCCACCCTCACCGCCTGCGGCAGTGACAGCACGCCCGCAACCAACTCCCCCGATGTTGGCCGGCTCATGATCAATGGCGTGGAAGGACTGAGTTACACAACGCAAAGCCAGTCCGGCAAAACCAATGCCAGGGGCGAATTCAATTATTATCCCGGTGAAACCATCAGCTTTTCGTTTGGCAACCTGGTCATTGCGAGCGATGTCCCCACCAAGCAGTTCCTGACCTTTATGGAGTTTTCGCCAGCGCAGCGACTCGTGCTGGAACAGGGCGTGGTTGAAGAAGGGCTGACGGTTCACAAAAGCGCCGAAAAAGCCGCGGTTAATGACCCCACCATTAACAACATCGTCCGGACACTGATTCTTCTCGACGATGACAAGTCGGTCAAAAGCGACAAGCGCCTCAAATTTACTGATCGGGCACTGACGCAAATTGATGCAGCCATTGCCGCGTTGCCTGCCGACAAACCGGTGGATTTTTCGATCGCCGTGACCGATCTCACTGCCGATGGCAGCTGGCTTAATCTGATGCTCGGCCAGATATGCTTTTATGAGGCTACCGACGAGCGCTGCGAAACACCGCCAACCCAGGAAGAAATAGACACGCTGCGAGCCACAGATGAAGACGCCGCCAAAGAACTGGACGCGAAGAAAAAACGCATCGAAAACGGGCGGCGCGCCGCAGAGCAAATTGTGTCAGCCGTTATCTCCGAATACGTCAGCGAACAAGCAAACATTATCACCACCGAGATTTCACTGCGTTACGCCCTTGATCCCTCGTCGTACAAATACGCCGCCAGCGATCGCAGCATCAAGAAAATAAAAGTGTATGCCCCCAAAACGACGGTAGAGATTGTCAAACTGGAAGCCAGAAGCAATAACGAGAATATCGCCACTGTTCAGCGGTTCGATGCTGCAACGGGCGAGGTCGAGTTTTTTGCCACCGGAGCAGCCGGAGAGGAAACCGATATCGTGGTGAACTTCCAGGTGGCAGGCGATTATCGCTGGATCCGAAAGACAATTCGCATCCAGCTCATTTGATCCCGCCGTTATTTATCGCTCCTTTTTCTGTCGATGCAAGGGCCGCCCTCTGTGCGGCGCCCTTGCATGAACATTCAGCGCCACACAAACACCGGATCAACCGCCAATCGCCAACCCCATCCAATGCCTTATACTGAATTTGCTTACCGCTCCGGTAACAAGATATCGAGACGCATCAATATCATAAGAGCCCGCTGGCAGTGAAGCTGCCACCTGCAGAAAGCCGCTTTCACGACCCGCGTTAACCTCATAAAGATCAACAACCTTCCCCTGTTTCAACGGCTGCTTGAACTTGTCCAGCACGACCATGACTCTGGGCCACAGACGTCTTTCTTCGTGGTTGGACAACACCACTCCCACCTCCTGAGTGTTGAGCTCCACCAGTGAGCCGGGAGGATACACGCCCACCGCACGAATAAACTGCTCGACCAGATCTTCCTGAAAGAAAATGTTCCTCACCTCATGCAGGCGACTCACGGCTTCGACGGATGACAGACGGTCTCCCGCGCGGGGATCCAGCAACTCCTGGTAATAATCGACCAGCCCAGCTATTTTCGCCAACAGGGGAATCTTCACACCATTGACCCGTTGCGGGAAACCTGTACCGTTATGACGCTCACGGTGATACTGAACCACAGTCAATACCGCAGCGGGAATGGATGCATCCGCAGAGAGTATTTCAAGACTCAGCGCGACGTAATTCTGATAGACAAGCACCTCTTCGTCACTCCACACGGCCTGGCGATCAAAAAGACCGGCCGGAAGCTTTGCAATCCCGACGCGCGCCAGCATAACCCCCATGGCAAGGTGCTTGAGCTGCTCTCGTTCCAATCCCAACAGCCGACCAAATACCAGAGCCCACACGGCCGCCGTGGTCGAATGCCTGAAACTGTAATCATCATGTTTTTGCACGCGCGTGAGCCACACCAGCGCATCAGGATTGCGAATGACACTATCGACCAGCCCGTCGGCGGCCTGATCTGTTTCACGTATATTCAGGGATTCGTTGTTGCGAATTCTGCTGATGACGTTGGACAGCGCAGACTTGACCTGGCGGTGAATCTTTTCAGCTCGTACCACTTCCTTGTTGAGCGGTACTGCGGTGAGATACTGCACGGGGCGTTTGACTGTTACGGGGGCCACAACACGGGGAGATACGGGAGGATCGGTGAGCGACGCGCCTTTGACTGGCGGCTTTTTGACCGTCAGCGTCTCGGACGTGCCGCAAGAATCGGTCGACCGACTGACCTGCATATCGACGTAGACGAAACGGCTGTATACGGCCACATTATCGATATCCTTCTGATCCAAAACATAAAAACCTTGAAGCGGAAAGGGTGTCTCACTCCAGGGTCGATCAAGTTTGGAAATGTACATCCCTACTTCAAGATCCCGTACCGAAATACGCTTGTGATTGCTTGCCATACCATTACCCCGGGCAGGGTCTCCTGCCACAGATTCAACTGCCTGTTCACTTGTCCTGATGCTTACCATTGTGACGGACGCCATGCCAGACTCAATAACACTTGTGAAACCAGGTGTTACCTTAATGACAAAAAGCGCTACACAAGATTGCGCCCTATTACAACCTGTAAAAATGAGAATTACAACACACTTTTATCATGCGTTAATTCTCAACAGCAGGATCAGGGCGCAGTAAACGGACAAAGCACGACAACGAATCCCGGAGCTTAAGAGGGCAAGTCGCCCCTCACAAGCACACCAGCGAAACTATTTGCTTTCGTCTTCACAGACCTTTTTGCTTAATACCGGGACTTTTTCCGAAAGGCTGTAACGGTCAACCTTTTTGGTCAGAATTTGATAGTGAACAACGGAATTGTTCAGATAGTCATAATTGACATTAATGTCCTTCTGCTTGCCTGGCTCCTTTTCCTTGATCACGGGCTGATCTGGCCGACAGGAAATCGTAATATGTATTTCGCGCTGCAAATCCACGATGCGCTTGCTGCCACTGGCATCGGTGATGGTTGCACACACCTCGCGGGAAGAGTCGAGCATGCGACCTTTGTCATCCACATCCACGCCCTTGATCCCACAACTGGCAATACCGCTGCTGGTGCAGGCTGACTCGTGAGTAGCATCGGTAAATACCAGTTTTCGCTTGCTACACTGGGTCTCCAGGGTGATAGGCGTGGCCTTGTTATCTGAAAACGACCAGCCAGGATATTCGGCCGATTCCCACGACACAACGAATTTACGCTGCTCGCCCGCAGAGGTCTTACCCTCGAAACTGGCGAAGTGGGTGTAGTAGGAAGCACAACCGTTAAGCAACATGAGACTTGTGACGACAGCGCCTCTGACAAACAGGGCGGAATTGGAACGCACGGGATTCTTCATCATTTTTCTGATTTCAATCGAATAGCTAAGGAACGGGGCAGCAAGTCTACCTCAAAGAATCGGCCATCGCCTACCCGGCACAAGGATTAATCAAATCAAGAGGGGGCATCTTGTTCAAATGCGAACTGCAACCCGTAGCCGTCTGGCCCTCTGCGCACCACAACCATTTCAAGCTCTGGCGCCTCTATGGGCAGACCCACAACCTGAATTCTCACCACACTGCCAATATTGGGGAAGGGCTTGCTATCACACATAACATAAACCCCGCCATCTGACATATCTCTTATTGTATAAATGACCGATCCAATCTGCGCATGAGACACTTTGGCTCGTGCGTTAATCAAGGAGCGCTGAAAGATACGCCGCTCATCCTTCTTTGTCATACTGGCTCTACCCTCGTTCGTCATCACACCACAATCGATCAACTCGCCATCGCAAGTACTAAAAAAACTATTGATTCTTTAGTTTAGATCAAAAAGATGCAAACACACCTGCTTCACCATTTAGCCAACCTGATCACCACAAACAAACGCACAAGGCGCTTGACTAAAATACAAATCTAATTAAGAATGATTGTCGTTTAGATTTGAATTTATTTTTAAGGATGCATTTATGGCCCGTAAAGCTAGTTTTTCCTGCCGCCCATTCCTGACAGGCATGGCAGCCTGCGTTGCTTCTGTACTTTCATTTCAGGTCACTGCCGCACAAGAGGTCAATGTTTACTCCTACCGCCAACCTTTCCTGATTCAGCCCATGTTCGATGCCTTTACCCGCGATACCGGTATCAAGGTAAACGTGGTGTTCGCGAAAAGTGGACTCACCGAGCGCTTGGCGCGTGAAGGCCAGAACAGCCCGGCAGACCTGGTATTCACGGTCGATATCGGCAGCCTGGAAGAAGTCGTTTCGGCAGATGTGGTGCAAGGGGTGACCAATAAAGTACTGGAAAACAATATTCCAGCCCAGTATCGCGACCCTGATGGCCGCTGGTTTGGCCTCACTACCCGGGCGCGGGTGATTTTTGCATCGAAAGACCGGGTCAAGCCTGGCGATATCGCCAACTACGAAGATCTGGCCGACCCCAAGTGGAAAGGCAAGCTTTGTACCCGCAGCGGCAAACATGCCTATAACGTTGCCCTGATCGCCGCCATGATCGCCGAAAAAGGCGAGGCCGAAACGGAAAAGTGGTTGACTGGCGTAAAAGCCAACCTCGCCCGCAAGCCCCAGGGCAATGATCGTGAGCAAGTCAAAGCGATCAAGGAAGGCGCCTGCGATATTTCCATCGGCAACAGCTATTACTACGGCGCCATGCTCTCCGATCAGGAGCAGTCAGAATGGGCCAATGCAGTCAACATGATCTTCCCGAACCAGGCAAACCGTGGTACCCACGTTAACATCAGTGGCATGTCGTTGACCAAGAGTGCACCTAATAAAGAAAACGCCATCAAACTGATGGAGTTTCTCTCGGAAGATCTGGCCCAGCGTATGTATTCCGAACAGAACTTCGAATACCCCATCAAGCCAGGCGTACCTGCTTCCGGACTGGTGTCGTCGTGGGGGCAATACAAGGCTGATACCCGTGGACTGGCCGATATCGCCAAGTACCGGGAACAAGCGGTCAAAATGATCGACAAGGTTGGATTCGACAACTAAGCAGGCTGCCTTGTACTAAAACCCCGGATCGTTTTCACGATTCGGGGTTTTGGTGTTTGGCCACCCGCTCTTTTCGCTGACTCTGTATGTGAGGCAAAGGTTTGGCTAGTCAATCATGGACCCGTTTCTCTACCAGGCTTGAGTCCGTTCTTCTGTGGTTGCGCAGCCCCTGGCTGATGTCCACCTCGCTGGTGGCCATGCTGGTAAGTTTTCCTATCCTGGCGGTATTTTCGCTGGCGCTGTTTCCACGCAACAACGTCTGGTCCCACCTGGTCAGCACTGTGCTGCCTGGTTATTTGAGCAATACCTTTCTTCTTATGGCCGGCACCGGACTGGTCAGTCTGGCGCTGGGCATCAGCTGTGCGTGGCTGGTTACCATGTGCCGGTTCCCCGGCAGACGCCTGTTCGAATGGGCACTGCTGCTGCCCTTTGCGGTACCGGCCTACGTCATTGCCTATGTCTACACCGACCTGCTCGACTACTCCGGCAGCCTGCAAAGCGGTTTACGCCAGCTTTTTGGCTGGACCTCGCCCCATGATTACTGGTTCCCGGCCATTCGCAGCCTTGGCGGCGCCATCCTGATGATGTCACTGGTACTCTACCCCTATATTTACATGCTGGCACGGGCGGCATTTCTTGAACAATCCATGGCCTTGCTGAATGTCAGCCGCAGCCTGGGACTCGGCCCCTGGCAGAGCTTTTTTCGGGTATCCCTGCCTATTGCCCGCCCGGCGATTGCGGTGGGGTTGTCGCTGGTATTGATGGAAACCCTGAATGACTTTGGCACGGTCGATTTTTTTGCGGTCAAGACCCTCACGGCCGGTTTGTACGATACCTGGCTCAACATGAATAACATTGGCGGGGCCGCGCAAATTGCCGGCCTCATGCTGTTCGTCATGGTCAGCCTGATTTCGCTGGAGCAGTTTTCAAGGCGCAAGAAAATGCTGTTCCAGCCCAAAAACCAGAATCAACCCCTTGAGCAGTTTCACCTCAAGGGCAAACAGGCCGCTGCCGCCAGCCTCATGTGCTTGCTGCCGATTGTCGCCGGCTTTGTGATTCCGATTGCAAGCCTCAGCAGCTTTGCCTGGCGGTATTTTGAAAAAAGCTGGACACCGGAATTTATCCACCACGCCATCAACAGTTTCACGCTGTCGGTCGTCGCGGCTTTGGCTACCCTGCTCATCGGCATACTCCTGGCCTACAGCGCACGCCTGAACAAATCGGGCCCGATCAAGTTGATGGTACGAATTTCCAGCTTTGGCTATGCCATGCCCGGAGCCGTGCTGGCCGTTGGGGTCATCATTCCTTTGGCGGCATTTGACAATGCCATTGATGGCTGGGTCCGATCGCATTTCGGTATTTCTACGGGACTGCTGCTCAGCGGTACCCTGTTCGCCCTGGTGTTCGCCTACGTGGTGCGTTTTTTGGCGGTTTCTGCGGGTGCGATTCAAAGCAGCCTGGAAAAAGTCACCCCCAGCATGGATATGGCCGCCCGCTCGCTGGGCGCCTCTCATCTACGTACTTTGGTGCAGGTTCACCTGCCGGTGATCAAAGGTAGCCTGATGACAGCCGCCTTGGTGGTTTTTGTCGACTGCATGAAAGAGCTGCCCGCTACCTTGATTCTGCGCCCGTTCAATTTCGAGACCCTGGCAACCTATGTTTATCAGTATGCCTCGGACGAGCAGCTGGAAACCTGCGCCCTGGCGGCCTTGGTGATCGTACTGGTGGGTGTGGGGCCGGTGATATTGTTGAGCAAGTCCATCACTGCCTCGCGACGCACCCACCACTGATCCGTGCCTGCTCAAGGTGTGGCGCTCACCGCAAACACGGCTGTGAGACTGGCGCATACCTCACCCTGACACAGAATGCGGGGATTCAGGTGCAGACGCAGGCGACCCCGACGCAGCCGGCAATAGCGCTGCCACTGGGCATTGTCTAGCGGATCGCAATGGGCTAGGAAATCGCCCGTCACCGGCGCCAGATACTGCATTGAGGCTTGTGCAATCACGATTTCCCCCTGGCGTGACTCGCGTTGCAACTGCAGGAAAATTTGCCCCCAACCGGCCAAAAGTGCGGCACTGTAGAGGCTGCCACCAAAGGCGGTACCGTGCGGATTCACGTTGGCTGCCAGTGGCACGGCCAGAGTCAAGCCTGCATCATCGGCCCGCTGCACACAGACTTGCATCGCCCGACTCAGCGGAATCTGCTGCGCAAAGCAGGCTTGCAGTGCCTCTTGCCAGGATTGTGAATCTGGCCGGTCTGTTTCGATAGTCACTTCATTCTCCTTAGCTTGAATCACACTGGGGCGATTCATCAAACACCCGAAATCAGAATGTCGGCCATCCCCATTACCACAAGGTACCTCAACGCCTTGCCGATAAAGGTCAGCACTACGAACAGCGCGAACCGTACCCGCATCAAACCTGCCACAAAGGTCAAAGGGTCGCCCCCCACGGGCAGCCAGGCAAATAACAGCGTCCAGACACCGTAGCGCTGAAACCACTGCTGCGCCCGCCCCAACTGTTCCTGCTTGAACGGAAACCAGCGCCGGTCCTGATAGTGCAGCAAATACCGCCCTAACACCCAGTTCAGACAAGCGCCAAGGGTGTTGCCCACGGACGCGACCAGCCAGATCATCAACGCCTGATCAGGCAGGCGTATAAGCTCCGCGACGACCAGAAATTCGGAGTAAAACGGCAACAAAGTTGCGGCGGCAAAGGCGCTGGCAAAAATCAGAACGTAGTCTAACCACATGGTTGGTGATTCCGCACTCAGTCGTAGAGGGCTTCAGCCGGAGTCTGTCGCGCGGCTTCCAGCAACCGTGCAAACAGGCGTTGCTGCGCCGGGAAATACGGCAAGTATTCCGGATGCCACTGAACCCCGACCAGGTAACGGTGATCGCGGGATTCCACCGCCTGCACTATGTCATCAAGATCCCGTGCCACCACCTGCAAGTCGCGCCCAAGGCGATCCACGGCCTGATGATGCAAGCTGTTAATGCGCCAGCGTGATGCGCTAAATATCTGGCTCACATGCCCCTCGCCCACCAGCAATGCGGTTTTGCGCGGCAAGGGCGTGCGCCGGTTGGAGGTTCTCGCCCGCATCCCCCGGATATCGCCAAACAATGACCCCCCCAGAACCACATTGATCAGTTGCATACCCCGGCAGATTCCCATGATAGGCAGGTGCGTGCACAGGGCATGCTCGATCATTTCGATTTCAAAGGCATCGCGTTCGGGATCAATCGGCGCCAACTCATTGATCTCACCCTCGTACAGGCCCGGATCGATATCGCTGCCACCGCCAATGATAATGGCGTGAAATTTGTCTTTCTCATGTTCATGGTAATTGCGCGGGGTCAAACGCACCGCCACACCGCCGGCCCGCCACACGGCGAACGCCGTACACCAGAATGCCAGCGGCAGGCCCTTGGCTGGACCGGTCACGGCCACGACAGGCTTGCCCCCATAACTCGTCACTGTCGGGCCAGCCATTGCCCAACCTTATCGCGCCAGGGCGTGATGTCGAAGTTGAAAAATTCGAGATACTTGAGATAGGCCAAACTCATCTCCCGCAGTTTTTCGTCATTCCCGGCCAGTGCCTCAACATGCAACCAATCGTTCCAGCAATGGGAAAGGCTCCATTGCCGGTTGTCTATATCGGAGTTGGGCAGACGGTAGTGCAAGGTTGGTCGTTTGCCGATTTTTTCATCGGGACATACCGCCCGCACTCTGGCCTCATCGAGCCAGGTCAATATGGGCAAATAATCCAGCGCACGATTGCGCGTCGGATTGAACTGCAGGTAGTCATCGATAAAACGGTTGAGGTCGGGCGCATAGTCCGGTGCCAGAACCTTGCGGATGTAGTCGGTCGGAAAGCCCTTGATAAAGGGGGTGACCTTGCGGGCGAACGCCACATCTTCCCGCTCCAGCAACCATTCGTACAGACACAAAAATGCCCGCAAATAGGCCAGCAAGGTTTCGACCGAGGTGTCGGGCAACTCGGGATTGAGATGCACACCAAAGGCATAAATCATCAACTGCCGAGTACCTTTGGCGCCGTGATCCCGCAGCCTGGCCGTCAAGGCTTCGAGTCGAAACAACTGGGAAATGGCAATGGGCGGCGTAATCAGTTCGAACGGCACAATGCTCTTGGCCACCAAAGCCAAGGCCTCAGAGGCCAGATGTTCCATGTCGGTCATCATGTCGTCTTGTGGCGGCACACCCTGATAACGCTCACGGGCGTAATTGATCAGGTACTTGAAATCCAGCTCGATTTTGAAAGTACCAAGATCGGTGTCAATAACGCGGAACTCATAGGGGGAGGTTTCTTCAATGCGACCGCCAAAAAGAATATTCACCTGGCAGGCAATCATGGCGAGCTCAATACCCGACATTTCAATTTCGATACCGACACGGCGCTCTTCACCGTTAGGCTTTAATAGTTGTTGGGGTAAATAATAAACGTCTTCCATTCTGGCGCCCCGCTCAAGCCCTGTTGAAGCTCGATTATGAAGCACAACAGGGTAAACAGGAAAGCAAGTCGGGATACGGGCTAAAAACAGGCAAGATCTATCTGGGAAAAATCAGCCACACAGGGGTGTGAACCGGTTCGAGAGGCATCCTGAGGACGGGTAAGCTGGCAGGTCTTGATGCCGGCTTCACGCGCGGCATCAAGCTCCTCGCAGATATCCGACAAAAACAGGATATCCCCGGCTTCAAGCGCCAACTCGGCAACGATACTTTGGTAAGCACCAACTTCGCGCTTGGCTCCAATGCGGGTGTCGAAGTAGCCGCTGAACAGGGGCGTCAAATCGCCAAACTCCGTGTAGCCAAAAATGAGCTTCTGCGCTTGTACCGAACCCGAAGAATACACGTACAGAGCAAGCCCCTCGGCGTGCCAGCGTTGCAAGCCGGCGGCCGCATCGGCGTAGACATGACCATTAAAGTCACCGTTCTGGTAGCCCTGCTCCCAGATCATGCCCTGAATGGCCTTGAGCGGCGCAATTTTCTTGTCCTCCGCGATCCAGCTCTGCAGCTGCTCAATAATGGCTTCCACATCGGTGGCCGCAATGTCTGCCAGCTCTGCCACCCGCTCCAGCTGTTCACGCACCTGGGCATCATCGGCGTTGGTGCGCACAAACTCCGGCAAATGCTCCGCCGCATAAGGGAACAGGGTTTGATGCACGAAGCTGATAGAACTGGTGGTGCCTTCAATATCGGTCACAATCGCCTTGATCACTGGCTTGCTCCCATCAGTACGTCCCAACCGGGAACCTGTTGAGCAATAGGGTCACCGGTAAACTGGGCGACCCAGCCTTGCGGATTGCTGAACAGGCGAATACAGGTAAAACGGGGGGCCGGGCCCATGTCGAACCAGTGGGTGGCACCATCGGGTACGCTGATGAGATCCTGTTGCTCACAGAGCACCACATAAACCTTGTCTTGCAAATGCAGATAAAAAAGCCCCTTACCTTCGACGAAAAACCGGACTTCATCTTCGCTATGCGTATGTTCAGCCAGAAATTTGGCACGCAACTCCGCACGCTGCGGATGATCGGGGGTCAGTTTGACCACATCGGCCGTCGCAAAGCCGCACTCGCGCTGCAGGCGCTGGATTTCTTCGGCATAGGCCACCAGGATGTCGTCACTCGTGGCTTCGGCTGGCAGTTCACGCACCGGCCAATGCTCAAACCTTATGCCTTTCTCGTTCAGCAGCCGGGCGATCTCAGCGCTGTCACCGGTTTCCAGTTGCGGGCGGGTCAGATCGCTTTGCGCAAAAACAGTCAGTTTACTCATCGGCTCAACCTCATCATTTCAAGTTCACAAGCAATCAGAAATTCGAGCGCCTCCACATGGCGCAGACAGTCGGCCATGGTCGCCCCCCAGGTATAGAGACCATGGCCACGGATCAGATAACCGGGTACCTGTGGGTGTTGCTCAAAATAGCACCGGCTTTTCTGCGACAGAGCCGCAATATCCTGGGTATTGTCAAATACGGGCAGCGATAGCTGACCTTCGTGGGTATCGTACCCCGGAAACGCCTTTTGCAATTCGTAGTCAGAAAACTGTACATGATCGCCTTGCACCGTGCGGCTGAGCACGGTCGCGCCCACCGAATGGGTGTGCAGCACGGCCCCCACGGCAGGAAAAAGATCGTAGATTACCGTGTGCAACAGAGTTTCGGCAGAAGAGCGACAATCACTTTGCACCGCCTCTCCATTGAGATCGACCACCATGATATCGCCCGCACCCAGCTCCCCCTTGTGTTTGCCCGACACAGTTATGGCAATATGCTGCGGCCCGACACGAGCGGAGTAGTTACTGCTGGTCGCGGGTGACCAGCCTTTGCTGTACAAAAATTGTCCGGCGCGAATGATTTCCTGCGCGGCCTTGGCGTAGCGGGTAATGTCGAACACAGCAATCTCCTGCCAGTGAAAAACGCCGGGGTATAAGGTGCGGGCAATTATAACGGGGCGCGTGCGTCATGCCAGCATTATCACCCGATCAAGCACAAAGACATCAACGCAATCCGTGGCGCTCACGGTTATTCTGACGCTCACGCTCCGATTTTTTCAGCAAAACGTACACAGCTCCGGTACCGCCATGATGTCGCTGGGCGCTGTGCATAGCCATCACCTCATCGATTTCGGGTAACCAGATCGCCAAATAGCTTTTCAGTAAGGCCACCTTATCGGCCGATCTATCACCTTTGCCATGCAAAATAATGACCGTACGCAATCCGTAACGGTAGCAGTGGCGAATGAACTCAAACACCTCGCGCCGGGCTTCTTCGACGCTCAGCTTGTGCAAATCGAGCCGGGCCTCGATTTCGTATTTGCCCAGGCGCAGTTTTTTATACACACCCAACTGGACACCGTCGCGGCGAAATTCGAGCACATCGTTGGAACCCAGCGGCTTGAACAGACTGTCCGACAGGAAATTGTCATCTACCGGGGTCTCGGTGACCGCCGCGACACGCCGCAGAACCTGACCGGGAGTCACCTCGTTCCTGGCCTGAACGTCGGCCTTGTCGCTGGTCTTGAGCGGCGCCACATCATTCATTTCGGCAAAAAAGAGTTGGGTTTCGTCGGGTATGTCCATTTCAGTCACTTATACAAAAACAGTATCTGTTCGAAATGGTACACCGCGACTTGCAGAACGCCAAATGCTGTGGCGCTGTAGTGCCGCTACCTAGTTGATCACCTTGATCACCCCCTCGCGGCGCAAGGCGTCGATTTGCTCGGCACTGTACTTCAGGGCTTGCAGGATCTCGACGGTGTGGTGCCCTGCCCTTGTCCCGGCAGGCCCCGGAGTGCAGGAGGCATTGGAAAACCTGATCGCCACGCCGGGCTGCAGCAAGGTCTGATCGCCATTGGCGACCGCAAGCACCATGTTGCGTGCCTGCAACTGGGGATGTTTGACCGCTTCGTCAAGGGTTAACACGGGTTCGACACAGACATCCAGGGTCTTGAAGAACTCGCACCAGTGAGCCAGGCATTGACTCGCCAGGGTCTGACCAAGGAATGCCTTGACCTTCTGCTGATCTTCGCTGCGCAGGCTGGCCGCCAGGCTCGCCATGTCTGGCCGGCCGAGCGCCGTGAACAAACCTTGCAAAAACTGGGGTTCCAGCCCGCCTACGGCCAGGTAGCGGCCGTCGGAAGTTGCATAATAATCGTAGAAGCTGCCGCCGTTTAGCCATTGGCTTTCGGCTACAGGCATTTCACCCCCGGCGAGGAATCCGGCCAGGCTCATGGCATTCAGTGCAAAGGCGGCGTCGGTCATGCTGATATCGACGCACTGCCCTTTGCCCGTCTGCTGCCGAGCAATCACTGCCGCCAGAATTCCCATGACCGCATGGTGAGAGCCGCCGGCCACATCGGCCAGTTGAACACCCAGTGGCGAAGGGCCCTGCCCGCGCCTGCCGCTGTAGCTCGCCACCCCGGACAGCGCCAGATAGTTGATGTCATGCCCGGCGCGATGCGCGTAAGGCCCGGTTTGACCGTAGCCGGTAATCGCACAATAAATGAGTCCGGGATTGATCGCACTGAGCGCCGTATAACCAATGCCCAGCCGGTCCATCACACCGGGGCGAAACTGCTCCAGCACAATGTCGTACTCGCGCACCAGCTCGCGCACAATGTCGATCGCCTGCGGGCGCTTCAAATCCAGTGCGATAGACCGCTTGCCCCGATTGAGAAAGGCGTGCACCGCAGACACCTGCCCGCCCTCGCAAGGCACCTGCGGCGGCATGGCCCGCACAAGATCCATCCGGTTCGGTGACTCCACCCGCAACACCTCTGCCCCCATGTCGGCCAGCAACATTGACGCGTAGGGGCCGGGAAGCAAGGTGGAGAAATCGAGAATTTTCAATCCATTCAAGGGGCTAGTCACGTAATCTTGCTCCAGTCATCATACCAACCGACCCAACCTTTCCCGCTGAAACCGCAGTACCGTCAGGCATACCGGCATCACGCTACCTCAATGGCCCGGCTTGCTCCAATGATCAAATCCACCAGAATGGCTTGCCAATACGCTATGCTCACAACACAGGGGGCCGATCGCAACAGTCCAATACCCCTGTGTCTTGCAGTTCGCCCCCCGGGGCTTATACCATCCATGTCATTGCCACAACTCACGAAGGCAGGAACGCATCCTGCCCGGACACAGAGCACCGCGGGAGGATCAATCGCGCATGGCCAAGCTGACGGTATCCAGCCATTTTGTTCAGGCCGCCCTTGGGGGGGCTCGACGCCGGGGGTTCGACACCCAGCAGATGCTGCTGCAGGCGGGTATTGATCCCACCTTGTTAAACCAGCCCGGCGCACGGGTCACCGGCGTTCAATACACCCGTTTGATGCAGTTACTGTGGCTGACGCTGGACGATGAATACATGGGCTTTGGCACCATTCCCAGCCGCTCCGGTACCTTTGCGACCTTTTGCTATCTGACCATTCACTGCCATACGCTCGAAAGCGTGTACAAACGGGGTTACCTGTTCTACAACCTGTTCGACAACCCATTGATCATGCGGCTCGAAAAGCAGGGGCGTCAGGCATCGCTGATCGTTGAGCAGCGGCAGGAGCTGCATGACCCTGACCATTTCCTGCAAGAAAGCCTGCTGGTTATCTGGCATCGACTATCGTGCTGGCTCACAGGCCAGCAAATCGTACTGGATGAAGTCTGCCTCAACTACTCCCCGCCGCCTCACCTCGAGGAATACAAGCACCTCTTTTATGGCGAGGTGAAGTTCAATCAACCCCGGACGTGCCTCACCTTTAATCAACGCTTTCTGGCCCTGCCAATCATCCGTGACGAACCGGCCCTGAAGGAGTTCCTCAAATCATCTCCGGCGGACTTGCTGGCACGACCCGACGACAAAACCAGCCATACTGCACTGGTGCGGGCATTTATCGGGCGCGATTTAAGGCAAGAACTGCCGGCCTTTGAAACCGTGGCCCAGCACCTGTACACCAGCCCCCAAACCTTGCGCCGGCGGCTGCGGGAAGAGAATACCTCCTATCAGGAAATAAAAGACAACCTGCGGCGTGATCAGGCCATTTATCACCTCAGCCGCAAGGAGTATTCCATTAACGATATCGCCTTTATGGTCGGCTTTACCGAGCCCAGCACTTTTCACCGTGCTTTCAAGAAATGGACTGGGCTGACACCGGGCGCCTACCGCGAGAGCGAGCAGGCTTGAGCTTTTTCATTTCGTAGAGTTTCTGATCGGCCAGCTTGAGGAGGTTTTTCGACGAAAGCTCACTCAGCTGCTCGGTACAGGCCACACCAAAGCTGATGGAAACCGGCACCTTGATGCCCTGATAGTCCAAGGGGGACTCCAGCAACTGATCGCGAATGCGCTGGGCAATGACGGCCGCGCCCTCGGCGTTCTGATTGGGCAACAGCAACACGAACTCGTCACCGGCAAACCGGAACGCGCTGTCACTCAAACGAATCATGTCGCTCAAATAGCCGGCCACATGCTTCAAATAGGCATCGCCGCAGTCATGGCCAAAGGTATCGTTCACCGGCTTGAAATCATCACAATCGATAAACACCAGTGCCAGCGGCATGGGGTGGCGGCGAATCCGGCTCAATTCCCGTTCGATACTGTCTTCCATCTCGCGACGATTGCGCAAGCGGGTGAGCGGATCGCGCGTGGCCAGAAAATTGATCTGCTCCCGGGCTGCCACACTGGTCAGCGACAGCGAAACCTTCACCGCCAGTTGGGCAAGAAAAAAGCTGTCTTTGTCGGGGTTATAACGCTCACCACAACCGGCCCCCAACTTAAGACTGCCAATGATGGAGTTATTCATCACCAAAGGCAGCACCGCCATCGACTGTATCTGCTCGTAGATTTCTTTCGGTGTGAGAATCCGATAGCGCGCCAGTCCGCGATTAACCAGTACCGGCGTTCGGGTACTCTGGGTTGCCTGCAAAAAATCCAGCGTAGGCACCACCCGCACCTGCATCATTTCGACCGAGGCCAGCGCCTGGCGCAAAAAATCATTGGCCGAACTGTCGGTGAGCGTGAGCCAGACATAATCAATATTGAACCCGCTTTTAACCTTGTCGAGCAGCTGTTCGACAAAATCCTTGCAGTGCGACAGATTCAGCACCTGCACCTCGATATCAAACAGCCGCCGAGCAATGTCTTCATTGCGGCGTGCGGTTTCAATCAGATCGTCAATACTGCTCATCCAGGATCTCGGCAAACACAGTGGCATCACATACAAGGAGATGTCCTACGCCTCGCCAACCGGCGTTGGCACAGCAACCGTACGGTTTTTAAGGCTAAACCCAGTTTAGACAAAAATCGCTGTGCGACACGTAATAAACACCCATTTGTACAATTTAAATCAAACTCACCGTATTTATTCACAAATGCAGCAGTCTCGCCGGCGGGCTCAAAGAATGTCAGTGCTTCCCTAAAAAAGCGTTGACAGCACAGGGTGTCATCTATAATATGCGCCCCACGTTGATGCGGGGTGGAGCAGCTTGGTAGCTCGTCGGGCTCATAACCCGAAGGTCGTTGGTTCAAATCCAGCCCCCGCTACCAAATTTATCAAGCACTTAGGCCGGTTTAAACAACCGGCCTTTTTGCTTTTTGGAATCCGTGTAACCGCTGTGCAACCCGCTTTCATCAACGGCTCGGAATATTCGCCTCGGCGACACGATGAAGCTCCAGCCCGGTCCTGACGTCAAACGCCCCCTTGCGTGGCTTATCGGACTCCTCGCCCTGCTCGCGGTAAAAGTCCTGATAGTCATTAACGGAAGTCTCGAACTCTTTTCGCAGGCTCGCCGCCTCGCAGGTCACAAGGTCACGAATAAAGGCCAGCCTTCCGTACAGGGTATTGTCGTCAAGCTGGGGCTTGATGGTTCCGAGATACCCCTTATATTCCATGTATGTCATAAGTCGCCTCTTTCTTTAAGGCACCGCTTAACATCTTTTATGGACAAAAAGGACTGAAGCCCCACTTTTATTGTTTTCGCGGATTTCTCGCGATTTTTCCGCGAAACCGACAAGCAACCCGCGATAGCATTATGATTTTATTATTTAAATCATGGTATTACTCAGTATTTTAGGCCGCGAAAAGGCGGCAGGTACCATATTTTTTTGGTATATGTATCTTTCAGGGCGCCTCCCTTGATGTGATTTTCCGGATACGACTTGTGCGAACGGATGGCAAAACTAAAATTCCGTTCCAAAAACACGACCCGAGACCCTTCTCGCTCGATCTTTTCGAAGCCAAGCTGTACCACCAGCGCCGCTATCCTGGCCCGCACTTCCGCCAATTCCCGGGGCGCGATCTTGCGGTTGAAGCTGGCCTTGCGGACCACCCAATCCAGGCTCTTTACCTGGCAGGCAAAGCGGGCGCCTCCCTGCGCCCCGCATCCCGTTGACAGTGTCGTGAAACGCCACACCCCGCGCCCTACCTCCAGCGCCGGGCATCCTGCAACCGCACCCCGAAGCGTTCCCGCAGCGCCTGGCGCATTTCCGTCTCGGACCGACGGCTTGGGTCGATGACCGAGAATTCCCGGCCGTCCACCCGGCATACCCACACAGAGACCGATTGGTGTGACGCAATTGCAGGCATGACTTTTTCAGGCGTAACTGACGTAATCGGCGTAACCGCCCGCAACGGCGCGGGTTTCGCGGTTACATCCGGGGTATCGGGTGACGTATCCGACGTAACCGGAGGCGTCTTGACCGCGCTCGTTGCCGCTGTCGCAAAAGCCGGCGTTACCAACGTTACAGCCAGCAATGGCGGGGGATCAGGGAGAACGCCAGACGTTACCGGTTCGACGTTACCGCCCTGC
>JBFHRO010000038.1:0-19234 GCA_041591635.1 Oleiphilaceae bacterium | reverse complement strand
GCTGCTGGAAAAAAATCCCGCAAACGCTGAACTGATCAACGAGCTGTTTCGGCTGGTGCACACACTCAAAGGCAATAGCGGGCTGTTCGATTTTCCGGAAACGACCCGGGTGCTGCACGCAGGCGAAGACCTGATGGATGCGGTTCGCGGCGGCCAACTGGCTTACAGCGGTGTTTTGGCGGATCGCCTGCTCGATGCCATGGACTTTGTCAGCATGGTTGTTGATGAGATAGAAGCAACCGGTGCGATTGGCGCCGGGCATGCGACTACCGCCGCCAGCCTGAGCGATGGCTTGCGGCAGCTGATTGGGGGGGACTCATCCCCCCGGTGTGAGCCATCCCGGCCTGCCGGTGCGGGCATGCTTCCTGCCAGTGCTGAACCGGCGGTAGAAGCGGTGGCCCTGCCATCGCTTGACCAGGTGCCTGAAGACCTGCGGATGACGCTCTATCGCAATGCCTGCCAGGGTGACGAAATCCTCTGGATTGAGTATGCGCCCGATGCCGACTGTTTCTTCAAGGGCGAAGATCCCTTCTTTCTTGCCCGCCAGATTCCCGCCCTGGTCTGGACCCGAGTCTTTGCAGGACAGCCGTGGCCAGCGCTGGATGCACTCGATCCCTATCATTGCCAGTTGGTGTTTCAGGCCTTGTGCACCGCAAGCCATGATGAGGTTGAGCGGCTGTTTCGCTATGTGCCGGATCAGGTCAGGGTGCAGTGCTTGCCAGCGGCGGCACTGGTACTGCCGCAAGGCGACCCCAACGGCGGGCCGGTCTACGAAGATTTTGTGCAGGAGGCGCTGGGGCTGCTGGAGCGGGGCGACGGCGCCGGATTGGCGGCGGCGGCCCGTACCATGCTGGAGCTCTCTGCCCCGGGGCTGTGGTTGTCCTCGGCATTGCGCTGGCTGTGTCTGGTGCTGGAGCTGGAACCTGAAAACCGGGGAATTCAGGCGCAACTGATTGAATCCCTGCGCACCTTGCGAATGCCACCTTGCCAAACAGCGGAGGTCCGTTCCGGGCTGGCCGGGCAAGACACAGGTACAGCGGTGCAGACCCCCCATTCGCCTTCGTCCCTGTCAGAAGATCTGGCGTGGGGCTTTCACGTCATTATGGAAGCGCAACGCGAAATCCTGAGCTTGCCCGATACCGGCCACTGGTTGACGGGGCGATTGCGTGCGGTCGCGGCGGTTTTAAAGGGCATCCATCAGGTGACCGGCAATAGTGCCGCACTGGCCAACCTGGATGCCGCGCTGGCTTGTGCCTTGGCGCAGAAGCGGGCTGCACCCTTGCTCGCCTGGCTTGACGGGCATTGGGTGGCGAGTGCTGCGGCGGCGGAGCGCAGCGCGCTCGCGCCTGACGCCGTCGATCCTTCGTTGCCAGCGGCAGGAGGCGGTGCAGCAACAAGTGCGATCGACCCGGCCAGCGATGGCGGCGTCAAATATGGGCGCCGTGCCGAGGATGCATTCAATGGCCCTAAAACCCTCAAGGTTGAACAGGTCAAAGTCGACCGTTTGATGAACCTCATTGGCGAAATGGTGGTGGCCAAGAACAGCCTGCCTTATCTCGCCAGCCGTGCCGAAACCCAGTTTGGGGTGCGCGATCTGGCCCGTGAAATCAAAAACCAATACGCCGTGATCAATCGTATTGCCGAAGAAATGCAGGATGCCATCATGCAGGTTCGCATGATGGCGGTGTCCTTTATCTTTCAGCGCTTTCCTCGCCTGGTGCGCGATCTGTCCCGCAAGCTGGGCAAGGATATCACTCTGGTGCTCGAAGGCGAGGAGACTGAAGCAGACAAGAACATCATAGAGGCCCTCGCCGATCCCTTGATTCATGTGGTTCGCAATAGTCTGGATCATGGCATTGAGTTGCCCGACGTACGGCGTGCCCAGGGGAAGCCGGAGGCAGGCCAGATCCGGATTCGGGCCAGCCAGGAATCTGATCGCGTCATTATCGAGATCGCGGATGACGGCAAGGGTATTGATCCGCAGATCATCAAGCGCAAGGCCTATGAAAAGGGCTTGATCGATGAAATGACGCTGGAACGCCTGAGTGACCAGGAAGCGATCAATCTGGTGTTTGCGCCAGGCTTTTCCACGGCAGAAAGCATATCCGATCTGTCCGGACGCGGCGTAGGTATGGATGTGGTACGTACCGCGGTGGAAAAAGTCAATGGCAGCGTGAGTATCGCCAGCGAATTGGGTAAGGGAACCCGAATCCGGTTGGCCTTGCCACTGTCGATGGCGGTGACCAATGTCATGGTGCTGGAGTCTGGCGGGCAGTTGTTTGGTGTTCCCATGGATGTGGTAGTGGAAACGGTTCGGGTTTCGCAAACGGCAATCCATACCATCAAGCACCAGCGAACCACCGTCTTGCGTGAGCGTATTGTTCCTTTGACTTCGTTGAACGAGTTGCTGGCGGTGGCCGCACCTCAACGCCTTAATGACGATGGTGAGTTTGCCACTTTGGTGATTCGTGTTCAGGGCGGTTATCTCGGCATCATTGTGGATGATTTTCGCGAGACGGTGGATGTGATCTTAAAACCCATGACAGGCATCCTGGGCGGACTTGGGGGGTATGCAGGTTCGGCATTGCTTGGCGATGGGGCCATATTGATGGTTTTGAATTTCAGAGAGCTGGTGGCATGACCATTGTGTACAAGAAAAAAACGGCGGTACTCAGTGACCTTGTCAGTGTCGACGAGGCTGAAGGCCTGCTGGCCTGGTTGATAAAGAACCCCAAAGGTACCCTGAATCTGGCGGCATGCAACCACGTGCATGCCGCCTGCCTGCAGGTCTTGATGGCGGCAAATGCGCCGATCAGTGCTTGGCCCCGGGATACCGACCTGGCCGTATGGCTTAAATCGATGCGTGAACGAAACGGAGAGAACTAGGATGGCAAAAACGATTCTTATCGTCGACGATTCGGCGACCATGTTAATGAGTCTCAAAACCAGTCTCGAGATGTATGGTTTTAAGGTGGAGAGCGCGGAAGATGGTGTCAAGGCCATGAGCAAGCTCAAGGGCGGGTTGAAGCCGGATCTGATCATTACCGATATCAATATGCCCAACATGGGCGGCATCGAGTTGATTCAGCAGGCGCGTGCATTGCCGGGGTTTCGCTTCATTCCGATTCTGGCGCTTACTACCGAGAATCAGCAGGCCAAGAGAGATGAAGCGAAAAAGCTGGGTGCCACGGGGTGGCTGGTCAAGCCCGTGGGGAGTTCGGATCTGGTGGGAGTGATAAAGCAAGTATTGCCGGGGGCCTGATCCGTGAACAAGGAGAACGCACAAAGCGAGTTGGATCCAGGGTGCTGCCAGCGGGTGGCTGTCCGGCAGTTACGCACTGCCACGTTAACGACCTGGGCCTTGCTGGTTCTGGCGGGATGGGCGAGTGCATGGCGGGAGGATTCCTCGGTGGAGTCCCTGCCGGCATTGCTGGAACCAGGCGGATTACTGTTGATTGCGCTCATTGTGTTGGTGTCGAATGCGGGCAGCTATCTCTGGTTGCAGCGACAAATGCGGGAGCAGCGACTGGCGGCGCAGGCCGACATGTCAGAGAGCCAGACTGAGGAGGGCCAGGGTGATGTTTCCATGCTCATGGATCAGCATTTTCGCCTCGATCAATCCATCGATAAGCAGCTGCACAGTGTCATTGCCGATACTGAATTCTCGGCCCTTAATATGGTGCAACAGGTCAGTGCGCTTAACGAGACAGCAACCCGGCTGTTGCATTATCTGAGTTCATCTAATGAGCGTGCAGCAGATCTGGAAGGGGAAATCGGTGACAGCGTTACCTTCATTGGCGAAATCGCCCGATTCGTTCAGGAGTTGCCGGAGCAAATACGTCACCACACGGTGTTGATCAAAGAAGCGAGTGCCAACATCTCCAAACTCAACGATTTCGTGGCCGTCGTAAAGGATATAAGCAAACAAACCAATCTGTTGGCGCTCAATGCCGCTATTGAGGCTGCCCGTGCTGGCGAGGCCGGGCGGGGGTTTGCGGTTGTGGCCGATGAGGTCCGCCAACTCTCGGATCGCTCGAACGCCGCCGCGCTGATGATTGAAGACGGGCTGAGCCATGCCCAGCGAACCGTGCAAAACGGGCTGGAGAATTTCCTCAACGATTCGAGTCAGCAGACCGAAGAAGCAGCCAAAATCGTGCAGTCTATTTGCAAACTGCAGGAAAACTATGAAGACATGCGGCAATACTACAAAACGCTGTTCGTGGTAGTGACGCAGCACAACACCAGTCTGGGGCGCGAAATTGTGGAAATGATGGGGCAGATTCAGTTTCAGGATGTCATTCGCCAGCGAATTGAGCGGATGTTGAGCGCGATTGCCGAGCGCAACCAGGTGCTGAGGGATTATGTGCAGCACATGAACGAAGCCCGGGCCGACCTGAAAGAACTTGCCGGCCGGTTGCATAGTGTTGTCGATACCTATATTGGCAAGGAGGCCTGTCACGCGCCTTCGAGTACCGACACCAACCCGCAGTCACAGGGGTTACCAAAGTTTGAGTTGTTTTGATCGAATTGAAATTCAGAGGGAGAAATAATCATTATGTCGGAGTCATCCTTTGAGGCCATTACCGGGTTGCTGGCGGCGCGTCAGGAAACCATTGTGCGCGAATGGTCGGAAGAAGTTCTGCGTGCCTGGGTCCCACGCTATGCGGGGCTGGTCAGCGAGCCTGTTCTGCGCCTGCAAATGTCGGAATTCGTGGCCGAGATTCAAAAAATCCTGACTAACCACGAAGGCGGCGAGTTGCCGGCGATTCCTGCCGAAAGCCCACTGGGGGCGCATATTCAGGAGCTTAGTGCCAGTCGGGCCAAGCTGGGGTTCAAAACTGCCGACACGGTGCGCTATGTGCTTGGTCTCAAGGCGGTGTTGATTCAGCACTTGATGGCCGATGCGGGGGACTCTGCGATCACGGCCTCGATACTGGCGGTGAATGCGCTGCTGGATCAGTTGGGCATGCTGGTCACCGAAGCCTTTATCGATACGCGGGAAAAACTGATTCGCCAGCAGAGTCAGTCCATTCAGGAGCTATCGACACCGGTGGTTCGCCTCTGGGATCAGGTGCTGTTGCTGCCGCTGATTGGTGTGATCGACACCCAGCGTGCCCGCCAGTTTACCGAGAGTCTGCTGGTTGCCATTACGCGCCACGAAGCCCGGGTGACAGTGATAGATGTCACGGGAGTGCCAGTATTTGATACCAGTGTCGCCCGCCACATCATGAAGACGATAGATGCCGCCAAGCTCCTTGGGTCGCGCATCATTCTGACGGGCATCAGTCCGGAAGGCGCCCTGACGATGACCAAACTAAATATCAGTTTCTCGGGAATTCTTTGTCGTACTTCCCTGCGGGCAGGCATTGCCGAGGCATTGCAGATGATTGGTCAGCGTATCGTGAGTGGGGTTGGCACATGAAAATACCGGTACTTCGTTTGGGGCGGATCCTCATGACGTCCATCCAGCTGGATCTCGTTGATGATGATGCCATCCGGTTTCAGCACAACCTTGTGCAGGCCGTGGCAGAAATTGATGCGTTGGGCGTTGCCATCGATATTACGGCCCTGGAAGTGGTGGACTCGTTTATGGCCAGGGTGCTCAATGATACCGCCTCCATGGTGCGGTTGATGGGGGCCGAGGTCGTCATCAGTGGCGTGCAGCCGCACGTTGCAATGACGCTGGTGGAGATGGGACGAGACCTGATTGGCGCAGATTGCACCTTTAACCTTGAGCAGGCGCTGGCGCGGCTGAATGAGCGTATTTCTGCCCGTGGCGACGCAATGGCCGCTCAAGGAGCCGGCAATGCCAACTATTACCTGGGATGAAATTCAGGCTGTGCAAGAGACCGCAGACATCATGCGTGCCCGCACGGCGGCAAAACGTCACGCCGCGGCCCTGGGGTTTGGGCTGGCAGATCAGACACGCCTGGCCACGGCGGTTTCTGAATTGACACGCAATGTCTTGCTCTATGCGAAGGAAGGCTCCTGTGCCATTGCTCACAGCACGACGGACGGTTTTACCGGGATTACCATCCGGGTGGAAGACAAGGGACCAGGCATTGGCGACCTGAACAGCGCGATGCAGGATGGCTACAGTACCAGTGGTGGCATGGGGATAGGGTTGCCGGGTTCGCGGCGCTTGATGGATCACTTTGACATAACCTCGTCGCCGGAGGGTACCTGCATCACCTTTGGAATCAAAAAAAGGAACGGGTAGGGTTGAATGAAAGCGCCAGACGTGAGTGAAGAATGCGTCATTGTTTTTTGTGAGGCGGATATCGCCGAGGCGGTGCGACAGACGCGCCGCAGAGCCCAGACACTGGGCTTTTCGCTGATCACGGCCAACTATATCGCCACCGCCGCTTCGGAATTGGCGAATAATCTGTTTTTTCATGGGGGGGGAGGAACTTTCAGGGTGAAAAGTCTCGAACGACGACCCGGCGTTGAACTCGAAACCATAGACACAGGGCCGGGTATTGCCGATATCGATCAGGCGATGCAAGAGGGATTCAGTACGGCAGGTGGCCTGGGATGCGGACTGCCAGGGGTCAAACGATTAATGGACGAACTGGTGATTGATAGCCAGGTCGGGGTGGGGACGCAGGTGAGGGCTAGAAAATGGCTTTGAATTTAGGGTACCGTGCCCGCCCCCGGGTTGGCGAAACGGAATGCGGTGATGTTGGCCGCTGGTGGCTGGGGGCTTCACGCATGGTGCTGGCGCTTGCCGATGGCCTTGGGCATGGGCCGCTCGCCGCGCAGGCGGCGCACGCGGCCATGGCATCGATAGAGTCGAATCTTGAGCTGAGTTGCGAGCAGATATTCGCTCATTGCGATCAGGCCTTGCAGAACACGCGTGGCGTGGCATTGGCGGTGGCAATTATCGAACGCGCGACCGGACGTATGACCATAGGGGCGGTAGGCAATATTCGTACACTGCTGATCACGGTAACGGGGCGCAAGCGTTTTAGCAGTGCCCGGGGAATTGTGGGGGCAGGCTACGCGGATTTATTACCTGTCACGGTCGACTTGATTCCCGGCGAGGTTCTGGTGCTGTTTTCCGATGGTTTTGACGAACTCATTCCTCTGGATCCGCAGTGCCGGTCAGAGCAGGAGCTGGCGAATGTTACTTTGCGCCAATGGGCGCGCCATGATGATGATGCTTCGGTATTAATGTACCGGCATCAGATTTTGCGGCAATGACAGTCGCATGAAGGCGGTGTTTGAACGTTATGCCCGGTTATTGCATGAGGTCGCTGTCGAGACGACACCGGGTCTCATGGAAAGCCGGTTGATGCAAGCTTACGATCAGGGGCGAAACCTGCTGGATCAAGGGGTTTCCCCGGATGAAGTGATCCATATGCATCATGCGGCAATCCTGCAGTTGGCGCAGCTTCGGCCCGATTTCACCCTGGCGCAGGTGGCGGGCAGTTTGACCTTGCCTTTGATGGAAGTGTCGATGTCCTACGGAATGGCATTTCGCGAGCAAATGGAGCAACGTTATGAGGCAAAATTAAAACTGCGTGTCAGCCAGTCGTCCAAGCTGGAGGCCACAGGAACCCTGGCGGCCGGTATTGCGCATGATTTCAACAATATCCTGGGCAGTATCGTTGGCTATGCAGAAATGGCCGCCGACGATCTCGATAAAAACTCTGAAGCCCGCAAGTGCATCGAGCAAGTATTGATTGCCAGTTTTCGTGCCAGGCAACTGGTGGCCAGTTTGTTGACCTTTGCCCGCCAGACACCGGTCACATCGGAGGCCGCCGATGTGGTGGAACTTATCCGCGAAATCCTGGCGCTGCTCAAGGCTTCTCTTGATCCTGCCGTGCAGGTCTGTTTTACCAGCGCGATGGAGCATGCGATTGTCATTGGCGATCCGGTTCAAATTCAGCAGGTGGTGATGAATCTTTGCCTGAATGCGGCTGATGCAATGAAGGGCAAGGGAATCATCAGGATCAATCTCGATGCTGCCCAATGGCATCAAGATCATCGTGATGAAATAGGCTGCGGCCTGTGTTTGTCTGTGGCGGACACAGGCTGCGGCATGAGGCCTGAGGTGCTGGCGCGCATCTTCGATCCGTTTTTTACCACCAAGGCGCCAGGCAAAGGTAGCGGCCTGGGCCTTTCGGTGGTTCACGGTGCGGTGACGCAACTGGGAGGGAAGGTGGAGGTCGATAGTTGCACCTCGGGGCCGAAAACAGGTACAGAATTCAGGGTGTATTTGCCCTGGCCAGATGCAGAGACGGCTAAACAGTAATCGCAGAAAGACCGCCTGAGCGGTTGACATAGTAAGGAGAGAGTGTATGGCCCACATCCTGGTGATTGACGATGATGAGCAATTTCGCGGCATGCTGGTGCAGATGTTGAGCAAGGATCGACACCGGGTGGATTTTGCGGTGGATGGCGAGCAAGGACTTCGATTTCTGCAGCAAAACAAGCCAGATCTGATTATTACCGACATTCTGATGCCTTATAAGGATGGTATTGACTTGATTCGCACACTGGTACTTTCGGGTAACCCGATACCTGTTATTGCCATTTCGGGTGGCAGGCGCTTCATCACGGCCGAATTCAATCTTGAATCGGCAGAGCTGATCGGCGTTAAGGCCGCACTTGCCAAGCCATTCGGCTGGGCAGAACTGCGTTCGGCTGTAGCAAAGGCGTTGGCATGACTCAGGGGCTCGCGGTGAAACCAAAAATCATTGCTGTATCCAATCGTAAGGGGGGCACAGGTAAAAGTACGGTCAGTGTTAATCTTGCTGCGGGGCTGGCACAGCAGGGATTGCGCGTGCTGCTGGTGGATCTTGATTCCCAGGGGCATTGTGCGGTGGGGTTGGGGGTGAAATTGGGCAAGGGGGCGGCGACCGCTCACGATATTTTTCGTAACCCTGCTGCCCGATTGGCTTCGGCGGTACAGGAAACTGAATTTCCCCGATTGTGGCTGGCACCTGCCGATCAGCTCTTTGAGCACGGTACAGGAATGCGAGACGAGCGGCTGTTGTCGCGCGCGCTTGCGGAAGAAGAAGTTGCCGCGGCATTTGATCTGATCATTATCGACACGCCCCCCTCGCTTGATCTTCTCTTGCTCAATGCACTTATGGCAGCGCACTGGGTGCTGGTTCCCTATGTGCCTCATTACCTCTCGTTTGAAGGTGTCAGGCAGTTGGTACGGGTACTGTTCAAAGTGATGTCCAGTGGCAATCCTGGTCTGAAAATTCTTGGATTTCTGCCTACGATGGCAGCAGAGCATGTGCGCCAGCATCGCAGCGTGACCGCCAATTTATCCCGCGACTTTGGTGCGCACCGGGTTTTGCCCGGAATTCGTAACGATATTCGTGTCGCCGAAGCCTTTGCCGAGGGCAAGCCTGTGCTGTTCTATGCACCAAAGTGTCGGGGCGCACAAGATTTCACCGCTTTAGCGACCAGTCTGGCTGTGCTGCTTGACAAAACATGACGTCCAGTGGGTGATGATCTGCGATGTTCATCATCTGGAGATGGCAGATTCATGTGTGATGATTTGAGATGGGACAATATTATTTGTAATTCGTCAAAACGAAAAAACCCCCGCATTTCTGCGAGGGTCAAGAAAAGGTGGTGCCCAGAGGCGGAATCGAACCACCGACACGGGGATTTTCAATCCCCTGCTCTACCGACTGAGCTATCTGGGCAACGGGTGCGTATTTAGCCAGAGAAGAGGGGATGAGTCAAGCGTTTTGTTTGCGAATCAAGTGCTTGATTTGGGCACGTAACCTTCGGCCACATCATGGGATTGGTTATTGAAAAAACGCTCCATCTGCTCGTTCAAATAGGTGCGCGTCGCGGGGTCTAGCAGACTCAGGCGTTTCTCATTGATCAGCATGGTCTGGTGCTTCAGCCACTCCTGCCAGGCCTGCCTGGATACGTTGTTGAACAGCTCTTCGCCTTTGGCGCCCGGCATGGGGGGGAAGTCGAGCCCGTCCAGGTGTTGCTGGTACTTGATACAAAAAACTTGTCGTGTCATGCGCATTCCCGTTTGGCTGGCCATTTAATGTAGGCCTGTGTATGTTAACGAGCTTTAGGGCCACTGGCCACAAATCCCGTTCGCTGGTGCGCAAGGCAGGCGTGGGGTGACTTGGCTTCAGGTTTAAGCTATAACAAAAGCACGTAATTGCAAAACCCATCATGATCGCAATGGATCAGCTTGTTGCATCTGCAGCGCAGGATTGGTGTCGAAGGAGTTAGCACTGAATGAAAATATTGCTGGTGGATGACTCGCCGGTTGATCGCATTATTGCCGAGGCCTTCCTGACCGAGCTGGGGCATAAAGTCATACTGGGTGACAATGGCCGCCAGGCGGTCGACCTGTATCGCCAGCACAAGCCCGATCTGGTGCTGATGGATGAAGTCATGCCCGAACTGCGGGGGTATGAAGCGGCTCGCGCTATTCGCGAACTCGACAGCGATAGCTGGGTGCCGATCATCTTCCTTAGTGCAAAGTTCAGTGCCGATGATATTGCCGCCGGCATTGAAGCCGGTGGTGATGACTACCTTGCCAAGCCGATTGATCAGAAAGTGCTCGCCGCCAAGGTTCAGGCCATGAGTCGCATTGCCGCCATGCGCGAAAAACTGCTTGATGTGTCGGCGAGGCTTGAAAAGGCCAACGAGGAATTGCGCCGGCTGGTTGATATCGACGGCCTTACCGGGTTAGCCAATCGTCGCGTGCTGGATCAGCGCCTTCCTTACGAGATTGCCCGCTGCAGCCGCACCAATGAACCCCTGACGCTGGTCATGATCGATATTGATGAATTCAAAAAGTACAACGATCGCTACGGCCATTTGGGCGGGGATGACTGTCTTAAAACAGTCGCCGCAACGCTTAAGGACGGCATGCGACGCTCCACCGATCTGGTAGCGCGTTATGGCGGTGAGGAGTTTTGCGTCGTCATGCCAGGAAGTCATGAGTCGGATGCAATGGTGCGTGCCGAAGACTTGCTGCAGAAGGTGCGCGAACTGGCGCTACCCCATGATGCCTCGGCAACAGCTCCTATTGTTACATTGAGTATGGGGCTCTATTGTCGCGTGCCGACGCTTGGAACCACCCCCGAGTGGATCATCGGCTGTGCAGATATTGCCTTGTATCGCGCCAAGCAGACGGGGCGAAATCGTTTGGTTGTCTACGCTCCCGAGATGGGGGAGCCCAAACCCGCGCCTGCCGCATAGGTGCTGAAGTAAGCTTTTACCGGAGCCGGCACGGCAAGGGTTGATAGCTGACTGATGTTGTGCCAGTAGAGATCGTCGTTACTGGTGTTGGCTTCGGGTCGCTGTGAAAATCGAACCAGCACCGGGTAAATGTGCAAGTGATAGTGGCTGAACGTGTGTCTAAAGGTGGGCGCCAGCGTCACCCGATTCGCGGGTTCATCAATACGACTCAAAAAACGGGCGTGCTGTTTGAGTTCTGTGAGATCAGCTTCGGTCTGTGTTTTCGTGCTTGTTTGCCGGCTCCCGGGGTGCGCCAGTTGCGGTAAAGACCACAAGCCGCCCCAGATGCCTTTTTCGGGGCGTTTCTGCAGCAAAATCCAGCCGTCTTCGGCCTCAATGTGAAAAAACCAGGCGTGTTTTTGTGGAAGCGGTCTGGTCGGTTTTGGGGTCGGAAACAAAGTCTGTGCATTTTGCATCCGTGCCTTGCAAATGCACGCCAGCGGGCAGCCGGCGCAATCGGGTTTGGTGCGGGTGCAGCAGGTTGCGCCTATATCCATGATGGCTTGCGTGTAATCGGCACAGCGTTGCTCGGGCGCCAGTGTTTCGGCCAGGTGCCAAAGTTGGCGTTCTATCTCCGTCTTGCCAGGCCAGCCTTCAATCGCAAAAACACGGCTGAGCACCCGCTTCACATTGCCATCGAGAATGGCCGCCCGCTGGCCGTAAGCAATGGATGCAATCGCTGCCGCTGTGGATCGGCCAATGCCGCACAAATTGTTAAGTAAAGCCTGATCGGCCGGCAGCTCACCGTTATGAAGCTGCATCACTTGCTGCGCCGCTTTGTGCAGATTTCTTGCCCGGGCGTAGTAACCCAGCCCGGCCCACAGATGCAGCACCTCGTCCAAGGGCGCCAGGGCTAACGTATCGAGGGTAGGGAAGGCCTGCATGAAGCGGTTAAAGAAAGGAATTACCGTGGCCACCTGGGTTTGCTGCAGCATGATCTCCGAAACCCACACCCGGTAGGGGGTTTTGTTGATTTGCCATGGCAGATCTTTTCTGCCATGGCGATCAAACCACTGCAATAACAGCGAGCTGAATTCCGGGTGTTGCAACGAATTCAAAACAGGCCCTTGAGCAGTTTCTTGATCTCTTTTTTGGCGCCTTCTTTTTCTTCATCACCTCCCAGGTACTTGTCCAGGTGCTTTTCGACCTGCTTGTCGACCTGTTTGTCGATTTCCTTGGTGGCCTTACGCTCAAGCTCCTTTTTGGCCAGACTGGTAATGGCACTGCCCAGGCGTTCGGTGTCCAGGCCACACTCGGGGGCGGACAGCTTGCCCTTGCAGCGCACCGGAATCGGGATTTCCGTCACCCGCTCGTTTACCCGGCAAGCGTTCTCGCCGAGGTTGCCTACGACTTTCAGCTCGGCACCGTAGTTCAGGGTTGAAGTATCCATTTGAATCACACCTTCACCTGCCAGTTCGAGACCGCTAAGGGCGGCGACCAGGGGTTTGTTGGTGTAGGTATTGCCGTCAATCAGCAGGCGGCCCTGCATCGACTGAAAGTCTGTTTTGGCGGGCCAGTTACGGGTGCTGACTTTTTCCTTGTTAATCAGGGCGAAGGCTTCGCAGGTGAGTGCCGTGAGGTTAAAGCCGCTGATTGAGCCCTTGTCGAGATTAAAGCCGGCTTCACCCTTGGCGTTGGCCTTCAGGGCTGACACTGTGTTGCCGCGGGTCTTGACGTTGGCATCCAGATTCACCCCGCCAGAGAGCATGTCCATTTGCAGCAGATCGGTCAGCAGCGGACCGGTCTGAATGTTGGTTACTTTTTTGGTAACCTCCCACTTAACGTCATCGGTGCGAGCGTCAATACGCACTGCCGCCGCAAAGCCGCCTTCATACATCTTGCCGCTGGCTTCTTTCAGTTCAATCAGTCCCTTGGCGCCGGTCGCCACGACTTTCAGTTCGTTCAGCTTGAGATTCTTGGCAAGCAGTCGTTGCTGGGTGAAGTTGACATCAAAATTCAGCCCGCGAATTGTCTCCAGCGGCAATAAAGGTGCTTCTGGTGCGCTAGCCGTGCCTGCGCTGGCAGTAGTATCTGGTGCTGGCGAGCCTGGGGTTCCAGCGGTATCAGTCGTCTTGGCTGCCGCCTCCTTGACCGGTGGCAGGTAGCGATCCACGTTCAGCTCGGTGCCTGCCAGTGTGACAGAAAAGTAGGGCTTGCCCGTATTGACGGCGACTTTGCCGGTATAAAGGGTGTCGTCCAGCGTCAGCTTCAACTCTGAAAGCTGAATATCCTTGGCGGCCACCGCGATCAGGGTCGAGAAGCCCAGTTTTTGCAGTACGTTCGCATCGCTCGTGACAATCGCTGCCTGCCCGGTGGATTCAAGCAGGTTTTGCAGTGAAAAGGGCGCGATATCCACCTGTCCGTTTACCTTGGGTTCTGCGCCGAATCCTTTAACCTTGGCATTGGCCTTAAGCTCCAGGTTGGCAAACGACAGAAGGAACTTTTCAAGTTCCAGCGTTTCTGTCTCCAGATCGACAGCCAAAGCCGCTTGAGTTGATGTTTTCACCGTTTTGTCGGCGAACGGTGCGCCGGCAAGACTCAGGCGGGCATCAAACGCGGGAATTTTGATTTGCTTCAGGCTGCTGGCAACCAGAATTTTCAGTTTGATCGCAGCGTCAATATCCAGTTTTGGTGTCTGATTTTGTACGCCAAAGTCGATGCTCAAAGGAAATTCGCGATCCAGGCCAATGTTAGAGGTCACCAGATTGAATTTCTTGAGTGACACCTTTTGGCCGCTTTGATCGTCCTGGTAATTCACGGTGGTGTTGGTTACGGCGACTTCATCGACCTTGAACTCAAGTGGCGCCTTTTTCTCGGCCGGGCTGTCAGGGGTGTCGCCAGCCGGGGGGGGGGATTGAGGGTCGGGCGCAGAAGTCGTGGCCGGGGCTGTATCGGCTGTCTTGGGTTTGGCGATCTGGGTCCAGTTGGCCACACCTTTGGCATCTTTGTGCAGATTCAGGGTCAGCCCATCAATGATGATACGCTGCACCCTGGGTGTCATTCTGAACAAAGACATCAGGTCGATTTCAGCGGTCAGTTGCTCCAGCGCTGTAAATTCCCTGGCATCCGGTGTGCTGGCCGAGAGTTTGCCGACGTTAATACCCAGAGGCATCAGCGACCAGCTCAAGTCACCCGTCATCTTCAGGGTTAGTTGACTGTTGTCTGCCACAGCTTTTTCAATATCGGGCTTGTAATCATTGGGATCAAGGATCATCAAGGTAGCGGCGATTGCACCCACCACCAACAGGATTAGGCCCAGGATGCTATATATGATGAATTTGAGAATTCTGGTCATGATTCTTCCTTGTCATTATTGGGATTTATTGTAGTACGAGGGGGCTGGCTGGCGATTGTTGATGGATTTCAGAATGGCCCTGCGGGCAGGGTGTGCTCCACCAGGTCAGTGTACAGTATAGGCAAAGGTGCGGGCGGTATCACCTGGTTGCGCGGAAAAAACACCGGCAGGACATGACGGCAAACAGTTGCCGATTCCGTTCATGGGTGCTAAAAGGAGTACCATGATTCGTTATTGGTGAAAGCATGGAGTAAGGCCGGTGGCAGTTTGTGCTTTCATTTGATTGGTTTTGTACTTGTTGATGTTCTTGTAAATCTTGCAAAGGAGTAGTTCGAGTGTCTGTTACCGTCAGTATTGAAGTTAAAAGGGATTTCAAGGTCAAGGCCGATTTTGATCGTGTTTTCGACTTGTTGGCCAATGTTCCAGAATCGGCGAGTCACTTCCCAAAGGTCGACAAATTGATCGATTTGGGCGACAACAGCTTTCGCTGGGAAATGGAAAAGCTCGGCGTTGACAAGCATGCGATCCAGACCATTTACGCCTGTAAATACGTGGGTGACCGGGCCCAGGGAACTGTTAACTGGACGCCCGTCAAAGGGGAGGGTAATGGATTGGTATCCGGCTTCTGGAAAATCGCCAAAACCGAAGGAGGCACCAGCATTCAGTTTCACACGGAAGGGCAATTGACGCTACCGTTACCAGGCCTTCTGAAGCTTGCGATCAGCCCGGTGGTGAAACACGAATTCAATTCCCTGGTCGATACCTACACCGAAAATCTGAAAAATACCCTCAACGCCTGATCTGCCCATAACCTGCCCGTTGCAAGGTGATTTTGTCGCCTTCATCGGGCAGGTATTGCCTGAACGTTTCCCTATGGCCTGAGCGTCAAAATCGGTATAATCGCCGTTTTCCTGAGATAAGCGGGTGCACTGGCGTCCGCACGTGGCGGAGCGCAGCATGGCAGAAAGAAAGGCCCGGGTGGAGCGTAACACGCTCGAAACGCAAATTACGGTTGAGGTTAATCTTGACGGCACCGGCGTGTGCGAGCTCAGTACCGGCGTACCTTTTCTTGAGCACATGATTGATCAGATTGCCCGTCATGGTTTGATCGATATCCGGGCCAATGCCAAGGGTGATTTGCACATCGATGCCCACCACACGGTGGAAGACCTGGGTATTACACTGGGTCAGGCAATCGCCAAAGCCGCCGGAGACAAAAAAGGCATTCGCCGCTACGGTCACGCCTATGTCCCGCTGGATGAAGCCTTGTCGCGGGTGGTGATCGATTTCTCCGGCCGCCCCGGGCTTGAAATGAATGTGCCCTATACCCGCAGCAGCGTGGGCGGGTTTGATGTTGACCTCTTTGGTGAATTTTTTCAGGGGTTCGTGAATCACGCCATGGTGTCGTTGCATATCGATAACCTGCGCGGCAAGAACACCCATCATCAGATTGAGACCGTTTTCAAGGCATTCGGGCGCGCCGTGCGCATGGCTCTGGAGCCGGATGCCCGCATGGCAGGAATAACACCGTCCACGAAAGGCTGTCTGTGATCTCTGCAAAAACCTCCTCACGACAAGCAAGCGAATGCCGGGTCTGATATGAATACAGTAGCGATTATTGATTACGGAATGGGTAACCTGCATTCGGTTGCGAAGGCGGTTGAGCACGTTGCACCTGATGCGCATGTCGTGGTCACCGATGATGCCAACCGGATTCGCGAAGCGGATCGGGTGATCCTGCCCGGAGTCGGTGCCATTCGTGATTGCATGGGTGAAATTTGCCGCCTTGGCTTCGATCAGCTGGTGCGGGAAATCGCCCACACCCGTCCGTTGCTGGGGATCTGCGTCGGTATGCAGGCCATGATGCGCCGCAGTGAGGAAAACCAGGGGGTGGATGGCATTGGGTTGTTTGCGGGCGAGGTGAAGTTTTTTGGTGACACGCTCGCGGATGAACAGGGACGCTTGAAAGTGCCTCACATGGGGTGGAATCAGGTAGAGCAGGTGGCGGAGCACCCTCTGTGGCACGGCATCGACAACCAGGCGCGATTCTATTTTGTTCACAGCTATTACGTGGCAGCGAATGCCGACTATGTCATGGGCGCTGCCCGTTACGGCTATGACATCGCCGCGGCCATCGGGCGTGACAACATTTTTGCCGTGCAGTTTCACCCCGAGAAAAGCCAGCACGCCGGCCTTGCACTGCTACGTAACTTTGCCCACTGGAATGGCCAGCGCTGATGCCTATGGCGCTGATGCTGATATTTTATAGCCCAACTAGGACCTGCCTTGACAATGCTAGTAATTCCTGCGATTGACCTCAAAGATGGTAAATGCGTTCGCCTGCGCCAGGGACGAATGGATGATTCGACCGTTTTTTCCGATGACCCGGTAGAGATGGCCGCGCGCTGGGTGGCGGCCGGAGCGCGCAGACTGCATTTGGTGGATCTCAACGGTGCGTTTGCGGGCGAGCCGGTGAACGGCGAAATTGTGACAGCCATTGCGCGGCGTTTTCCCTCGCTGCCCATTCAGATCGGTGGCGGCATTCGCAGTGCCGAGGTTATCCGTGCTTATCTGGCTGCCGGTGTCGAGTACGTCATTATCGGCACCAAAGCGGTGAAGGAGCCGGAGTTTGTGGCCGCAATGTGTGCGGAGTTTCCCGGTCACATCATTGTTGGAATCGACGCCAAAAACGGCCTGGTTGCCACCGATGGCTGGGCGGAGGTTTCCACCGTCAAGGCCACTGATCTGGCCTGTCGTTTCGCTCGCGATGGTGTGAGTTCTATCGTTTACACCGATATTGCCCGCGACGGAATGATGCAGGGGGTTAACCTTGATGCCACCGTCGAGCTGGCACAGGCTTGCGGTTTGCCCGTGATCGCCTCCGGCGGTGTGACCAACATGGACGATATTCATCAGCTGGCGGCCGTGGCTGACAAGGGGATCCTTGGCGCCATTACCGGACGGGCTATCTATGAAGGTACCCTCGATATTGCAGTGGCCCAGCGCTATTGTGATGGGCTGGAAAACGAGCGGGCGTAACCGGGATCGGCTTTTACAGGTTTGATGTAGGATTGTTATGGGGCTTGCAAAGCGCATTATTCCCTGTCTCGACGTAGACAAGGGACGCGTCGTCAAAGGCGTACAGTTTGTGGATATCCGCGACGCGGGTGATCCGGTGGAAATTGCTCGCAAGTACGATGAGCAAGGCGCTGACGAAATCACGTTTCTGGATATCACCGCCAGTCACGAAGACCGCGAAACCACGGTGCATACAGTGGAACGCATGGCCAGTGAGGTTTTCATTCCCTTGACGGTCGGTGGCGGCATTCGCACGGTGGCGGACATACGGCGCATGCTGAACGCGGGCGCCGACAAGGTAGGTATCAATACGGCGGCTGTCTTCAACCCCGATTTTGTGCGTGAAGCTGCCGACAGGTTCGGCAGCCAGTGCATTGTTGTGGCGCTGGACGCCAAAAAAGTCAGTGGCCCGAACGAAGCGGATCGCTGGGAGATATTCACCCACGGTGGCCGTAAGCCCACGGGCCTGGATGCGGTGGAGTGGGCGGTGAAAATGGCCCGTTACGGTGCGGGCGAAATACTGCTGACCAGTATGGACAGGGATGGCACTCGCAACGGCTTTGATCTGGGCGTCACCCGGGCGATCAGCGAGGCGATTTCCATCCCGGTAATTGCTTCGGGCGGGGTCGGCTGTTTGCAGCATCTGGTCGATGGCATTGTTCAGGGCGGGGCAGATGCCGTTCTGGCGGCCAGCATTTTTCATTTTGGCCAGCATACCATTCCTGAAGCCAAGGCCTTTATGGCCAATCAAGGCATTGAAGTACGCACTTGATTGCTGTTGGCAGGGCGTCCAAACATCGATTTCGGGCGCCAACCCTCAGATGTTCTTGTGATCCCTCAGATGTTCTTGTGATGAAGTGACGCGGGTTTGCTTGCCACTTGCGGTTGTGCCGTATTCATCGGTTCCTGTTTATCAAACATCGCCACGGCGGGATGCCGGATTTGCCACAAGCCACTGGCAGTAGCTATGCGAAATCCCATTTCGTCCAGCTTCGGTAGTGCCTCGCGCAAGTAATCAATCGTTTCCCGGTGAGGATGGCCGATCGCCAGGGCAGAGCCATTCTTGCGGGCGACTTCCAGCAATCGCATGAACTGGAAATGAATGGCTTTTCGGGTTTGCCAATGGTCAAGAAACACATCGCGACTGAGATTGGGAATCTGGTTATCGGTGGCAACTTTCGCCGCAACGGTCGAGGCAATCGTGCGGCTGTCAACAAAGAACAAGGGCCTGTCACGAACTTCCAGCAGCACCCAATTCATTGCTTGCGTACTTTGGGTAAAGGCACTGCCCATGTGGTTGTTGAGGCCTGCAACATGCGGAATGGCGTCGATTGCACGCCTGAGTGTCTGGACAATCTCCGGTTGTGCCATATCAAGAGTCAAGGCGCCCGCTCCCAGATTCATGCCGCGGGTGTTGGCCATGGGAATGTGCAGCATGACTTCCTTGCCGACATAGTGCGCTTCGTGCGCAAGTTGTTCGGTGTGCTTGCGATGAGGAAGAAAAGACAAGGTCAACGGATAAGGAAGGTGAATGAGTTCCCTGCCTTCGGTAAAACGATTGCCCATATCGTCGATAATGATGGCGATGGTTGGTTGTACAACTGCCTCGGCGCGCACTACGGC
>JBFHRO010000037.1:0-19525 GCA_041591635.1 Oleiphilaceae bacterium | reverse complement strand
GCCTGTTGGGCAGAGCTTCGGCATGTCGTCGACATATTTTCCCAAGAGGCAGGGGCCACCGAGGTTCCTTGCGCACATTTCCTGGAGTGGCTGGCCGAATGGGGGCGTGATCTAAAACGTCGACAAACCGGTCTGCTTCTGCTTACGGCCCACCGGGCAAAGGGTCTTGAGTTTAATCATGTTGCCGTCATTGACGGGGGGTGGGACAAGCGCAGCCCCCATGAGGATGCCGATGCATCGCGGCGGCTCTATTACGTAGCCATGACGCGAGCCCGGCAAACCCTGTCACTCGCCCGCATGGATCAGGGCAATGCACTGCTCCACCCGCTGGTGGAATCACCCTGCGTTATCCACCGGGCGTTCCCTGCATTGCCTGTTCCCGAGTGGGAGTTGGCCAAGGTCTATCTTCGCGCAAGCATGAAAGACATCGACCTGGGATTCGCCGGACGCTATGCCACAGATCGCCCTGTACACAAAATCCTCTCGCAGCTTCTCCCGGGGCAATCGTTGCAAATCCGGGAACATCGGGGCCGTTGGGAGATGCTGGATGCTCAGGAAAACATCGTAGGCCGGTTTGCTCAGACCTTTACGCCGCCCAGGCATATGCTATGCGTTGGCGCACAGGTCATGGGAATCATCGTCCGGCGCAAAGCGGATGTGGATGAAGCGTACCTCGACCACGTGAAATGCGACCATTGGGAAATCGTGATTCCGGAACTGGTTTTCGCGCCGAAAGATGCGGCCTGTTTTTCGGATTATTAAAGAAAGCCCCACACTCAGATTCGGCTGTGGCGTTTTGGTTGTAGTGTATACTTTCGGACAAACGGGCTCAGCGCCACATACTCCTTCGTGAAGCGTCGATTCTATTTCGTTCTTCATTGTTAACCATCGCATACAATCAAGAGAAAACAATGAGCAATGCTCAAGTCGTTGATGACATCAAACAGGCTCTGAAATCGAGCAGGAAAGGATTTATTGCCGCCGGGTTCTTCAGCCTCTTTATCAACCTGCTTATGCTCACGGCCCCCCTGTATATGCTGCACATATACGACCGGGTGGTCACGTCCCGCAGTCTGGAAACCCTGCTGTTTCTAACCCTCATCATGCTCTTTATGTTTGTGGTGATGGGAACACTGGACTGGGTGAGATCACGCATTCTGGTGCGCATTGGCAATCAAATTGATCGAAACCTCAGCAAGCGCGTCTACGCCGCCATGTTTGAAGCGGGTATTCAATCGCCGCACATGCGCAGTTCGCAACCACTGAATGACCTCACAACCTTACGCCAGTTTATTACCGGAAACGGTCTGTTTGCGTTTTTTGATGTGCCCTGGATGCCTATCTACATAGGCTTGCTGTTCGTCTTTCATGTGTCCTTTGGCTGGTTTTCAGTCTGCGCCGCATTGATCCTGTTTTTTATTGCCCTTATTAACGAACGAACCACCAAGGCCATATTGTTAGAAGCAAGCAACGAGCACGTGAAGGCCCAGGCCCTTGCAACCAGCAATTTACGCAATGCCGAAGCACTCCATGCCATGGGAATGCTGCCGAACATCATGCAGCGCTGGTATCAGCAGCATCAGATGTTCCTGCACAAGCAAAGTGTTGCCAGTGACAGCTCAGGCGTTTACAGCAACCTGAGCAAAACCTTGCGTATTGTCTTTCAGTCTCTGATTTTGGGCCTGGGTGCTTACTATGTGGTGTTAAATGAAATGTCGCCGGGCATGATGATCGCCGGATCAATACTGATGGGGCGTGCACTGGCGCCACTGGATCTGCTGATCGGCAGCTGGAGTGGCTTCAATAATGCCCGGGCGGCACGGGGCCGATTGTCGGAACTGCTTGAATCCGTTGCACAGCATCAACGCCATATGCAACTGCCCGACCCGGCTGGCAGGGTTTCGGTCGAAAATCTGACCGTCAGGCCACCGGCGTCGCTGAAAGCAGCGCTGCAAGGCGTCAGCTTTGAGGTTTTTCCGGGGGAGCATATCGGCATTGTCGGGCCAAGCGGATCCGGAAAGTCGACCCTTGCCCGTGCCATGATTGGCGTTTGGCCTTCAGCAGGAGGCACAGTGAGGCTCGATGGTGCCGAACTCAAGCATTACAACATGGATCAGCTTGGCCCCCATATCGGCTACTTGCCCCAGGATATCGAACTGTTTAACGGAACCGTCGGTGAAAACATTGCCCGGTTCGAAGCGCTTGACGCCGAAAAAATCGTTGAAGCGGCCAAAAAGGCAGGCGTCCACGAGCTGATCTTGCGACTGCCCAATGCCTACAACACCCCGATTGGCGCCGATTCCGGGGCGCTTTCAGGCGGGCAGCGGCAACGCATTGGCTTGGCACGTGCCCTGTACAACCGCCCCAAGCTGATTGTGCTGGATGAGCCCAATTCAAACCTGGATGCCGCCGGTGAACAGGCGCTGGCCGCGACCATGCAGACACTTAAAAACGAGGGGGCGACCGTCTTTGTCATCAGTCATCGAATGTCAATCCTGCGCCAGGTCGATAAACTGCTGGTACTGCAAGAAGGGCAGGTACAAGCTTTTGGTCCCCGCGATGACATCTTGCAAAAACTGGCCACCCCTTAACGCACATGAGGGTTCCAGACTGGCTTCCAATGCGGAGCAAGTGACTGGAGTTAGTGTCCGGTCTGCTTTTGCGCCTTGAATAACACGATTGAGAGCACCCATGGCAAACGAATCGCAAACCACCAATTCTCAAGGCACAAACGAGGCGCAGACGGCGCTTCCAATATCCCCTCCCCCGGCGCCTTTCTCGTTGAATCTTGTACCCCATCCGGCTGCCAGGGTTCCTGTGGATGCCTCCAGAGACATACGCTTTGGTTTGTTTTTTCTGATAGTTGCCTTTGGTGGCTTTTCACTCTGGGCGGGTTTTGCCCCTATCAGTAGCGCCCTCATTACCTCTGGCGAAGTGGTGGTGAACACCTATCGCAAATCCATTCAGCACTATGAGGGCGGGATTATTGAAGATATCTATGTCCGAAATGGAGACAAGGTGGCGGCAGGCGACCCCTTGGTGCGCATTGATGCCATGCAGGCCCATGCAAAAAGAACCAGCAATGAAAAGCGCCTGCTTACGACACAGGCAGAACTGGAACGTTTGCTGGCCGAACAAAAGTTCAGCGACAAGCTGGTTTTCAGCGACAACCTCACCCTCGCCGCCGAACAAGACCCGGATGTTCGCGCCGCCTTGCTGCAACAACGAGAGCTGCACAGTGCCCGTCGCAAAACCTTCATTCAGGAGCAAGAGGCCTTAAAAAGCCGGACCGAACAAATCCGCGAAGAAATTTCCGGTCTGCGCAAGCAAAAAGACATCCTTGCGGCGCAAGCGGAGTCGTTTCAAAGCGAACGCCGCGCATACACCAATCTGTTCAAAAAGGGCCTGGGAGACGATCCACGCGCCAGGGAGCTGGATCGTGCTGCTTTATCGACCGAAAACGAGATCACCCGAATAAACTCGGAAATATCGCGTCTTAATATTCAGATTACCGAAACAGAACTGCAGGTGGCGACCAAACGCCAGGACTACTTGAAGGATGTCAGCGAAACCATTCGCAAAATCCAGGATAACTATTACGACTTTCAGGAAATACAGCAACTTACCAATGACAGAATCCACCGGTCGATGGTGCGCGCTCCGGAGGCCGGAGTGGTGGTTAACATGCAGATACACACCATTGGCAGCGTTGTGGGTTCGGGTCAAACCCTGCTGGATCTTGTCCCTGAGCACGATGATTTTGTGATTGAAGCCAAACTCATGATTCAGGATATTAATGATGTGTACGAAGGGCAAAAGGTGGATATCCGGTTTTCGGCATTTGATACCCGATTTACCAAGGTGATTGAGGGTGAGGTGGTTACCCTGTCCGCAGACCGCCTGATCAATGAGCGAGATCAGCAGCCTTATTATCTCGTACGTATCAAAGTGACAGAGGAAGGCGAGCGCAATATGACTGACAGCATGAAGCTCAAGCCCGGCATGCCTGCCGAAGTCATGATTCGTCGCGAAGACCGGACATTATACAGCTACCTGATTAAACCTATCAGCGACAGCTTTGCCCGGGGTCTGAAAGAAAAATAGCCCTTGTCTTTGGGTGAACACAGGAATCAACGGGTTTTTGCCTGTTGATTCCTCAAGGATAAGCGCTCATCCCATGTCACATCAGCGCCACATCCGCCGGCACACTCAGCCAGCAGCGACCTTGCGCTCTTTTCGTCTTACTGCGTACAACATCATCAAAAGCCACAGCGCTATCGGAGAAGTTGATCCGCCGCCACCGCCGCCACCGCCACCGCCACCAGAGGAAGCCGTTGTGTTTTGAGTGACTGGTGTGCCGGTAGTCGTTGGTGTGGTCGTGCTCGCCCCTGCGTTGGCATTCGTGCCGGTGTTGGTACCCGTATTGGTACCCGTATTGGTGCCTGTGTTGGTGCCCGTTCCCGTATTCGTGCTCGTGCCGGTTCCTGTACCCGTACCCGTAGTTACGGTTGTCGAGGTCACAGTGCCGTTGGCGTCCAGCTCAAAGCCGGTATTGGTTTCAAAGGACAAATCCACAGTCGCTGTAGTGTTCTTGTGAGTTGCCGTGTAGGTCTCACCCTTGTTTAAGGTAGTCACAAGACCGTGCGCCGCGGTTTGAAACATGATGGGTATCTGTCCTGACCCGTCAGCGGACGGCGGTGTCGTAACATAAAAGACCAAATAGGGATTAGCAGAAAGATCCGACTGGCCTGAAAGCGCGATTTTCTGCCCTTGTGTGACCTCAGCCCCCTCGGCGACAAGAGCGCCGTTTTGCAGAATATTGCGGTAGACCCCCACAGTATTGTCACTATGGAGAATGACTATCTCGTTGGCACTGTACGCCTGATAGGTACTGGTTTTGGTGTCTTTCTTGTGTTTCACGCCAACGACCTTACCGCCTCTGGCCGCCACCACCGGGGTTCTTTCAGCCATATCAAAGGTGAAGTACTGGCCTCCATCACTGAGGGACACATGTTTGTTACCCGTTTCCCAAGGCAGCTCATAAACAAAGGTATCATTGTGAACGGCACCCGCCACCCCCGGATAAGCATCGTAACTGACGCTGTATGGCGAACTTGCGGGAGTGGTTACTGTGCCTTCATAAACCAGCAGTGCCGTTTTAGCGGCAAGGGTTTCACTGATCGCCGAAAGGGCAGGAGAAATACCGCTGACAGTTGCAGCTACTTTCACCAGGGCATCAATGGCAAGATTATTGGTAATGATCACCTTGATCGAGGTTAGCGCCTTGGCATCATCGCGAAATTCCAGCGTTTGAACACAGAGGGTTTCACAGGCGCTCATTTTTCCATCGTTCACGTATTGCTCAAGATCTGCGGCAGGTACCAGGGTACCGCCTGCCAAGACAGCATGTGATAACGGCATTAATGTGGAAAACAGGGAACAACCTAACCACTTTTTTCTGTTCATGCTAATTCTGATACTCATGCTCGTTTCTCATTTCATGCGTTATCTAACAATACTCTGCTGTCTGTCCCGGCTTCTGAATCGGCAGTAGTTCCAAAACGCTCCCAATATCATGGCAGCGACCATACCGTACAAATGCGCGTCTACCACCACCGGGGCGTGAATGTAGCTCATTAAATGGTTTACATCGTAGGCGGGGGTTTGCTCAAACCCCACTTTAACTACTAAAGCTATCAAGCCTACCCAATAAACCGAAAATTGGCCTCCAAGATTCAGCGTCAGGCCCAGCGCCAATAATCCATAAAGCACGCCAGAAAATCCGAGATACCATTCAATTTGTGGCGAAAAAGCCAATAAAGCCAGGCTAATGCACAGGGTAATAAACAACAGGGCAACAAAACCTTTTTTGCAGGTGAATTCTGTGGCAAAAATAACCTGAATCAAACCCAGCCCGACCATATTCATTAGTGCATGATAATTGCCGAGATGCACGAAATGGCCTGTAACCAGTCGCCAGAGTTCGCCCTCATGAATGGCACTTCGATCAAACTGCAGGAGCGGATTCAGGGATGTTGCAAAAAAAGCGGTAGTCACCAGCACCAGCTGGATCAGGAAAAAACCGCTTCTTGTAGCTGACATGGCCTGGCTACCTTCGGGTTTCATCATGATCACTGCCGGTGCTTGGCGCACTCCTTCGCGGGTCAAATCAGGGTAAAGGTCGTTGAGGTGGACAGCAAGCCGTCAGTGACCCCTACAAGAATGACAACGCCCGTATCGGCCAGTACATCGGCGCTTGAGGGTGTGCCCGTAAAGGTTCCGGTACCGCTGTTGAAGCTCAACCAGGCAGGAAGCGCCGCCCCACCGGACTTGGTAGCTGTGGTGAAGCTCAGTGTGTCCCCCACATCCACGTCCTTGAACGCATTTGAGGGAATCTTGAAGTTGACAGGTACATTGTCCTGAATATCCAGGTTAGCAATTCCCTTATCCACCACAGGGGCGTCATTGGTATTTTTGACGACAATATCAAAGCTGTCGCTGACCGTACCGCCCTTGCCGTCCGATGCGGTCACTGTAACGGTATTGGTACCCACATGCTCGTTCAAGGGGGTGCCCGTGAAGGTGCGAGTGGAGGCATTAAAGCTCAGCCAGCTCGGCGCACTGGCGGTATAGGTAAGCACATCGCCCGTATCAATATCGGCAAAGGTATTGGCCGCAAACTGGAAACTGAACGCGCTGTCTTCATTGGTGGTACGGTCTGGTATCGGGTTCGCCACCGTGGGCGCATCATTGGTATTGGAAACCACAATGTTAAAGGTGTCACTGACGGTGCCACCTTTTCCGTCCGAAGCGGTAACTGTCACGGTTTTGGTCCCGACATCCCCATTGGTAGGATTGCCGCTAAAGGTGCGCGTCGACGCATTAAAGCTCAGCCAGCCCGATGCATTGGAGGTATAGGTCAGGGTGTCGCCCACATCGACATCATTGAAGGTATTGTTGGCAAACTGAAAACTGAAGGCGCTGCCCTGACTGGCGGTTTTATCCGGGATCGGATTGGCCACGGTTGGCGCATCGTTGGTGTTGGCCACCACGATCTTAAAGGTAGTGCTGACCTTGCCGCCATTACCGTCTGACGCCGTAACCGTCACGTTATTGGTGCCGACATCATCATTTAATGGCGTGCCGCTAAAGGTTCGGGTAGAGGCGTTAAACTTCAGCCAGCTCGGCCCGCTCACCGTATAGCTCAACACATCGCCTACATCGACATCCGCAAAGGTATTGGCCGCAAACTGGTAACTGAAACCGCTGTCTTCAGTGGCGGTTCTGTCCGGAATCGGGTTTGCCACCGTGGGTGCATCGTTGACGTTAACGACCTTAAGCGCAAAATCATCGCTGACAGTTGATCCGGAGCTATCTTTGGCGGTAACCCGAATATTGATGGTTCCCACCTCCGAGTTGGTAGGTGTGCCGGTAAAGGTGCGCGAACCTGCGTTGAACTTCAGCCAGCTGGGCAAGGCCGAGCCGTTGGTGAGGGTGGCTGAGTACGTCAGGGTGTCGCCTGCATCAACATCCGCGAAGGTATTGGCGGCAAACTGAAAACTGAAGGCGCTGTCTTCATTGGTGGTTTTGTCGGGAATCGGATTTGCCACTGTAGGGGCATCATTAACGTTGACCACGTTCAGTGCAAAATCATCACTGATGGCCACCCCGGAAGTATCCTTGGCCGTAACACGGACATTGATGGTCCCCACCTCGGCGTTGGTAGGGGTGCCGGTGAAAGTACGCGAACCGGCATTGAACTTGAGCCAGCTGGGCAAGGCAGATCCATTGGCCAGGGTTGCCGAATAGGTCAGAGTATCGCCCACATCAACATCGAGAAACGTATCGGCCGGAACCGTGAAGCTGAATACTGTATCTTCGGCAGCTTCCTGATCCGGTATGGCCTTGCTCAATACCGGCGCATCGTTAGTATTTTCAACGGTCAGCTTGAAGGTGGTTTCGACGCTCTTGTAGCCATCGAAGGCTGACAGCGTAACGGTATATACGCCTACATGCTCGTTGAGTGGCGTACCGGTAAAAGTGGCGCCATCGAACTTCATCCAGTCAAACAGCTTGGCACCCGAGGGTGATGACGCACTTAGTACCAGCGTATCCTTGTCGATATCAAAGAATACTCCTGACACATTGAGCTTCAACGCGGAATCTTCAAGCACCGTAACATCGCCCACTTTCTTGGCAACCACGGGGGCACTGTTGGTGAATTCGTCGTACAGCACCTTGGTTCCGTCGGCAAAGCGGATTTCTTCCATCGCCGTGGAGTAGCTGTAGGTGAACAGCTTCTGAAAAAGAATGGAACTGCCGGAGCCTATCTTGATGGTGAAATCGTCGCTGTAACCCTTGGTCGGATCGTTTGCAGGCGGATTGTATTCCCGAATAAAGGTGACATCCGCGCGCGTAATTCCGGTACCAAACTGGATAGCGTCACGAGCACCCGCCGTCAGCTCGATACGATCATGGCCGCTGTCTTTGCTGAACAGGTAGGTGTTGTTGCCGGTGCCGCCCACGAGCAGATCGTTGCCACCACCACCGAGCAATTTGTCGTCACCATCGCCACCGTAGAGTTCGTCATTGCCGTGCAGGGAATTTGGCAGGTAGCTGGCATCACCGATGAGCGTATCATTGCCGGCGCCACCGTAAAGAATGTCATTGCCGCCTTCGCCAATGAGGTAATCGTTACCGGCACCGCCGGTTAATGTATCGTTGCCAAAGGTCGTCCCGTGGGATCCGGCTTCATCACCCCAGATGATATCGTCGCCCTCACCGCCATCAATGGTGTCATTGCCGCCGCCACCGGCCAGCAAGTCGTTACCCCGGCCACCCAGAATGGTGTCATTGCCGTGCAGGGAGTCTTCAAGGGAATAGGAGTCGCCCCAAATGGTGTCGTTATCGTCGCCGCCATCGATGTTGTCATCGCCGGCCTCACCGCGAATCTTGTCATTCCCGGCGCCGCCGAGAATCTTGTCATTGCCGGCGCCACCCCAAATGCTGTCATCGCCGTCACCGCCGTCGATATCGTCAGCCCCGGCACCACCAATAATGGTGTCGTTCCCGGCGCCGCCGAGGATGACATCATCGCCATCCTCGCCCCACAGGGTGTCATCACCCAGTCCGCCTTCAATTCTGTCATTGCCGGCGCCGCCGCTGATTTTGTCATTACCGCCTTCACCGAACAGGCTGTCGTTACCGTCGCCGCCCCAGATACTGTCATCGCCCAGGCCCGCATTGATGGTGTCGTCACCGCCTTTGCCGACGATCTGGTCAGGGCCATCGCTGCCGGTCAAAACATCGTTGCCATCATTGCCAAAAATGTAAAGTACGCCATCAATTACGATACCGCTCGAGGCCGCAAAGGCACGAAAGGTTTGCTGCCCGCCGTTTGCCGTGCCGGCAGAGGATGCAGAAGCGCCTTCATTCTCAGCATTTTGGGCAAGCACGGCATCGCGCTGTGCTTCAGAAAGGTCGTAATTTTGAATACCGCTGTTTCTTGTGCCCTTAAGTGATTTGCTTGTCATGAGGTCGATCCCCCTTTTGCAACTTTATATTGAACTTTCGCCTCATTGCGCGACATGAGATAACGCAGAGAACATCCAGCTATCTTTTTTTGACGCAAAACACAAGCAATCACCCTTGTGGCACCGCTCTGTTATAGTCCGTTTTGCTTTATACAATTGATAGTTACCTTGCCCGTTCAATATACCTTTTTGCACAAAATCGTGCGTGTCTGAATTCACAGATTGAATTACATTCACAACCAGGGTTCACATTTTTTTATTATTTATTTTCAAATAGTTACAAATGCAGATAATGGTACAATAGAACCACTTTTAAGCATCGATAATGCACGTTTGTGCCATTTGTGGCGACATTTCATTTCATTGGAAAGACAGGAGATGGCGCACCTGCTTTCAAAGCGATAACAAAGTCATCATGAACAAAGTAATCATGAATCGCCTTCACTTGAACGCAGGGGCACCGGGCAGATGCGGGAACGGTTGTAAGCCAAAGCCGCCGCAGGCGTATGCGCTGCGGCGATGCGCTCGCCTATCTATTTCAGATTATTCCAGGGGCCGCGCGGCCAGGTCTTCTGGCCCCAGGCAATGAGTTTCTGGATGGCATCCTCGCTCACACCGATTTTGCGCAGTTCAGGAATGACGCGATAGGTATTGCGGCCCTGATACTCGCCCAAATCGAAGGTGCAGACACCCGAACAAGGCGAGAAGTTGGTGCTGTCACGGGGCTGTACCTTGCGGTTTTGCGTCGCACTGGCCCAGTCCCTTTCGGTGGCGTTGTTGGCATCGGCCACAAAATCCTCGACCATGGCCTGCGCCAGGCGCCCCCACAGGGGTTGACCGACGCTATCCTGGGTATCGGTACGGGTTTTGTTGCGGGCACTGCCGTAGTAGATATAGGGCTGGGCGGTGCGCAGGTCGAGCCCCTCCTCCACGCCATAACGGCCATTGGTCTGCAATTGGCGCTGCTTGATCAGGGTGGCCCAGAAGCGGTAACCCTGATCCACCTTTGACTCAAACTGCAACAACTCCACATGGCTGTAGGTGTAGGCAAAGTGCGAAGGCATGGTGCGCCGATAGCCCGGGTTAAGAATCATGTTCAGGTGATACCAGGCGTTACTTTCAAGAATGCCTTGCAACGCATTTTGATTCAGGTACTTGCGCCCCTCGCCCACACCGGTGAAGTGCGGCGGGCGATCAAACACATTGCGGCCATCCGCCACCCAGCCACGGGCTTCGCTGGCATTGATACAGCGGCCAGCTGAGCACACGGGGGCACTCATGCGCCGGGATTCCTCCTCAAGATCGTTGCTGTGGATCACCTCCCACATTTTAACAGCCGCCCAGGCTGTCAGGCCGCGCTTGGCAAGCTCCAGATTTTTCAGCGAGGCACGATTGATGCTCGTACAGTTGCTGTTGGTCACCGAGGGAGAAGGCAAACGCAGGGAACTCAGTACAGCGCCATTGAGTCCGCGCACCGGCTCACCGCTATCCAGACCGGCCGTGGAACAGGTCTGCCCGCGGCGAAACCATTCCTTGATACTCGCTGAAAAACCTCCCAAATTGGCCGGGGTTGGATTCCTCGCCGCATCATTGAAGATTTTCTTGTAATAGGGCATGCCGACATTGGCGCCCCTGTAGTCCGACACTATCGCGGCTGCGGAAGTGTTGAAGGCATCATCGGGGTGAATGAGCGGCAGCCATTGATTCCACTCCGGCATGGGAATATTGACAGGCAACTGGCGAAGATTAAGGGTTTTATAGCGATCGACCACCGCGCGCACTTCATTGAGCGCCGTACCCCGGGGAAACAGATACTGCGCCATATCGCTGTCCCGATCCAGAATGGCATCCACACCGGCACCGGCCGCCCATTCGTAGGCGGGCCGGCTGTCAAGCCCGGGGCCCGGCTGATAAGGCGGATTCCAGGGGCGCGCCTGATCGACGATCGGCAGATCCAGATCACGAATGTAGGAAGCGACCTGCTCTGCTTCAAGCTGGGTCATACCGTGGAACTTCGACCGTTCGATAATAGAGAAGCTGGAGTAGTTAAAGTACTTCAGATCGCGGCCATCACTGGCATGACAGTCAGCACAGGAAGCCTGCATTTTGCCGGTGATTGCCCCCTGCCCGCCAAGGCGGCCATCAAGACTGTCAAGACCGATATCGTAGAGCTTGTTGCGCTGCTGCCACAGGCGGGCACCTTGCGCGATATCACCGGATGACGTTCGGGGTGGATTCCAATCGTTGGGATCGTCTTCAACAAACTCGTTATCGGCAAGCACCTTGCGCGAGAGACTTGCGTTCTGCAACAGGTTGAGCTCGATGATACGAAAGCCGATGCTGGGCGCCTCGGCATTGAGATGTTCAAAGGTCAGGGTGTTGAGCCCCTTTTTCAAACCGCTCACCGGAACGGTAAAGCGCACCGTGCGAAAACCGCCGCCGATACCGCCATAGTCAGCCTCACCGCCAATAATCTTGATCTGGGAATTGCCGTACACCCGGCCGTTTTCGATGAAATGCTTCAGCGCAATGGGAGCACCACCGTTCACCCGCACCGTGGCTTTGGTTTTGGCGGTATTTTTGTCGAGATCGATGTCGTGATAACCGCAGGCGTTACATCGCAGGTAGAGGTGGCTGATGGCAGAGGTATCGTTGAGCTCAAAGCTGACACTTTTTTTCGTGCCGGCAGGCCCGAGCACCTCAATCGGCAGAGTGATGGCATCCGCAGCAACGCCACCGCCACTTCCGCCACCTGCATTACCCGAGCCGCTACTCGTGACCGAGACTTTGACGGCGGCGCTATCCAGCAGATTACCCTTGCGATCCTTGGTTCGAACCATCAACTCATGCACCCCGACCGGCAGATTACTGACGGAAAACTCATAAGGGGCACTGCTGTCGAGGCTGTGATAATTGCCATTGACCCACAGACGGGCGGCATCTATGCCGTCGGGATCATAGGCATTGGCCCGCACGGTAAAGGTCTCGCCCGCCTTGAATACGGCACCGGCGGTCGGGGCGGTGATGCTGCTGTAGGCTTGTGGCTCGCGAATGCTGATGGAAACCGGCTGGCTGTCGAGCTCATTGCCCTTTCGGTCTTTGGTACGCACCATCAGGGAATGGGTGCCAGGCGACAAGCCGGAGACACTGAACGCAAAGGGCGCCGTGTTATCCATGGCATAGTAGGTGTCATCGACCCAAAGGCGGGCCACGGCGATGCCGTCCCGGTCCTGGGCATCCACAGTTACGCTGACGGTGGCACCCTCCGTAAAAGTGGCACCACTGGCGGGTGCGGTAATACGGGTATAGGTCGAGGCCCCGAAAGCACTGGCACTTGCAAAGCACAGGCTGCTGACCAGGCAGAAAAAATGATGGCGCTTCATGGTGTCTCCGCTGCTTGTTTTTAGGTCTGGAAAACACGGAACAAACGCCCACGATTCCTGACCGGAACATAGCAACCGGTAACCACGCCCGCATGAACTAATTGATGAATGCTAGTTTTTTGTGATCGGCTTCTGCATCGTTTTATGCCACTGACGTTACCTGCCAGTCGCGGTTCACACTCAGCGCCGCACCCAAATCACTTCTGTCTTGATGGCCTGGGCTATCAGGGCTTGCGGGACGGCCTTGATCCGCACCGGGTTTTGCTCGCCCAGGTAACCCGAGAAAAGCAGCGCTGAAGGATGCTTCTCATTGGAAAGGTGGAAATGGTATTCACTGTCGCCCTTGCCACGGCAACTGACAAAGCAATCCCGCCCGCTCGCCAGGGTTACCCAGCTCGCCGATGACCCCATACTGAGTTTGAGTTTGATCTCATACCGCAGCAGCTCCTCGTACAGTGCCTGGGAAAAGGGCACTTTTTGCTTTTCCTGCGCGTTGGCGGCTTTTTTAATCACTATTTTCTCGCCCTGACGCCCTTCCCTGTCAACGACCAGATAGGGCGTGAGGGCCGCCAGAACAGGGGCGTCATCGACCTGCCAGCGCACATCGACATAGACATCGTAAGCATCACTCACAGGGTTGTATTGCGGGGCTTCGTACTGCACCTTGATGTGCTGGCGCACGTACTCAAACACGCCCTGGCGCAACTGGTCGAACGCCTGGGTCTGGGCATCCTTGCTGGCATTGAGTCGCACGGCTGTGTCATCCGGGTGCAGCGGGCGTTCTGCCAACGGGTGTTTTATTCCTCCTGCGACAATAAAAGCTGTCATCTGTCGGGCCGATGCGATAACGGCTGCCGGCACCTGTCGTATCACCACCGGATTTTGCTCGCCCTGATAGCTGCTGAACAGGAGCGTTTGCAACGCGGCCTTGTTGCTGTAGTGGATCTGAAATTCGGAATCGCCTTCGCCCTTGCAACTGACAAAGCAGTCCCTGCCGGTGGCCAGGGTGATGCCACTCTCGTACCCTTGCAGGCTCAACATCAATTTCACGGGGTGCTTCAGCAACTGCTGATACAACTCGTAGGAATAGGGTTGGCGTTGTTTTTCATTGCGGTTTCCTGCCCTGGTGACAGTGATCACCCCGGTGCGCGGGTTGTTGCCAAAGGCCAGATCAGGATCGAGCACGGCTTCGATTGCCTGCGGTGCCAGGGCCCAGGTCACCGTCACCAGCACATCGAAGGTGCCATTGGCGTTCGCCTTGAACTCCGGTTCGGCCAGCGTTACCTGAAGCTTGTCCCGAAAGGTCTGGAGCCACTGATGGTCAATGCGGTCAAATGCCCGGGCTTTGTTCTCTCTGGCTTGAGCCAGCACTTGCGGTAACGGCGAGGTACTGTTTGCCTGCACCGCTTGACTGGCGGGATTCATCACCGGCGCCGGCGTTGGGATTGCCGTCACCTGCGAGGCGGCCGCGTTCGCAGGCACGCTGCCACTGACTGGCGCAGGCGAAGATGGGGCGAGCGCTGGAGCCACCGTCCTTGCCGCAACCGCTGCTGGCGGCGGGGAAACCAAGGCTGAAGGTGCGGCCGGGAGAGAACCGCTCTGCGACATGGCGGCAAACAGCACAGGCAACATCAAACTCGTGCTCCACACCAGTGCCCAGCCCGGGCTGCCAAGGTTGCTGCGACGGGTCAGTGCGATAAGCAGCCGCACCAGCACGTACACGGCAAGCAACCAGAACCCTGCCACCATCGCACCGGCAACACCGGTCAAGATCCCGATGAGCACCACCAGCGAAAGCCAGAGCCAAAAGGGAAACCCCTTGTTTACCGGGCGATTTTGCGCCAGGGCAGACAGGATCGCCTCGGCCTGACGGTTTGCCGCTGCTGTGTCGTCCCGTTCGTCACTGACCGAAGCAGACGTCTGCGCGCTTGTCCCCGTTGCGCCCGGACGAAGCTGCAACAGCGCCTGCCGGACGCGCTGATAGTCGCGCGCATAGCCGTCGGGGTCATCGAGATGGTAACCGGCGTCATGCACTACTTTATTGCGGATGGTTGCGAGGCGACGAATGCGTTTTTGGATATCCGCGGGGATCTGATTCTCAATGGCGCTGAGCTTTTCGTGCAGCCCCTTCCCCTGCGCGCCCCAGAGGGTTTCGAGGAGATGTTCAAGGTCCTTGGAGGCGGTAATAACGAGTTCGAACGGGTTGAGTTGAGCGCTATTCATGCAAGTCGTCTGGCCGTGGGCCGTGCCTGGTTCAGTCATTCGTTTGTCCCTGCCATGGTAAAGGGTCGCGGACGGGATTGACCAGGCTTTTTAACGGGGAAACACCAGACTAAAACAGGTTGTACCCTGCGACGAACGCACCCCGACATGACCGCCGTGAGCTTCGACAATGGCTTTGGTAATGGCCAGACCGAGCCCGGCACCATCCGAGGCCGGGTGCGCGCGGGCAGGATCAGCACGGTAGAAACGATCAAAGAGCCGCGGCAGCAACTCGGGAGCGATATCGGGGCCGGTGTTTTGCACCGAAACTTCCGTGGCATTGGCGGTACCGACCACCACCACCCCCACCTGGCCAGCGACGGGCACGTGGCGCAGCGCATTGGACAGCAGATTGCTCAGGGCGCGGCGGAACATCAAGCGGTCGCCCTCAATGATGCCGTCGCCTTCCAGGGTCACGCGGATGTCTTTGTCATCGGCCACCGCCTCATAGAATTCCAGCAGGGCCTGCACTTCGTTGGCGGCCATAAAGCGTTCCTTGTGCGGCAGATCAACCCCCCGTTCGGTTTTGGCCAGAAACAGCATGTCGGCCACCATGCGCGCCAAACGTTCCAGCTCCTCGGCGTTGGAGGCCAGCACATCCCGGTACACGGCGCTGTCCCGTGGTGCTGCCAGGGTCACCTGAGTCTGGGTGAGCAGGTTGCTGATGGGGGTGCGCAACTCATGGGCAAGATCGGACGAAAACTCCGACAGGCGCCGAAAGTCGGCTTGCAGTCGCTGCAGCATCTGGTTCAATGCCTGTGCCAGATCGGCCATTTCCACCGGCACCGCCTCGACCGGCATGCGCGCCTGCAACCGGTGCGCAGTGACATCGGCCGCCCGCGCCTTGATGGCCCGCAGCGGCGCCATTCCCTGATAGATCGCCAGCCAGCCCAGCAGACCACTGAGCAGTATCGCCGTTACCGCATACAAGGCCAGGGTGCGCAACAGCTGGGCCAGAAAATGCTGGTGGTGGGCCGCGTCCATGGCCAGTGTGATCTCCAGCGCCCTGTCTGGCGCATAGCCAGCACGGGCACCGAAGTGCAGCGCCCGAAACTGGCTCTGACCTTTCTGCCAGCCAATCAGGGCATGAGGCGGGGTTTCCTGGGTCGGCAACAACCAGGCATCGGCTGGGGGAAAGTCCTGGGTTTCAAACAGCGTTTCACCCTCAACGACCTGAATGCGCACAAACAGCCCATGGTGATGATTCAGGGCTTCCCCCAGGCGTTCACGCAGGTCCGCAGCGGAATGCGTCCGGGCGAGAATAGCCTTGATCAAATGTTGTTTGTCGGCCAGGGAGCTGTGGTCCAGTTCAATGAAATGACGATCGGCGGCGGTCATGAACAAGAGCCCCAACCCAAGCACCACGCTGGCCGCCACCAGGGTAAAAAACAGCGTCAGGCGGCGCGTCAGTGACAGGCGCGACAGCACTCAGGCGTCCTCCTGTACTTCGAGCACGTAGCCCATGCCGCGCACCGTGTGAATCAGCTTGACCGGCTGCCCCTCATCAATTTTCAGGCGCAGGCGGCGTACCGCCACTTCAATGACATTGGTGTCGCTGTCGAAGTTCATGTCCCACACCTGTGAGGCAATCAAGGAACGGGGCAGGACTTCGCCCTGACGGCGCAACAGCAATTCGAGCAAACCGAATTCCTTGGCGGTAAGATCAATACGCCGCCCGCCCCGTGTTACCCGGCGGCGCAGCAAATCCAGCTCCAGGTCGGCCACCCCCAGGGTGGCACTGTCCATGCCACCGCTGCGGCCCCGGCGTAAAATGGTGCGCACCCGTGCCAGCAACTCGGCAAAGGAGAAGGGCTTGACCAGGTAGTCGTCGGCCCCCAGTTCCAGCCCCTTGACCCGGTCTTCCACCTGATCGCGCGCGGTGAGAAACAGCACCGGCATCTGCTGCCCCTGACGCCGCAAGGAAGCCAGCACCTGCCAGCCATCAAGGCCCGGCAACATGACATCGAGAATCACCAGATCATAGTCACCCTGCAATGCCAGATGCAGCCCGTCATCGCCATTTTGCACCAGATCGGCAACAAACCCCGCCTCATTCAGGCCCTGGCGCAGGTATTCGCCGGTTTTGGGTTCGTCTTCGACAATCAGTATTCTCATGGGAGCGGCTCCAGCGGTGGTTGCGGATCAGTCTGGCAGCAAACCGGCTTTTTGACGCAGAGATGACAAAAATGTCATCTTTGACTCATTTTCATGACAGGATCAAGACCCCAGACTCTCACCATGCAAGCAGTGGCTGTATCCGCCGCCCAAGCAGGCTTCACCCCGGCCTTGGTTAGTTGTCAGCCTGAACGCTTCGGGTCGGTGCCATCAACAACCGTCGGTGCCATCAACAACAGCCAGCGCAATCAACAACAATGGAAACACCAAAACGCAGGAAACACCAACATGCCTAAAACATCCCCTTCACCCCATTTATGGTTTCTGATGGCAGCCCTGGCGCTGCCGGGTGCGGTCAGCGCGGCCGGCAACCACGCGGGAGGGCACGGACACGACGCCGGGCAAACTGCCATTGGGGAGCCGGGCATCGCAAGCAAGGTAGATCGCACCATCGTTGTCGAAATGGATGATAGTATGAGCTACACCCCGGCCGAGATTCAGGTCACCCAGGGCGAGACCATTCGCTTTGTCGTCAAGAATGCGGGGCAAATCAAACACGAGCTGAGTCTGGGCACCGAGCAGGCACTGCTGGAGCATCTGGAACAGATGAAACGCTTTCCCGGCATGGAGCATGACGAACCCAGCCAGGTGGTGCTGGAGCCCGGTCAACAGGGTGAAATCCTGTGGCAGTTCACCCGGGCAGGCCGGGTTCATTTTGGCTGCCTGATGCCCGGCCACTATGAGGCCGGCATGAAAGGTCGTGTCGAAGTCAGCACCCTTTCCACCCACAAACCTGTAACACAATAAACGCGGCGCTTACGCCGCAACATTCAATCATTGTTATCTGAGAGGATTACCATGAAACACATCCACAAAATCACCCTGCTGTCCGCCCTGACCCTGGGCCTGACCTTGCCCGTTGGCGCACTGGCGCAAATGCCCATGGATCAGAAAAACATGCCTATGGATCACGGCAAGATGGGCATGGCCAAAGACAAGATGGGCATGGCCCAGGACAAAATGGACATGGCCCAGGACAAAATGGACATGGCCCAGGACAAAATGGGTATGGCCCAGGACAAGATGGGTGCAGGCATGTCCATGACCGCCGGCGAAGTCAAAAAAATCGATCAGGAGGCTGGCAAAATCACCCTCAAGCACGGCCCTATCGAACACATGGAGATGCCCGGCATGACCATGGCCTTCACGGTCAAGGATAAAAACCAGCTGTCGAACCTCAAGCCGGGAGACAAGGTTCAGTTCACAGTAGTAAACGAAAACGGCAAGATGGTCATTACCTCCATTGCGCCGACGGAATGAAATAACCAGGTAGTCGCCGTTGAGGGTACGAATACTCAACGGCGAGTCCAGGTCGCCGCCCGGGTAATTCCGTGGCGGTATTGAGTGACTATCAGGAACAACACCATGACTTCTTTTCGCAACACGGTAATAGGACTCTACCTGGGCGCCCTTTCGGTGAGCGCCCTGGCCCAAAGCAACGATGAGCATAAAGAGCATCACCCTGCGGATAAGGTCGCAAAAGAAGTGGCGAACCCTGCACCGGTTCAATCCGCAGAAAACAAAATGGCCGACATGGAACAACACATGAAAGCCATGAAAACCATGCACGACAAAATGATGTCGGCCAAGACGCCAGAGGAGCGACAAACCCTGATGGCCGAGCACAAGAAGACCATGCAGCAAAGCATGCGCATGATGCAGGATGCTGGCGCCATGGCCAATCCGAACATCCAGCCAGAGGAGCGCTTGATGATGATGGAAAAGCGCATGGATATGATGCAATCGATGCTGCAAATGATGATGAACTGCCCACCGCAAACCCCCACCCCCTAACCTGGCGGTAACGCAAGAGTCCACCATGAACAGGCCCCACAACGAACATGGAAAACATGATGCACCCCCGGGTTTTTGGTCATCGCGCCATGCGATCGGGTTGATGGTAACCGGCGGCGTTGCCGCCTATTTCCTGCTCACCGAGCATCTGGCGCATGTGGTGGAAGCCCTACCCTATCTGTTATTGCTGGCTTGCCCCCTGATGCACTTTTTCATGCACAGGCATCATCATGGTGGCCACGGCCACCCTGGGCCGGACGAAACCAGCCAATCGCCCGACAAGCCGCCGCGCAAGCCAGGAGAGCCGTCATGAATCATGCCGAATCGGCCTACGGCCTTTGGTCACTGGTCATTCTGAATTCAGCCGTTTTTGTGCTC
>JBFHRO010000036.1:0-19567 GCA_041591635.1 Oleiphilaceae bacterium | reverse complement strand
GCCGCTGATTTTGATATCGCTGAGATTGAATTCGGCCCAGGCCGGGCCGGCGGTACAGAGGCCGGCACAGAGGATCCATGGCGCGAGTTGACGTGGGCGGGGCATAGGGTGACTTCCTTTTATCCTGCGTTAGTAAACGAGGGGATAACAATCCCTGTGATAGTAACAAAAGATCATAAAAAGATTTCTGTCAATGCCATACGGGTCTTGAATTGGCGGTCGTCTCTGCGTGCGTTCGTGCAGGCGCGCTTCAGTGCAGCATCCGGTGAACATCGGTTTCGATACGCAGGATCCGGGTGCCGAGGGTGATGGCCTTGCCCTTGTAGCGCTCGTCGCCGGTTGAGCTGAATTCAAACTCATAACGCCGCCATAGTCGCGGCCAGCCGCGGGTGTCGCGCTTCAGCCACAGGGCTTTGAGCACCAGACCATCATCGAGCAGTTGCAGTGCCGTGGCCTCGCAGTACTGCTTGCAGGCGGCGAGTACCCGGTCTTTCATTTCCCGAGCCTTGAGCCAGTGGTACATGCCCAGGCAAAGCAAGGCCAGCCAGAACAGATCCGCCAGAGAAATCACGCCACTTCACCCAGGGCCCGCAGGCGCTGCCGCAGGCTTTCCACCGTACGCTCCAGCTCGCCAATGCGACCCTCCAGCTCGGATATACGGGCCTTGTCGGCGCTGACGCTGGAGGCATCTGTGGCCAGTGTCGGCAGGGGTTCAATATCACTGCTGAACAAGTGCACGTAGCGGGATTCGCGCTTGCCGGGCTCGCGTGGCAGCATGGTGACCAGCCCCCGGGTGGCAAGCCTGGCGAGTACGGACTCAACCACCTGAACCTCCTCAATGGGGGTAATGCGATTGGCGCGGGAGCGCAGCTCGCCCGGTGTTTGCGGGCCGCGCAGCAGCAGTTCGCAGACAACGGCCAATTCCTGCGGGTCGAGTTTGAGTTCGCTGAACTCGGTGTTGCAGAAGCGATGCTGGTATTTTTCTACCCGGCTGCCGGCGCTCAGGGTGACCAGCCCACGCTTGCGCAAGCCCTCGAGGGTTTGCTTGACACAAGCCTCATCGAGTTCCAGCACCGGATGGCGGTTGCTTTTCTGGTTGCAGGCATTGGTGAGCGCATTGAGTGACAGAGGGTAGTGATCGGGCGTGGTGACTTCTTTTTCAAGCAGCACACCAATAACGCGGGTTTCATAGAGAGAAAGATCTTTTTTCATGCTGCGAGACTCCAGACAAGCGAAGGGCTCTTACCGAAAGGCGCTTATTGTAACCGCAAATTGTAGCTGCAACGCCAGTTTGCGCCCTGGGAATCTGTCATGGCCTTGGCTTGGCACAGGTTGGTGCGTTATCCGCATAACGCGGGAGGTTTTTATTGCAATCCGGGCTTTCGTACCGGGCGTGGCTATCTATACTGGATAAACAGGTTTCTGCTTCGATCAAGAGAAGGTATATGAAATCAATAGGTTGGGGACTGTTTTGCCATCCTGTCGGGATCTGTGCCAACAAGTGCAAAGAGGGGTTATGACGCGTCGCCTGAGTTTGCGCACCACCATTGTGATGGGAATGCTGACGGTGGCCTTGGTGATCGTGGGCATTTTTGGCACCGCGATTTACCGCTTGCAAGCCGACAATATTGAAAACGCTGTGGTTGCCACCTCCCAGGCGCGGCTGCAACCGGTCATCAGCCTGGCTACCCGGGCCATCAACGAGGGCAATCAGCGCAAGCTGGAACAGGCAGATGCACTGGATCTGTATCGTTCGGTGGGTGCTTTGTATATCGATGTCAGCGGTGTTTCGACTGGTGCGGCGGGCGAGGCTTTTTCGCCGGCGACGCCGGTGAAAATCAGCTATCGGTACCTTGCCCCCGAGGGTGATGCCGCCATGCTGCAGGCCGTCGCCCAGGCGTCCCGGCATACCAGGCTGGATCGGGAGCGTTGGCTTTATGTGGTGCAGGTTCCGCTCGCCGAGGTGGCCAACGGTGGCGAGCTGGTGGCGATTTTCTCGGCGGTATCAATGCAGGATGCGCTGGCGCTCACCTTGTCGCGGGTGTGGCCCGTGACCTTGCTGGTGCTGATTCTGGCGGTTTTCCTGGCGCTGATCATGGGGCGGCGGATTTCCTTGCCGATTGAAGAAATGGCGGCGGATATAGGTGCCATCAGCCAGTCGCTGAATTTGACCCATGGCGTGACCGTGCGGGTAAACAACGAAGTGGGCGATATTGCCACCGCCTTCAATGCGATGGTCGACAAGTTCGCGGCCATCATCAAGCAGCTCAAGTCGACCATGGCCGATGCCGCCAAAGTGGCGCATTCGGTTTCCTTGCACTGTGAGACCTCCCACCGTGGCCTGTGCCAGCAGAAAGACCATACCGAAGAACTGGCGCGTGCAATCGGCGAGATGTCATTGGCCGCCGCCGATGTCTCTGACAGCGCCAGCAAGGCGCTGACGGCGGCCCAAAATGCCGGTGAGGCATCGAAAAACGGGCAGCAGATTTCCGACAGTACACGCCAGAGTATCGAGCAACTCAATGCCAATGTGGCCAGTGTGGCGCAGGTGGTGCAAAAGCTGGGGCAGGAGAGCGAATCGATCGGCTCGGTGGTGGATGTGATTCGCGGCATTGCCGAGCAGACCAACCTGCTGGCTCTGAATGCGGCGATTGAAGCAGCCAGGGCCGGTGAGCATGGCCGCGGTTTTGCCGTGGTGGCAGACGAGGTGCGCGGGTTGGCGAGCAAAACCCAGCGTTCTACCGAAGAAATCCATGAAATGATTGAACGCCTGCGCACCGGTATCAGTCAGGCGGTGGATGAAATGAAACGCAGCCTGGAGCAATCCTCCAAAACACTTCAGCAGGCCGAGCAGGGCGAGCAATCCCTGGTGCAGATCACCCAGTCGGTCGACTCCATTACCGCCATGAATCAGCGCATTACCAGTAACGCCATGCAGCAGCAGAACGTCACCACCGATATTGCGCGCAATATTTCCGAGCTGGACATTCTGGCCGAGCAATCGGTGGCCAGTGCCGATGAGATACAGCATTCGAGCGAGAAACTGTCGCATCTTGCCAGCGAAGCTCAAGGTTCGCTGGCCAAGTTCAGCGTTGGCTAGCCGGGCGTCACGGCATGCCACCCAGGACAGCAATGCCGTGATCGCTGGCATCGGTCAGAATTTCAAAGGCCGCCCGATGCAAGGTGGTGAGTCGCACCGGGGTAGCACTGCGACGGGTCAATTGCAGCTCACACTGCGCCAGCTTGCTGTTGAGACACGTCTTGATGCCGCCGGGCGGGTTCTTGTACGGCAAGCCGGCAAAGGTCTCTCTGGGGGCTGAAATCTGCCCTTGCAGCTGATAGTGCGAGTTACGCAGTTCAAACCGCCATTCAAAAAAACGGTAGTCACCTTTGGCCTGCACTAACCGATGTAACTGGTTGAAGCGGTATTCCTGACCCTGATGGCGCAGTACCGCCAGCGTCAGCGGCGGGGTCCAGAGGCTGCCCAGCTGAAGGCGGGCGGTGGCGATCTCAAAAAAACTCTCGGGCGCGTTATCGAACCCCGCCACCTGTCCCCAGGCGTAGGCGTCGGTATGCTTGCGTCCCCAGTTGTGATTCACACTGCCTTGCCAGCGCTCGATACGCCGGGTTTCACCCTTGATACTCAATTCCCCCGTAAAGCGTGCGTTGGGTTGCGCCACCATCAGCTTGGCCTTGGGCAGCGGGCTGTGATAAAGCGCCGCCGGCAGGCACAGCAGCGGTACCTGGCCATCACCGAACTGCAGGTTCCAGCCCAGTTGCTCTGTGCCTTGCTGCAGCATGCCCCGCGCCTGCTGCGGTTGCAGAAACGCCTCGCCCAGCCGCAGCCGGCGTGGCGCCAGGTCGCATTGTTCCAGAGGAATGTCTTGCTGCAGGGCGATGACCTCTTGCCGGTCGGCATCGGACCAGATGGCCCAAAGCTCGCCGATGGCGCTCTCGGGGTGACCGGCGGCCTGAAACAGGGTGTAGCGGATCCAGAGGGCTTGCGGCTTGTCGGGATGATTGGCGCGCAGGAAATAGCTTTCGTAATGGCCGGCCCGCTGGCCAAGGCGGTATTGCAGGTCGATCCAGCGGCTATCGACGGGAAGATCAGTCAGCGGCAGCGATGCTTTCATGGGCGGGCCTCCTCGGCGGTGCGGCGCCAGGCAAGACGCAGTGACTCCAGTGGAAAACGCCACAGCGGCTGACGATAGGCCAGTTCGGCCGACCCTATGAGCTTGTGCTGGCGAAACACCTGCAAGGGGCAGGTCGTGAGCGAATGACGCAGTTGGCTGAGCCGGTAGTGTTTTTTTCCTTCCAGGGTCAGCCAGCCCTGATGGGGGTGGTAAAAGCGCACTTGATAGTGCGGCCCGCGGGGATAAATGCGTAGCAGGCCGCTGGCCGCAAGCGGCGGTTCGAAGCCGATGCTGACAGTGCCTTCAAAAGGGCGCGCCGCGGTGAGCGACCACCAGCGATGGGTGAAGGCCTCCAGGCGCAGCTCCAGATCACTGCGTTTGCCGTCGATTTCGATCCAGCCTTGCATGGTTTCGCGTATCAGTAGGCCAAGGGTCATGGTGGGCTCCTGTCAGGGGTAGAAAGCGGTTTAAGGGCCCGTGTTCACCAGCTGGTCGGCCAGTGCCCGGGCGCCTTGCATGGCGAGTGTCATGATGGTGATTTGCGGGTTGGCCCCCAGCGCGGAGGGCATATTGCTGCCGTCCATGACATACAGATTGGCGGTGCCAAACACCCGGTGTGTCGGGTCGCAGACCGCCTGCGATGAGCAGATGCCAAGGCGCGCGGTTCCCAGCGGGTGGTAGGCCGAAATCAGGTAATCCCGTACCGAGGTGTGGCGGGCAAAGAAGCGGTCGATGGCCTTGTGGCTGGAGAGCGGGCGTGACGGCCCAAATCCCACAGGTTCGACCGATTCCGCCCCGGCATCCAGAAACATCCGCGCCAGCAGGGCACTGGCTCGGCGGTAGGTGGCGAAGTCTTGCCGGTTCAGCCGATACCAGGGCAGCGTGTGCTTGCTGCCTGGAATCGGAATCAGTCGGCCACGGGAGCTGTCGCGAATCATAAAACCGAAAAAGGCCGTGTGCTGATAGCGCGCAATGCGCTCTTGCAACTGCTCCGGGGCGCCCAGCATTCCCCATGCCAGCAGCGGCGGGGTAGCACCTTCAAAGAGGATCCCCTGCGCTGCCAGTGCATCCAGGCCGTAGCCTTGGGGAATGGTCCAGGAATTACGCAAATGCTGCTGAGGGAAGTAGGCGGCGACCGCGCCGGCCGGGTGCAGTGACAGGTTGCGCCCCAGCCAGGGCAGGCGAATACCGTTGCGGGCCAGAAATCCCGGTGTCAGCAGGCTGCCCATGCTCACCACCACCGCCCGGGCGTTGAATCGCAAGCGGTGGCGGGGGTTATGAGTCGCCTGGGCGGTGACGCCGGTGACGCGGTTGCCGGCCCAGGTCAGGCCATCGGCTTCACAACCGGTGAGCAACAGGGCGCCTTTTTCCAGCGCGCGGGGAATCAGGCTGACATTGGTGGATTGCTTGGCCCCTGTGGGGCAGCCAAACTGGCACAGGCCCTGGCCGTCGCAATCGACGGCGTTGCGCCACAATGCGTGACCGGCGCCAAGGGCGTTTGCCGCGGCGCCCTGATCCAGGATGCCGGCAATGGGTCCTATCGCGCTGGCGCGGGCAGGTTGAACCTGGAGCAGACTTTCGACGCTTTCAAACAGGGGGGCAAGGCGTTCGCTCGTCAAATGGGTGAGCCCCTGGGCCTGCCATTGGCGCAACAGGCTGTCGGGGGGGCGAATACAGGTGCCGGAGTTGATGGTGGTGGTGCCGCCGACACTGCGCCCCAGCGGCACCGGAATGAAGGTGTTGCCGAGCGTGCCTGTGAGTCCGTGCTGGCGATAGAGCTTGCCCACCCGCGTGGGCAGGTCGCCGTTAAAGTCCTTGCGGTCGTAATAGTCGCCTTCTTCGAGGATTACCACGGCCAGGCCCCGGCTGGCGAGTTCCCAGGCGGCCATGGCACCGCCGGCACCGCTGCCGATGACCAGGGCATCGACTTCCAGGGGTTCAGTGTTGTCCCATTCGTGAGCGGCCTGGATTTGCTGTTTCCAGCGAGGCGATTCATCTGTTGTAATGAGAGGGATGGGGCGCAAGCCGGCTTGTGCATGGACAGAAGCGGACTGCAGATACCCAAAGCGCGCTTTGATCGCGTGCAATGCACCCAGATGATTCGTCCAGTGTTGCCAGGATTCGAAAGTGGGCAGGGCCATGTAAATGCGCCTCCGATGGGAGTAAGGGGCCAGCGGGATTTTCTCTGGCAGGGCATGATTCAGAATAATGGAACAGGTGTGCAAGTCATTGACCGCTTGCGCCAAAGCCTTAGGCAACAACTCACAAAATCCGCTGGCGCTGGCCTCCGGTGGCCGCAGTGAGTTGAGATCAGCGCGGATTTGAACGCGACACAGATTCAAAGGGGGGAGAGATTCGTGCGAAAGGAATACAAGCGTCTCAGTCGTCGCACCCGGCAATTGCTCAGTGGTGGCGAAGGCATTGAGGTGGAGTTCAAGCGGGAGATCGCAGGGCTTAAGCACAAAACCCTGATCGCCTTTGCCAATTCGCGCAAAGGCGGAGCCATTTTGATCGGGGTCGACGAGTTCACCAGCGAAGATGGCCTGCAGCGTGGTCATATCGTGGGCTGTGATGTCAGCGACCACGCACGGCTGCAGATTCAGAACATGGCGGTGTCCTGTCTGCCCCCGATCCAGGTGATGATTGTCACCGAAAACACTGACGACAAGCCCCTGTTGCGCATTGAGGTGCCCAGCGGCAGCCAGCGGCCCTATTGCAGCCCTTCGGGGGAATACAGTATTCGCGCCGACGGCCGCAACCGGGCCTTGCTGCGCGACGAAATGCTGCAGATTTTCATCGAGCGCGAGAGCGAGCAGTTTGTGCAGCGTTTCAAACATGCGGTCAGCCGGCTGGAAAACCAGCTGGCCGAAATGGATCACGAGTTGCGCGGTGGCGTCGACAAGATGCTGGGCGACATTACGCGCCTGGATCAGGATACCGCCAATCTGCTGCAGGATCTTTACGGGCGCTCGGAAGACCTCAAGGAAGAAACCGAGCACTCGCGCCGCCATGATGAAAAGATGGAGCGCGTGATCCGCAAGCTCAAACGCGGGCTCGATCACAAGTACCGTGAGCTGGCAAGGCGGATCAATGAAGTGAACCTGCGGGTGGAGGCCATCATTGCCCACCTGGCCATTGAAGACCCCTTGCGAAGAAAGGCGCATCAGCACATAGTGGAGATGGCACAGCAACTCGATGGCAAGGACAACGCCGAACTGGTGAGTGATTTTGTCGATGTCATGAGTCATGTGTATCCTGAGCTTGAGCCGGCAGTGATCGAACGCTGGGTGGCGCAAGCCATCTTCCCGGGCGATGACTGATTATTCAGCTAAGCTAGTTAGGATTCATGCTCCCAGCATCGGCTCGTGATGAGGACTCTGTTATGCAGGCCGTCGCCTTTATGGAATTTGGAACGCCCGACGTATTAACCCTGGTGGAGCGGCCCATGCCGGAGCCTTCTGCCGGACAGGTGCGAATCAGGGTCGCGGCCGCCGGCCTCAACCCCATCGATTTCAAAACCCGTCGGGGCGCCGGTTTTGTGGCCCGTCAGATCATGGACCAATTGCCCTGGGTGCCGGGATACGACGTTGCCGGGGTGGTGGACGCGGTGGGCGACGACCACAGCCAGTGGCAAGTCGGTGACCGGGTGATGGGAATGGTCGGCTTTGCGTTGCAGGGCGGCGCCTATGCCCACTATTGTCTGGCCGATGGCGAGCATCTGTGCGCCATTCCCGCCGAACTCAACGACCAGGAGGCCGCCGCCATGCCGCTGGCCGCCCTGACCGCCTGGCAGGCGCTGTTTGAAGTGGGCGGCCTGCGCGAAGGCGATAAAATCCTGATTCATGCCGGCGCCGGCGGGGTGGGGCATTTTGCCGTCCAGTTTGCCAAGGCGCGCGGTGCTTATGTCATCGCCACGGCATCGCGCCATAACCATGATTTTTTGCATGCCCTGGGGGCCGATGAGACCATCGATTATGTGGGCAACAGTTTTGTTGACTGCTTTTACGGTCTCGATTTCGTTCTGGATACCCTTGGGGGCGACACCGGCATTTTATCCATTGAAACCCTCGCGCCCAGTGGCGTGCTGGTGACCGTGCCCACCGCCACCGCCGACGAGGTGATTGCCCACGCCCGGGAAGCCGGTATTCGCGCCAGTGGCCTGACCGTGCGGCCCGACCGGCGTCAGCTGGAAGAAATACTGGAGCTGGTGCAAACCCACGAGCTTCGTGTTGAAATTGCGCAGACCTATCCCCTGCAGGAGGCGGCCCTGGCGCATGCCCGCCTGGAGACCGGCCACGTGCGCGGCAAACTGGTGCTGAGCATGACCTGAGGCGATGTTGCTGATCAGGTCGCTAACCCGTTACCCACAGACAAACCCACCGACAGACACAGGAGTCTATAAATGAAATCGATAAAAGTGAGGGATTACATGACCTCTAACGTATTGACCTTTCGCAAGGAAGACAATGCGATCGAGGCGTTGCGTCGATTGCTCAAGGCTGGCCGCTCGGGTGGCCCGGTGATTGATGACGAGGGAAAGGTCATTGGCATGCTGTCTGAGTACGATTGCCTGAAAGAAGCATTGATGGATGGCTACTATCAATCGGGGGGCGGTGATTCCGTGGCAGATCATATGACGCGGGAAGTCGAGGTCGTGAAGGCCGATGACGACATTCTGATTACCTCCGAGTTGTTTCTGCGCGGTCGCCGGCGCATTCCCGTGATCGAGGACGGGCGTCTGGTGGGCATTATTTCCCGGGTGGATTTTGCCAAGGCCCTGATCAAGACCATCGACAACCCCCGCCACGGCTGAGCCGGATTCTTCTGCTCTCTCACCCCACCCCTGCGCCTTCGGGCCAGGGGTGACCTGGTTTTTCTTTCAAGGCACCGGGCTCCTTCTGGCGATAGCTCGGGGTGCCACTCTATTTCTGTCATCTGCATCCGGCTTAATGCTGCCGACCGTCCAAACCCTGGGTCGGGTTACCCCTTGTACGTTCTTTGAGCGTTGCGTGGGGCATTGACGCAAATCCGTACGAAACGTGATCAATCTAACCGTTTTTAATTTAAATGGGAAAAATGTGCCATATTGGGCGGGTTTAGGCAGAAAAACCTAATTCAATGGCCTAGCCTTGAACGACCTGACTGGCAAGTAATGAGCTTTGGGAGTCGATGTATGCTTGAGAAGGAATTGGTAGGAACCTTTTTTCTGAGGCCGGTGCAGAAAATCGCCTGTCAAAATGGTTTTCTTGACAAGGAGAAATATGCAGCGGCACTCAAAACGGCATTTGAAATTGGCCAGCATGATGAACAGGGGCGATTTGTCAAAAACCGGGAAATGATGATCCGCTACGCCTCTCGCATTCCCGCCATCGCCGATGCCCTCTGTGCCGATACCCATGACGATCAATACCGCACCTACAAGCTGGCATCGCTGGAAAAGGGCTTGCTGCGCGTGGTGCTGGAATGGTGGCCGGCATCGGTGTTGAAAACCCGTGAATTGTCGCTCGATGGCGGTCGGCTGCTCAAAAGCAGCACCGGTCTGCCGGTGTTTCTGGTCGATTTGCAAGGGCCGGCGTACGAAGTCATTGCCCCCGATACGGTGGCCAGCTTTGTCGCACACTTTGTCGATCAGCCCGAATTGTCGGCGCCAACGAATCAAACCGCCTGACCGGATGAGGTGCCCTGCAAAGCGCAGGGCATTGCAGGGTGAGATGCAGGCCTACTGGCCGACCGCTGATACTGTACCTTTGTCGGGTGCTTTGTCTGCCGGGGCTTCGGGCTGGATCATGCTCACAATCTGCCAGCCTTCTGTCACCTTGATGTCTTTACCGTGCTCGACCGGCATGAGCTGTTTTTGCGGACTCACATAAAACAGCATCAGCAGCCGGGTACCGTGCTGTTGTTTGTAATCTTCCAGCGAGAAGTTGGCGGTGATTTGCGTGGTGCGCAGCTTGCCGCCCTGGGCCAGCAGGCTGGCCAGCTTGCCGAAGGTGATGTTGGGGCCAAAGAGCTTGCGGGTCGCCTTGTATTTCTCCGATATCTGATGGCTGGCCTTCTGGTCCAGATCACCCTCCGAGAGGCCGAACACATGGCCCTTGCCGAATAAGTCAAGAAAATGAAACGTGGCCAGGGTATTGAGCTGCTTATAGGGTGAAATGGCCATCATGTTGCCGATGCCGGTCATGTCCATGTGATTTTCGGCGTGTTCTGACATGGGGTTGCCAAAGTACACCGGCAGGTTTTCCATGCGGGTCTGACGGATGTTTTCCCAGTTGGTATCGGTCAGCAGTACCGGCAGATTGAGGCCCTGCATGACCTTGGCGATCGCGCGCGAAACCGAGTTGGCGCCGACAAAAACGTAGCCTTTGGTGGCGGGTTCAACCACATTGAGTTTTTTGGCCAGCGCCGAGGAGGTCAGACTTTGAATCACCACCGTGGCAATGATGACCAGAAACACCAAAGGCACCAGCAGTACCGCATCGGGGTGTCCCTGGCTTTCAAGGCGAAAGGCAAAGAGGGCTGAAACAGCCGCAGCAACAATGCCCCGAGGCGCCACCCAGCTGAGAAAGATTTTTTCCTGCAGGGACAGGGGGGTGTTATAGGCCGAGGCCCAAATACTCAGGGGGCGGGCAATAAACATCAGGGCCAGAATGACCAGAATCGGGCCAAAGCCAAGGTTGGCAATGAGCGCAAAGTCGATACGGGCCGCAAGAATGATGAACAGGGCCGAAATCAGCAACACACTGAGGGATTCCTTGAACTCCAGTATTTCATCCACCGGAACGCCGCGCATGTTGGCCAGCCACACGCCCATCACGGTCACCGTGAGCAGGCCCGATTCATGTACCAGGGCGTTGGACAGGGCATAAATGCCGAGCATGAAGGTGAGGGAGCCGGCGTTTTGCAGGAATTGCGGCAGCCAGTGCTGTCGCAACGCCAGGCCGAGAATGAAGCCTGCAAGGCAGCCAAGGCCGATGCCCAGCACCAGGGTTTGCCCGAACACCAAAAAGGTGTGACCCAGGGTGTCGAACTGTTTTCCTGCCAGAATGAACTCGAATACCAGGACTGCCAGCAGGGCGCCGATGGGATCAATGATGATGCCTTCCCACTTCAGTATGTTCGTCAGCCGGGCGTTGGGTCGCACGGCCCGCAGCATGGGCATGATGACCGTGGGCCCGGTGACCACCACAATGGCGCCGAACAGCAGTGAGATATCCCAGGATAGATCCAGCACCAGGCGGCAGGCCAGGGTGCCGACCAGCCAGGAAATCATGGGCCCGACGCTCAAGAGGTTGCGCAGCATTTTGCCCATGCCTTGCACGTCCTTGAACTGCAAGGTCAGGCTGCCCTCAAACAGAATCACGGCCACCGACAGCGACACCAGCGGAAACAGCAGGCCACCGAACACTTCCTGGGGGTCGAGCACCCCGGTAACCGGCCCCATGAATATGCCGGCGATCAGTAAAAACAAAATGGCGGGCAGTCGCAGCCGCCAGGCAATCCACTGGCAGATGAGGGAAATGACGCCGATGCTCGCGAGCAGGGTAAGCGTGATGGCTTCCATGAAGGATCCCGTGTGAGGGTCAAAAAAAGATTACAAAGCAAAAACTGCTACAAGGATAGCCAAGTCTGCCCGGGCCTGCCGGTAACTTCCTGGTTTGGCGGTGCGGTTTGCTGTTTTAGCCGTGCGGCTGGCTATGTTGGCAATGCGGCTTTGCGTGCCAGGGTGTTGATCACCCGTGAGGCAGCAAAGAGCCCAAAGGTGGCAGTAACGCAGGTGCTGGCACCAAAGCCGGTGGCGCAATCGAGTTTTACCGGGCCTTGGGCATCGGGTTTTTGCTGGCAGATTTGCCCCTGTGCGTCGGGATAGCGCAGTTGCTCGACAGAGAAAACGCAGTCCACGCCGAACTTGCGCTTGGGGTCGCGGCTGAAGCCGTACTCCTTGCGCAGTTTGGCTCGCACCTTGGCGGCCAGCGGATCGTGGACGGTGCGGCTGAGATCGGCGATCTGGATGCCAGTGGGGTCAAGCTGTCCGCCGGCACCGCCCGAGGTGATGACGGGGATCTTGTGGCGCACGCACCAGTTAATGATGGCGGCCTTGGCCTTGACGCTGTCGGTCGCTTCCACCACGTAGTCAAATCCCTGATTCAGGCTGGCGTCGAGGTTTTTTTCGGTCACGAACTGCATGTGGGGGTGGCACTGCACCTGGGGGTTGATGGCCCGCAGGCGTTGGGCCATTGCCTCGACCTTGAGCTTGCCGACGGTGCCGTCGAGGGCATGGATCTGGCGATTGATGTTCGACACGCAGATATCGTCCATGTCAAACAGGCTGATATGGCCGATGGCTGTGCGGGCCAGGGCCTCTGCCACCCAGGAGCCCACCCCGCCGATGCCGATAACCGCGACATGCGCTTCACGAAAGCGCGCCACGGCAGCCGCGCCGTACAGTCGAGCAATGCCACCAAAGCGGTGTTCGAAGTCGTCGCTGGTCATGGCGTGCTCCTTGGGTGCAGTCTGGGGGTGGGTAAGGCTCTGGGGAAAACCGTAAAACGGGGGCGAAGTATAGTGCAAGCGATTGCTTTGCCCAAGGGCGCAGCCTGAAACGGCAGCGCATACGGGGGTGTGCGCTGCCGGTGTTGCTTAACCGCTGGTATCAACGGGTATTCTGCGCTTGTTTCAGGCCGGTTAGTGGCCGTAGACAATCATGGAGGTGTTGCGGATGGCTACGTTATCGAGCATGACCGAACCTATGGAGGTGCCGCCAATCTCAAGGGCGCCGATGCGCATGTCAAATTCCCAGGTGCCGATGTCTACGGCCAGGGAGTCGACACCCAGACGGTTGGCACGCTTGCCCAGGGTGATGTCGAGGGTGGTGGGCACGTCCAGGGCGCGCGGCACCATGGGGTCGTAGTTCTTGTGGGTCATTTGCATGTCTTTAAGACCCACGGCGAGGAAGTCCACTTCCACATCCATATCGGCGATCGCAAAGTCGGCCAGAATCCGCATGGTGTCGGTGGCCGTGTCAACGCGTGCACTCATGCCAAAGGCGATGCCTTCGAGATTGAATGACGACACCAGGGTGGTGCTCTGGCTGCCGTCCTGACTGACAAGTTCCCAGGCGCCGGTGGTGACTTTGAAGTCAATCACGTTGCCCAGCCGGGCAGGCAGGAAATTGATGATTGCATCGCCATCGCTGGCAATATCAATGTTGATCAGAATGTCGTCCAGCAAGTCGCCCGAGCGGGCGCCGGGGCCCCAGTTGACGCCAAAATACTCTGAGGTGGCGGTGCCGGTGCCGCCAATGCCGATATTGCTGATGCGAAATGAGCCTTCATCCACATAGCGGAACTGACCGATGTCGATGCGGGTTTCCAGTTCGATAGAGACACCCGCCTGGCCGGTTACGGTGCCCAGGGCGGAATCTTCCAGCGGTTGCAGCGCCTGGGCGCCCAAGGGTGCAGTCGCCAAGGCGAGCAGCAGCAGGTTTTTTTTCAGGCCGTTCATGGTTGTTATCCTTTTTATAATGGTGTGTATTTTTTATGAGTTATGGTGATGCGCCTTGCCGTTATCTTGCGGGCAAGCAGACAAGGCCATGTCAATGATAAATTTTGTAATCTTTGTGTTCTGTGCCGGGTTTCTCGACCGAAAACAAAAATGAACGCCATGTCATTAAAGTGGGATGACGCCTGATACCGGCTTAGGCCCGTGGCAGCGGTGCCCATTTGGCCGCAGTGGCGGCCAGAGCTTCGAGGGTGAAGGGTTTGGCAAGATAATCGTTCATGCCGGCTTGCAGATAGAACTCCTTGTCGCCTTTCATGGCATTGGCGGTAACGGCAACAATGGGCAGCGAATGCAGGTGCAGTTGCTGGCGCAGCAGGCGGGTGGTTTCCAGCCCGTCTATCCCTGGCATTTGAATGTCCATCAGTACCAGATCGAAAGGCAGCGCCTGGGCCTTTGCAATGGCCTCGTGACCGTTGCTGGCCATGTCGACGTCATAACCCGCATCCTGCAAGAAGGTTTTTGCCACCAGCCGGTTCATTTCCATATCTTCAACGATCAATACCCGGGGGCGTACCTTGGCGGGCCTGAATGTATCCGTGAGGCGCGGCTGGTCGGCCGTGATGCCACCTGCGGCAGGGGTAGCACAAGGCAGGGTGACCGTAAAAACAAAGGTGCTGCCATGCCCTGGCTCGCTGGTGGCGCGCAAAGAGCCGCCCATCTGCTCGGCCAGTTGCCTTGAGATGGATAGCCCAAGCCCGGTGCCGCCGTATTGGCGTGTGGTAGAGGTGTCGGCCTGCTTGAAGGGCGAAAAGATTTCCTCCAGCCGTTCTGGCGCAATGCCGATACCCTCATCGGTGACCGTCCAGCGCACTTGCCGCTGGTGGTTTTCCATGGCCTCTATGGCACAGTCGAGGCTGACCTTGCCCTGGGGGGTAAACTTGATGGCGTTGCTTAACAGGTTGAGCAGAATCTGGCGAATCCGCACCGGGTCGCCCACAACGTATTCCCTGAGCGCACTTTCCTGGGCAATGACCAACTCCAGACCCTTGCTGTCGGCACTGACGAACAGGGTGTCCTGGAGCTGGCCGTGCAGTTCGTCAAGGCGAAAGGCAATCGATTCAAGCGTCATTTGGCCAGACTCGATTTTCGAGAAATCCAGAATGTCATTGATGATGTTGAGCAGGTTCTTGGAGGCTTCCAGCACCTTTTCGAGGTAGGCCCGGGCCTTGGGCGCCAGTTCCATGCGCAGACAGAGTTGGGTGAGTCCCATGATGCCATTCATGGGCGTGCGGATTTCATGGCTCATGTTGGCCAGAAAGGCGCTCTTGACCCGGTTGGCCGACTCGGCCTGTACCAGCGCTTCCGACAGCGCCGCCTTGGTGGTAATCAGCTCCTGGCTGTGTTGCAGCAGGGCTTCCAGGGTGCGTGCCATGGCGGCAATCTCGTCTTCTCCGCGCAAGGGGATGCCAGCCAGAGACTTGTCGGCGGTGGGCAGGCGCATGTACTTGCTGAGCACCGACAGGCGATTGCTGATATGGCGAATCACCAGGCGCCAACTGGCGAACACGGCGCACAGGCAGCCGACCAGCACCAGCAGGAATACGAACCAGCCGGCGTGGGCACGCAGGGTGTCGGTGGCGGTGAGGGTTTGCTGGATGCGCGTGGTGCTGTTGGCCAGCAACTCAGCGGAAACCCGCACCAGCGCCTCCGCCGAGCGGTTGAGCTGCTCGAACTGCTGATTGATCAGGGCGGCGAGTTGTTGGCGGCGCACCCGGGATTCTGCCCCCTCGGAAGCGAGCTGCAACAGACCAATGCGCAGCTGCAACACCATGTTGGCACTGGTGCGCAGGGACTGGTTGTGGGTGTAGATGGCAAGAATTTTTTGATCGTAGGCCGATTTGGCGACCCGTACCGTAATGTCGGAGAGATCCTGTAACACCGCAATCAGGTGTTGGTATTGCTCGCGCAGGGCGGCTTCGTCATCGGCGGCCCGCAGCAGGGCGGTGTGTGTCTGAACCGTTTGGGTAACCAGGCGCAGATTGTGGATATCGGTCATCTGGTTGCGGCTCAGATCGGCCAGATCCTGATTCAGTTCCGACAGTTCCTGAAACACCCACAGTGCTGCCCCACCCACAACGGCCATCAAGGTGGTGAGCACGCCGATAAACACCAGCAGGCGGGTCTTGATGGAGGCGCTTCTTAACATGGTGTGGTGCAATCCTTGGCCTGACGGGCGGTGAGGGCACGATCTGATCCTGGCGTGCCCGGATGATCAGTCGGCCAGGCCCCAGATTTTGCGATACTCATAGCGGTAATTGTTGTCCGGGTCAAACAAATCCCGTGGTCCGCCGTCGAACTCAATATTTTGCCCGGTCACTATGTGCACAGGATAGCTGAAGCCACTGGGTGCTTGCCCGCAAAACAAACGGTTGAGTTCATCGGCCAGTTGCCAGCCATGCAGCAGCAAGGGTTCGGGTACGGTGCCGGCCTGAAAGCTGGCGCTGCGAATACGTGAAAAGGCCGACGGGCTGCCGTCACCGGCGGAAACATTCTGGATTTGCACGGCTTGGGAGGCCAGCGCCAGCCAGGGGGCGGCGAAGTCAAAATAAATGTCGTTAATGGCCAGCGAGTATTGCCAGCGGCTGCCGAAGCGCTCCAGCAATTCCCGGGTTTTTTCCGGCATGCGCTGTTCGGCTTCGGAAATGGCCACATCTTCCATGCTCAATACCTCGCAGCCGGCGCACTCACGCAGGGTTTTGGCCATGAGTTCGGCCTTGAAACGGGCAATTTCGAACCGGCTGTCGGTAAAAATGACCACTTTGGCCTGGCCGCCAGAGTGGGCAATCACGTAATCGGCCGCCGTGCGGGCGACATCGGCGTTGTTGGTGGTAACGTTGAAACGCACCGAGGTGCCGGCAATGGGGCCGGGTTCGGAGGCCGCATGCCAGCCGACAATGGCCATGCCCGCCTGCTCGAAGGGTTGGAGGTAGGGCTGGTTTGTCACCGCATCGGCACCGCCAAGGATGATGCCGTGCGGTTTCATTGCCCGCGCCTTGGCAAAACGCTCGGCGCGAGTGGCGGTATCGCCCTGCAAGTCAACAATGCTCAGCTTCCAGCCCAATTGCACGGTGGCTTCATGTACGCCCTGGGCCACGCCGAGAATGCCGCCGTTGCGCAGGTCTTCGGCAATAAACAGGATATGCCGGTCTTTCATGGCCCGGGGGCCTGTCACCGGCCCCGGCCAGGGGCGCCGGGACTGGGCGGCGTGCTGCAAGCGCTCCACAGCGCTCTGGTGATTGTCGGCGACGGCGGGGCTGGCCTGAACCAGCAGCAGCAATAGCAACCAGTGAGGACAAAAAAAGCGGGCGCGAGTGGACATCAGGCGAGTTTCCTCTGAGAAGGCTAACCAGAGTTAAGACCTTCAATGCACCAATGTAAAGCGCCGCACCCCGGCCTGCGCTACGCCAGATCCTGGCTGCGCAGGTATTCTTCGTAACCGCCATGGAAATCGGTGATTTTGCCCGGCTCCATATCGATCACGCGCGTGGCCAGTGACGAGACGAATTCCCGGTCGTGGCTGACAAAAATCAGGGTGCCGGGGTAGTTTTCCAGTGCCAGGTTCAGGGCTTCGATGGACTCCATGTCGAGGTGGTTGGTGGGTTCGTCCATCACCAGCACGTTGGATTTCTTCAGAATCAGCTTGCCAAACAGCATGCGCCCCTGTTCGCCACCGGAAATGACCTTGACCGATTTGCCAATGTCGTCGCCAGAGAACAGCATGCGCCCCAGGGTGCCGCGCACCAGTTGCTCGTCGCCTTTGGTCCACTGCGCCATCCAGTCGATCAGGTTCATGTCGTCGGCAAAGTCGGCGGCATGGTCCTGGGCGAAGTAGCCAATGTCGGCGCTCTCGGCCCATTTGATGGTGCCGCTGTCGGGGGCAAGATCATTCACCAGCAGTCGCAGCAAGGTGGTTTTGCCTATGCCGTTGGGGCCAATGATGGCGACCCGTTCGCCGGCTTCGATTTGCAGACTGAGCTTGCGGATCAGGGTCAGGTCATCGTAGGCCTTGCTGACGTTTTCCAGGGTGACGGCCTGGCGGTGCAGTTTTTTGTACTGGTCAAAGCGGATAAAGGGGCTGACCCGGCTGGAGGGTTTGACTTCTTCCAGCTTGATCTTGTCGATCTGGCGGGCCCGCGAGGTGGCCTGTTTGGCCTTGGAGGCATTGGCCGAAAACCGGCTGACAAAGGATTGCAGCTCGGCAATCTGGGTTTTCTTTTTGGCATTGTCGGCCAGCAGGCGCTCCCGGGCCTGGGTGGCGGCGGTCATGTATTCGTCATAGTTGCCGGGAAACAGGCGTAATTCACCGTAATCCAGATCGGCCATGTGAGTGCACACCGAATTGAGAAAGTGCCGGTCGTGAGAAATGATAACCATGGTGCTGTTGCGGGCGGTAAGTATGCCTTCGAGCCAGCGGATGGTATTGATGTCGAGGTGGTTGGTGGGTTCGTCCAGCAACAGCACATCCGGGTCGGAAAACAGGGCCTGGGCCAGCAGCACGCGCAGTTTCCAGCCCGGTGCCACCTCGCGCATGGGGCCGGTATGCTGCTCCAGCGGGATGCCAAGCCCCAGCAGCAGTTCGCCGGCACGGGCTTCGGCGGTATAGCCGTCGAGTTCGGCAAACTGGACTTCGAGTTCCGCCACCCGCATCCCTTCTTCTTCGCTCATCTCGGCCAGGGCGTAGATGCGGTCGCGCTCGGCCTTGATCTTCCACAGCTGGCTGTGGCCGATGATGACGGTATCGAGCACGCTGTAGTTCTCGTAGGCAAACTGGTCCTGGCGCAATTTGCCCAGGCGGGCATTGGGCTCCAGCATCACTTGCCCGGCCGAGGGCTCCAGATCGCCTCCCAGTATTTTCATGAAAGTGGATTTGCCGCAGCCGTTGGCGCCGATCAACCCATAGCGGTTGCCGTTGCCGAATTTGACCGAGACGTTTTCAAACAGGGGCTTGGCCCCGAATTGCATGGTGATATTGGCGGTAGAAATCACAGACGTAACCTGTTCCTGCTGCAGAAGTACGAACCCCGTACATCGCAGGGGGCGCGAAGGGGGGCGAAAAAGAGCGCGATTTTACAGAGGCGGGGAGAAAAAATCAGAATAATTTCACCCCCGGGGTTGGGGTGAGCGTTGAGGCGTTGACAGGAATGTCGAGTGGGCGAAGGCCGCCGGCGCGTACCGGCGGCGCGGGTGTGGCGGGTTATTCGAAGGCAAACTGGGCTTCGTTGAGCTGCATCAGGGTGGCTGAATCTTCCAGCATGGCCTGGGCGTGAGCCTGTGCCCGGGGCAGCAGGCGCTCAAAATAGAAGTGTGCGGTGGTTAGTTTGGCCGCATAGAAGTCCTCGCCCTGGACTCCTTTGTGATCCAGGCCATCGCAGGCCGTTTTGGCCATTTTGGCCCACATGAAGGCCATGAACAGGTAGCCGCTGAACATCAGAAAATCGTTGGCGGCCGAGCTGACGGTATCCCGGTTCTTGCGCGCCATCAGAGCTACCCGTACGGTCAGGTAATTGGCTTGCGCCGCCAGTTTGATCAGGGTCCAGCCAAAGGGGCGCAAGCGCTTGTCGCCCAGCAGCTGGCGCGCAACGGCGGTGACTTGCAGGGTGAAATCACGCACGGCTTTACCCTGGCCGCCCAGCAGCACCTTGCGGCCCAGCAGATCCAGCGCCTGTACCCCGGTGGTGCCTTCGTACAAGGTGGCAATGCGGGTATCCCGTACTATCTGCTCCATGCCGTGTTCGCGAATATAGCCATGGCCGCCAAACACCTGCATGCCGATGTTGGTGGCCTCGTATCCCAGCTCGGTCAGAAAGCCCTTGAGAATGGGGGTGTAAAAGCCCAGTTTGTCGTCTGCCCGGGCCATTTTGGCCGGGTCTTGC
>JBFHRO010000035.1:0-19581 GCA_041591635.1 Oleiphilaceae bacterium | reverse complement strand
GCTGGTTCAGGGGCGATGTTTGCATGCGTCTGTCTCTGTGGCCAGGAGTAAGTGAAACGGGTTAGTCGGCGGTGCCATGGGGCGTCAGCTGCACCAGGGGCTGGCGGATTTTGACCTGCTGGCCTTTGACTACCGGTATCTTGGCCACCACGGCGTCGCAATCTGCCTTGAGTTGATGTTCCATTTTCATGGCTTCGAGAATGACCAGGGTTTGGCCTTTTTTCACCTCGGCTCCGACCTCGGTCAAGAGCTCGACAATGGCGCCATCCATAGGGGCGACCAGTCGGCCCGCGCCCTGGGTATCACTGCTGGCCGCGGCCTGATAGGTCAGGTCGGTAAAGCACAGCGAGCGCCCCTGAACCTGCAGATAGACCTGGTCCAGATGTCGCAGATACTGTGCGTGCTGGCGGTGTGTACCCAGCGTGAAACTGAGCTGGCCCCGTGCTGCGGGTGTTCCGCCGGGCTCCAGCGGCGTCTGTTTCAGTTGTGCGAGGGTCAGACGCTGGTCATCAAGTTGCACCTCAAGCCCCTCGGCGGTTTCGTACAGGGCCACAGTGGCTGACACCTCTGCCTGACGCAATTTGTAGGCCCAGGGCAGGGGCTGGGGGCGACGCCAGTTCAGGGTGTTGGTCTTGAGACTGCCCAGATGCAGTACCACACTGGCCAATGCCCAATCAAGTGACCTGGGTTGCGCAGGGCTGAGGGACGGATCGCCGGCAAAGGGGCCGTTAATAAAGCCCGTGGTGGCGGCGCCTGCGATAAAGGCCGGGTGGCTGATGAGGTTACGCAGAAAGCGGGCATTGACGGTGACACCAAACAGGCGGCTGTCTTCGAGGGTGCGCACCAGGCGTCGGCGGGCTTCTTCCCGGTCGGCGCCCCAGGCAATGATTTTGGCGAGCATGGGGTCGTAGTGGGGCGAGACCTGCTGTCCGGCCACAATGCCGCTGTCGATACGCACGCCCTCGCCCGGTGCGGGTTGCCAGTCGATGATGGTGCCGGTCTGGGGCAGAAAGCCCTGTGCCGGATCTTCTGCGTACAGGCGCACTTCCATGGCGTGGCCGGTCAGGCACAGCTGTGCCTGCGTCATGGGCAGGGGCTTGCCGGCGGCGACCTGCAGTTGCCAGGCCACCAGATCGGTGCCGGTGATCAGTTCGGTGACCGGATGCTCGACCTGCAGGCGCGTATTCATCTCCAGAAAGTAGAAGTGTTCGTTGGCGTCGACCAGAAATTCCACCGTACCCGCGCCCACGTAGCCGCAGCTACGGGCCGCTTGCACCGCGGCTTCACCCATGCGCTGGCGCAAGGCGGGCGATACAAAGGGCGAGGGGGCTTCCTCGACCACTTTTTGATGCCGGCGCTGAATCGAGCAGTCACGCTCCCCCAGATAAATGCACTGGCCGTGCTGATCGGCGAACACCTGAATCTCGATGTGGCGCGGATCGATAATGGCTTTTTCCAGAATCAGCTCGCCATCGCCAAAGGCGCTGAGTGCTTCGGAGCGGGCGGTTTTGATGCTGGCCAGCAGCTCGTCTTCATGCTGCACCAGACGCATGCCGCGCCCGCCGCCACCGGCCGATGCCTTGATCATGACCGGCAAGCCAAGGCGCCGGGCCTCGCTCAGGAGGGTGGCATCGGATTGATCGCTGCCCTGATAGCCGGGCACACAGGGTACATCGGCTTGCTGCATGGCGGTTTTGGCCCGGCCCTTACTTCCCATCAGTTCAATGGCGGCCACCGGCGGGCCGATGAACACCCGTCCGGCCTCAACGCATGCCTGGGCAAAGCCGGCGTTCTCAGACAGAAAACCGTAGCCCGGGTGGATGGCATCGGCGCCGGTCAGGCGTGCCGCCTCAAGCAAGCGCTCACTGTTGAGATAGGACTGGGCCGCACTCGCCGGGCCAATGCACACGGCCTCATCGGCGAGGTCGACGTGGGGGGCGTCGCTGTCGGCCTCGCTGTACACGGCGACAGTGCGATAGCCAAGAGCGCGGGCCGTTTTGATGATACGTACCGCAATTTCGCCGCGGTTGGCGATCAGTAGTTTACTGAACATGGGAGGCATCCTTTAGTGATCCTGAGCCCACAGGGGCGGGCGTTTCTGGATAAAGGCCATGGCACCTTCCTGGCCTTCGGCACTGCGGATGGCCTGGCTGAAGGTGGCGGCGGCGGCATCGAGCAGGGTTTGCAGCGGCACCTGCCCCACCTGCAGCAGCAGTGCTTTGGTCTGCCGGTTGGCGTGGGGGGCGCAGTGGCGGATCTGGGTCAGGGTTTCCTGCAGGGTGCGATCGAGCGCTTCGGTGTCGGCACACAGGGTATGAGCGAGGCCCAGGCGCACCGCTTCGGCACCATCAAAGCGCAGTCCCAGCAAGGCCAGACGGCGGGCCTGGGTGAGGCCGATGCGTTGCACCACAAAGGGCGCAATCTGGGCGGGCACCAGCCCCAGACCGGTTTCGGGCAAGCCAAAGCGGGCGGTGGGCAGGGTGAGGGCAACGTCGGCCACACAGGCCAGGCCGAAGCCTCCTCCCATGACCGCGCCTTCGAGCACCGCGACCACTACCTGCGGCGCCTCCTGACAGCGGGTGAGCAACTCGCCGAAGGTGCGATTGAGCGCATAAAAAGGATCGTGCTCGTCGCCTTTGGCGGCGGCCGCCCGTGCGCCAGCCATGTCCTTGATGTCGCCACCGGCGCAAAAATGCCCTTGGGCACCGCGCAAGACGATGGCCCGGATGCGGCTGTCTTGGGCAGCGGCATCCAGTACCGCCAGGAGTTCCTGCACCATTTGCAAACTCATGGCGTTTTTGACCTGGGGGCGGTTGAGGGTGACATGCAACGCAAAGCCGGCGGGTTGCAGCCGCAGTGTTTCTGTATCAGGCAATGTCATGACTGACTCCTTTAAACGCGAAGACAATTCGGGATCGCTCAGGACTTGCGCTTGCCCGGCAGGGTTCCCATGAGCTTGCAGATGATGCCCAGCATGATTTCATCGGCGCCGCCGCCAATCGACACCAGACGCACATCGCGGTAGGCGCGTGCCACCGGGTTGTCCCACATGAAGCCCATGCCGCCCCAGTATTGCAGGCAGCCATCGGTGATCTCGCGCCCCAGGCGTCCGGCCTTGAGCTTGGCCATGGAGGCCAGATTGGTCACGTCCTTGCCGGCCACGTACAACTCACAGGCCTGATAGGTAAGGGCACGCAGGGCCTCGATTTCGGTTTGCATTTCAGCGAGGCGAAAGTGAATCACCTGATTGTTGATCAGGGGCTGGCCAAAGGTCTGGCGCTCGCGGCAGTAGGCAATGGTGCTCTGCACGCAGCGTTCCAGTGCCTTGAGTGTGTTGGCCGCGCCGAACAGGCGTTCTTCCTGAAACTGCATCATCTGCATCATGAAGCCCATGCCTTCGGCACCGATGCGGTAGCGTTGCGGCACCCGCACATTGTCGAAAAACACCTGCGCGGTTTCGCTGGAGCGCATGCCCAGCTTGTCGAGCCTGGGTGCGACCGTGATGCCGGGGGTATTCATGGGCACTATGATGAGGGATTTGTTGATGTGTACCTTGTCATCCGAGGTGTTGGCCAGCAAGCAGATGAAATCGGCGCCGGGGGCGTTGGTAATCCACATTTTGGTGCCGTTGATGAGGTAATCGTCGCCATCTTTGCGGGCCTGGGTTTTGAGCCCGGCCACATCGGAGCCGGCGCCGGGTTCACTGACACCGATGCAGCCGATCAGATCGCCCGCCAGGGCCGGGCGCAGAAATTCCTCGCGCAGGGCATCGCTGCCAAAGCGCGCCAGTGCCGGGGTGCACATGTCGGTCTGAACCCCGATGGCCAGCGGCACACCGCCACAGCGGGCAGCGCCGAACTCTTCGGCAGCGACCAGGTTATAGCTGTAATCGAGCCCCATGCCGCCGAACGTCTCTGGCTTGCTGATGCCCAGCAGGCCCAGCGCGCCGAGCTTTTTGAACAGCTCTCGCATGGGGAAGGTACCGGCCTGCTCCCACTCATCGACAAAGGGGTTGATTTCGTTCTCGACGACGTTTTTTACGGTACGGCGGATTTCGTTGTGTTCCTGGGTAAAGATCATGACTGGGCCTCGTGGTTCGATGCTTTTTCTTGTGTGTTCTTGTGTGTTCTTGTGTGTTCTCGTGTGTTCTTGTGTGGTGAAAACGCCTGTGTGGTGCCGCTGTGTGATGCAGGGTGCCGGCGCGGCCTAAAAGCGCGCAACGCCAAAACTGTTTGGACGCAGGGTGCGCGCCTGGGCTTCGGCACAGGTATCCAGCACAAAGGCCAGCACCGCGCGGGTATCCCGCGGATCGATCAGGCCGTCATCCCACAGGCGTGCGGTGCCGAACAGGGCGGTTGAGCCGGCATCGAGTTTCTCGGCCGTGGCCTTTTCGATCACATCGAGCATTTTGGGATCGGCGACCTTGCCCTGACGGGCATGCTGCTCCTCGGTCACGATACGCAGCACCTTGCCCGCCTGGGCCCCGCCCATCACTGCCGTGCGGCTGTTGGGCCAGGCAAAGATGAAGCGCGGATCCAGCCCGCGGCCACACATGGCGTAATTGCCCGCACCGTAAGAGCCACCTACCACCAGAGTCAGCTTGGGCACTTGGGCGTTGGCCACGGCCTGAATCATTTTGGAGCCATGCTTGATGATGCCGTTTTGTTCGGCATCGGTGCCGACCATAAAGCCGGTGGTGTTATGAAAAAACAGCAAGGCGATATTGGCCTGTTCGCACAGTTGAATGAATTGGGCGGCTTTGCTGGCGCCTTTGGGCGTAATGGGGCCGTTGTTGCCAATCAGGCCGCAGGCGTGGCCTTCAATGTGCAAAAAACCGCAGACCGTTTGGCTGTCGAATTCGGGCTTGAAATCGAGAAAACGGGAGTCGTCGGCAATGCGGGCGACGATTTCGCGTACATCGTAGGGTTCTTTGGCGTTGGCCGGCACCACGCCGATCAGCTCGTCGGGGCCATAGCGCGGGGCGCTGGCGGCGACGCGGGGCGTGTCCATGTTCGGCCAGGGCAGGGTTTGCATGATCTCCCGTGCCAGACGAATGCCGTCGGCATCGTCCTGGGCAAAGAACTCGGCGGTGCCGGCCAGTTGCGCGTGCATGGCCGCGCCCCCCAGGGCCTCGTCGGTGGCGATTTCACCGGTGGCGGCCTTGAGCAGCGGCGGGCCGGCGAGAAACATTTTGCTCTGGTTTTTTACCACCACCACGTAATCCGACAGCCCCGGCTGATAGGCGCCGCCGGCCGTGGCATTGCCGTGTACGACGGTAATCTGCGGCAGCCCCATGGCCGACAGCCGCGCCTGCATGGCAAAGGCGCGGGCGCCCTGAACAAAGATCTCGGTGGCATAGTTAAGATTGGCACCGCCGCTTTCGGCCAGGGTGATAATGGGCAGCTTGTTTTCCCGGGCGATTTCCTGCAGGCGCAGGGTTTTATCCAGCCCCGCCGGTGAAATGGTGCCGCCTTTGATGGCGCTGTTACTGACCACCACCATGCAACGCTTGCCCGCGACTTTGCCAATACCGCCGATGACGCCGCCGCCCGCCATGGAGCCGTCTTTGTCATCGTGCATTTTGTAGCCGGCCAGCGCGCAGAGTTCGAGAAACGGCTCGCCCCGGTCGAGTAACAGGTGCAGACGCTCGCGGGGCAGCAGCTTGCCCTTGTGATGAAACTTGTCGCGGGCGGCTTCAGCCTTGGCGATGACCTTGCGTTCAACCGCACGAAAGTCATCAATATGCTGTTGCATGGCCTGGGCATTGGCGTGAAAGCTGGCGCTGGCAGGGTTGAGCTGGGATTCGAGGATCGACATGGCAGACTCTTTGGCGGATTTTAGTCAGGGGTCAATGGGGCATACCCGGGGCTTACTCGGTGTCATCCAGCACGTTAGGGCGGGTGGCACGATGAAAGCCGTTCCAGGGCTGTGAGTTTTTGGCCTTGGGCAGGGGCCAGATCCGCCCGCCCTGGGAGGCAGCGCCGTCAACGCGCAAGGTGCTGCCACTAATGAAGTTGGCGCCGTCACTCAGAAGAAAACAGATGGCCGCGCTTACCTCGGATTCGGTGCCCAGCCGCTTGAGGGGCACGGCGTCTTGCAGCGAGCGGATCATGGGGCGCATGCTGGCGGGGTAGTTGTCCATGCCGCTGGAGGCAATCCAGCCCGGAGCCACGGCATTCACCCGCACCCCGGCCGCGGCCCATTCCACCGCCGCCGTCTGGGTCAGGTTTACCATGGCGGCCCGTGCGGCGCCCGAATGCCCCATGCCGGGCATGCCGCCCCACATATCGGCGACTATGTTGACGATGCTGCCGCCGTGTTTGCTCATGCTTTGCAGATACACTTCGCGCGCCATCAGAAAGCCGCCGGTCAGATTGGTCTGCACCACCGCTTCCCAGCCTTTTTGGCTGATACCGCTGAGCGGGCCGGGAAACTGGCCGCCGGCGTTATTGACCAGGCCATGAATCGGCCCGTGCTTACCCACGATGGCTTTGACCACCTCTTTGACGCGGCCTTCGTCGCGGATATCGCAGGCATGAATATCGGCTTGCCCCCCTTCTTCCCGCAGTTCGCCCTGCACCGCCTCAAGCTTTTCGGGCTTGCGCCCCAAAAGCACCAGATTGGCCCCCAGCGCGGCCAACTCATGGGCGGTGCAGCGGCCGATGCCGCTACCGCCGCCGGTGACCAGCATAGTTTTGCCGGCAAAAAGCTGATCTTTGAAAATGGATTGATAGAGTTTCATGGCAGTAGTTCCTGATTACGGCAAAGCGTGGGGCGTTTGTGGTGCGGCCGGTTCGGGCAGCAGGCCCGCGGGTATGGCAACGGGAAATTCCAGCAACTGCTGGGCAAAGGCCTTACCCTGGGGGTCGATGCGCAGGCTGGCGACGCCGCCACCGCCGAGGCTGTTACGCAGCAAAAAGTTCAAGGCGTGAATGCCGGGCAGTTCCCAGCGTTCTACCTGGCCGGTTTCGGCATCCAGAACGTGGCACATCGCCTGCGCCACCGCTTTGGGTGTGAGGGCCGCGCGAAGGTAAGGCAAATACTCGGGGCAACGGGCGATCACGCCAATATTGCTGTGGTTACCCTTGTCGCCGCTGCGGGCCCAGGCCAGCCGGATCAGGGGCACCTCAATGGTGGCGGCAAGGGACGGCAAGGGCGGTTGCACCTGGGGCAGAATGAGGTCGGCACTGAAATGATCCACTGCTGCCAGGGGAACCTCGCGGGTGTCGTCCTGGTACAAAACCCGGGCCGGCACCTCTGCCTTGGGCACCAGGCATGAAAACAGGCGAATTTTGGGCCACACCGTGGGGCGCCCGCCCACAATGCCGGTGATCCCCGGCGCCATGCCGGTGGCCGCCTGGGCGATCTCGCGGGAGAAGAGCACCAGGGCGCGCTTGTCGGGATGGGCGACGGCAATCTTGACCACCAGCTCGCGTTGCCCGGCGTGGGGGGCGGGGCTGGCATAGGTGGCTTCGCTGCCGAGCAATTCGATACTGACTTCGCTGTAGGCGGGCATTCCCCGCTCCACGAACAGGCGCGAGGTTTTGCGGATGATGGCTTCGGCCACCGCCTGTGCCTTGGCCCTGGCTTGCAGGCCGGCGAGTAAAAAGGTCACGGTGCACTTGAAACCGTCGGGCCAGGTGGCGCTGACCTTGTAGTCGCCGGTAGGGGGGTGGCCCTTGGCGCCGGTGACCCGCACCTGGTGCTCGCCCACCGTTTCGAGTTTTACCTGGGTAAAGTCGCAGACCACATCGGGCAGCAGGTAGGCACGGGGGTCGCCGATTTCGTACACCAGCTGTTCGGCCACCGTGGCCGGGCTTACCAAACCGCCGGTGCCCGAGGGTTTGGTGACGATAAAGCTGCCATCGGCGCTCACCTCGACAATGGGAAAGCCCATGTGATCAAAGCCGGCGGCAACCTGTTCCCAGTCGGTGAAGTTGCCGCCGGTGCACTGGGCACCGCATTCGATGATGTGCCCGGCGAGGCTGCCCTGGGCGAGCCGGTCGAAGTCGCTCCAGTCCCAGCCGAATTCGTGCACCAGGGGCGCCAGCACCAGGGCGCTGTCGGCAATGCGCCCGGTAATAATAATGTCGGCATCGGTCTTGAGGGCTTCGACCAGCGCCGGTGCGCCCAGATAGGCATTCATGCTGACCAGCATCGGCGGCAGCGGGGCGCCGGTATCGAGTTCGGTGAGACCGGCACGGCGCCACTCTTTGAGCCGGGGCAGAATGTCGTCGCCCTGTACCACGGCAACGCGAAGCGCGACACCGGCTTTTTGCGCCACCGCCAGCAAGGCGTCACGACAGGCCAGGGGATTGACGCCGCCGGCATTGCTCAGCACCCGGATGCCTTTGGCTTTGATATCGCTGAGCAAAGGCGCCATGACACTGGTAACGAAGTCGGTGGCATAACCGGCACCGGGATCCTTGAGTTTTTGCCCGGCCATGATCGACATGGTGATCTCGGCCAGATAGTCGAACACCAGATACTGGATCTGTCCCAGGGTGACAAGTTGTGCAGCGGCGGTTTCAGTATCGCCCCAGAAGGCGGCGGCACAACCGATTCGCACCCGGTGGGGGGCAGGTGAGGCGGCGGTAGCGGGCATGAGAGTCTCCTTGGCATAGGTGCCTGAAACAGGGGGTAGGCTGGCGTGGTGCAACAGTACCAAGCAAGCGCTTGGTTTGTAAAGTAGCACAAATAAAATTACACTCAAGCCCCTGGCGGACGACCCGTTAACGAAGCCGCCGGGCCAAGGTGGGACGGAATTCCCGCTTTTGGCTATCTGGCTTGCGGGAATAACATTAGAATAGTCCGAAAATGACCGGCCAACTGACGAGGAAACCTGCACTCATGACCACCCCCACCCTGGTTCGCCAAAGCTACATTACTGACTGTGACAGCGCGCGCGGGCGCCTCCTGGCCAAGGCCGCGCACCTGTTTCGGGTCAAGGGCTTCGAGCGCACCACAGTTCGCGATCTGGCACGGGAGGTGGGAATTCAATCGGGCAGCATTTTTCACCATTTTCGTACCAAGGAAGAGATTTTGCGCGCGGTGATGGAAGAGGCGATTCTCTACAACACGGCACGCATGGAGGCGCAGGTGAACGCCGCTGCCGATTCCCGCACCAGGGTGCTGGCGCTGATTCGCTGCGAACTGGAATCGATACTGGGGCTGACGGGGGAGGCCATGTCGGTGCTGGTGTACGAATGGCGCAGCCTGAGCGAGGAGAGCCAGGCCCATATTCTGAAATTGCGCGATGCCTACGAAGCCATCTGGATGCAGGCCCTGAATCAGGCCCGGCAGGAAGGGCTGGTGCAGGGCGATACCTTTATTCTGCGCCGCTTTCTTACCGGCGCCTTGAGCTGGACCACCACCTGGTACCGTCCCGAGGGCAGTATCAGCCTGGAGGCACTGGCCGAGCAGGCACTCTTGATGGCTATAAAAGCCCGATAGCCGGAACATCGACCGGCGCAACACCAAGCCATACAAAACAACACAAAACAAAACAAGAAGATGTAGTCATGCAGTATGCAATCGGGGTGCGATGGTTCGTTTGGATTCTTTGGGCCTTGGGGGCGTCACTGGCCTGGGCCGAGCCGGGCGTGCTGGATTTGACTGCGCCCTGGGCGAAGGGCGAAACCCGCAAGCTCGACGGCCTGTGGCGCTACTATCCGGGCGAACTTAAGTATCCGGGCGAACTTAAGTATCCGGGTGAACTCAAGAATCCGGGTGAACTCAAGTCCCCCGGCGAACTTGAAAGCCCGGGCGAAAGTCCTTTGTCCGAATCCCTCGCCGGTGACTCTGGGGCGGCACCGGCGCACTGGTTTGCGATGCCGGGGTTGTGGAACCACGCCCCCCACCATGCGCCGGTGCAGGGCTATGCCAGCTTCGCGCTGGAGCTGCGATTGCCGACGGATGCGCGCCACTGGTATCTCGCCTTGCCCGATATGCCCAGCGCCTACCGACTGTGGGTAAACGGGCAAGAGGTGGCAGCCAACGGGGTCGTGGGCCGGTCAAAGGACGAGGAAGTTCCGGCCTTTGGCCCCAAACTGGTCAACCTGCATCCACAAAATGGCCGCTATGTCTTGTTGCTGCAGGTATCCAACTTTCACTACAAGGAAGGAGGGGTTTGGCACAGTTTCCGGTTGGCCGATGAGTCGGGGCTGGTCGCGTTGCGAGAGCAGCCCTTGCTGCGCGACATCTACATGGTGGGGGTGTTGAGCACCATTGGCATCTACCTGCTGTCGATTTATCTCATGCGCCGGCGCGAGCGGGCCGCACTCTATTTCGGCCTGTTTTGCCTGGTGGTAGCGGGGCGCACCTTGCTGGTAGGCGAGCGCATCCTGTACCAGTTCGACCTGCTTTCCTGGGCCAACCTGCAACGCCTGGAGCACTGGCTGTTTTTTCTGTCGGTGCCGCTCTTTGGCAGCTTTTACCAGTCACTTTATCCCGCGTACACCCGCCGCTGGCCGAGTAAGCCGGTATGGACGATCACAGCGCTGGCCTGTCTGCTGACGCTGATTCTGCCGGTGGCGGGGTTTGCGCACTTCAGCACCCTGTTTCAGTTGCTGATAGTGCTGGTGCTGGCGTTTGTGCTGGTAACCTTTGCCCGGGTGGCCGCCCGGCGTGAAGCCGGCAGCGTGCTCTTTGGCCTGAGTTTTGTCGTGCTGGCGGTGACCATCGGAGTGGATATGCTGGCCACCCATTTTCTGCTGCAGGTACGGCCTTCGGCGCACTGGGGCATCATGGGCTTCATTCTGACGCTGGCCTTTGTGCTCAATCGGCGTTATGTCCACAGCCTCAATCTGGTGGAGGCCATGTCGCGGGAGTTGCGCCAGCGCAATAAAGAACTGGAATCCCTCGATGCCTACAAAGACGAATTCCTGGCCGTGACCTCCCATGAATTGCGTACCCCCCTGCATGCCATCAAGGGCCTGGCCGATTCGATTCTGGCCGGGGGGCGCTCGCGCCTGAGCGAAACCCAGCGGCAGAATGTCGAGCTGATTGCCGCCAGCAGTCAGCGCCTGGGCAACCTAGTCAACGATATTCTGGATTATTCCGCCATCAAGCACGGCAGCCTCACATTGCAGCTGTCGCGCGTTGATTTGCGGGTGCTGGTCACCCATGTGATGGCCAGCCTTGAGCCCCTGCTGGCAGGCAAAGATGTGGTGCTGTCGGCCGAAATCGACCCGGGCGTGCCCTGGGTAAAAGCCGACGCCAATCGCTTGCAGCAGATTTTGTTCAATCTGGTCGGCAACGCCCTCAAGTTCACTGAGGCCGGCTTTGTGCTGGTGAAGATCACTGACACAGGTCAGCAGGTGCAGGTGGAAGTCATAGACACGGGGGTCGGAATTCCGGCCTCGGAGCAGCACTGGTTGCTGCAGCCCTTCAAGCAGTTTCGCCAGAGTGAAAACTACGGCACCGGCGGCCTGGGCCTGGCGATTACGCGCCAGCTCGTGGAGCAGCACGGCAGCACGCTGGATATTGAGAGCCAGGAAAATCTGGGAACCCACATCCGGTTTCGCCTGGCCTATGCCCGCACCGCAGTGCCAGAGATACAGACGCCCGAGCCTGTGAGTGCACCACCGGCGACGCTGGAATTCAATGCCCGTTCGCGTCGGGTCGATGAACCACCGGCGGTGGCGGCGTCGCCCTACCGGATTTTTATCGTCGACGACGAAGAGATCAACCGCCAGTTGCTCAAGACCCAGTTGCAGCAAGCCGGCTATCAGACCGAGGCCTTTGCCGGCGGTGCCAGTGTGCTGGAGCAGTTGCAGCATGATCAGCCCGATGCCATTTTGCTTGATTTGATGATGCCGGGAATGAACGGCTTTGAAACCTGCATTCGCATCCGCGAGCGCTTCAGCCAGGCGGTGCTGCCGGTACTGATGCTCACCGCCCGGCATCAGCAGGAAGATATAGTCACGGCACTGCAGTGTGGCGCCAATGACTACCTGACCAAACCCTATCAGGTGGCGGAGCTGGTGGCACGGGTCAACAGCCAGTTACGGGTGCGTGACAGCTGGCGCAAGGGCGAGGAAAACCGCCAGCTGCAGCGCGAAATCAGCCAGCGTGTTAAGGCCGAGCAAGACTTGCGGGCGCATCAGGCGCGGCTGCAAAAACTGCTGGATCTGGCCGATACCGGGCTGGTGTTGCTCGACGATACCCTGGCGCTGCGCTATGCCAATGCCAAAGCCGCCGAGGCACTGAGGCTCGATACCGAGGCGGAGGACGACGCTGAGGAGGTGATTTTTACCCCCGAGACGCTGGTGCAATTACGCATGCAACTGGCACGCGTAGCCGAGGCGCCTTCGCGGGTGACGCTGAAACTGGCAGAAATCCCCGATGCCACCTGCATGGCACAGGCGCATCGGCTGGAGGTGGGTGAGAAAGCCTTTTTGGTGCTGGTACTGGAAGCAGAAAAAAACCGGCTGGCCTCACACAGCCCGCTGGGCGTCATTCAGGGGCTTGCCAGTGAACTGGGGGAAAGTCGCCAGAAAATCACCGCCCTTGAGGCAGCACTGCAAACCCTGGCCGGGCAATGGCTGGCGGCAGGGCAAGGTGCTGATGCCGCCCAAAACAGTGCCTCTGTGGATGCCGAGCCTGGCGGGGAGTTGATGCCTGACGCCTCACCTGTGGTCGCCTTGCGTGAGGCGATGGTCGAGCTGATGCGCCAGGCGCTGCACCTGTGGGAACGCCACAGTGGCAAAGGCAAGGTTCAGCTGGCGGAAGAAAGCCGTTGCTGGCGGGTGTATGTGGATGGAAGCACGGTGAAAACCCGCACCCTGGACAAATACCTGAGCATCAAAACCCTGCCGGAGAACCCCCGCTGGCGCCTTGTTGCCCGCACTGCCAACTTCGTGATGGCCCAGTGCGATCTGCCCGAAGACCAACGGCAAAGGCTGCAAGCACTGATAGATCGCATCGAGCGGGCCATGGGGTAGTCTTTACCACGCATGTGATCTCTGTGATGGGTATCACAATGTCGCCCTGTTTTGACCTGTTTTGACCCCAAAACGGCCCTTTTTTGCAGTGAAACCAGGGGAAAAGCGAGGCAAACTGGGTGCCGCTGGAATAAACCAGGAAGCGACGACCCGGCAGACAGGGCAGCCCCTCGATGGCAAGGAAGCAGACACAATTATCAGAAGAAAGTGGCAGTCGATAATAAGAATACTCTGTTTTCTGCGGGCGGGTTCCTGCTACCTCATAACAACAAAGACAACAAGGTACTTAAGGACGTTAGCAATGAGACACCTGAAAAAACTGGCAGCGACCGTTGCCCTCAGTGCCTGCGCGGGCTTCGCGCAGGCCGATTATTCTGCAATCTACGTGTTTGGCGACAGCCTTTCCGATATGGGCAACCTGCGGGCAGTCACCCAGAACCCGGCGATTCCCGAGCGGTTTTCAAATGGCCCGGTGGCGATGGAAGTACTCGCCGCGAGTCTCGGCCTGTCGCTGACCCCTTCGCATCATCTGCTGCCGCCAGCGGCCACCGGCGGTGTGTATGGCAACAACTTCGCCATTGCCGGTGCAGTAGCGATTGATGCCGACGGCAATCCTGCCACGCCCGATACCAACCTGCCGACCCAGATCAATGCCTTTTTGCAGTTGCATGGCAATCAGGCTCCCGACGATGCCCTGTACGTGCTGATGATTGGCGGTAACGATATTTTTGCCGCCCGTGACCTGCTGGTAGAAGGCGGCGAGCGCCCACGCCGTGCCGCCAACAAGCGCATCAAGGCGGCGGTGAAATCGGTTGAACAGCAGTTGCGTACCCTGGTGCAGGCCGGCGCGCGCACTATCCTGGTGATCAACGCGCCGGACGTTGGCGCTACGCCCAACACCGATCTGGCCGCCGCAGCCGTTCTGGCCGATGCCCCAAGCAAGCGTGACAGCCGCGTGGCGAGAAATCTGGAAAAAATCACCCGTACCCTCTCTGCCGGCTACAACGGCCGCCTGAGTCAGGCCGTGGCCGATGTGGAAGACGATACCGGCGTGGATATCCAGGAATTCGATCTCTTCGGGTTCTTTGATGAAATGGTCGATAACGCGCAGGAATACGGCTACACCAACACCACAGAGGCCTGCGTTTACGGCTTGACCGGGGGTGGCTGGAACCCGTCGTGCGATTTCGAGACCTTTGTGTTCTTTGATGAAATCCACCCCACTGCGATCACCCACGCCCGTGCGGCACAGGCAGTGTTGCAGCTGTTACAGGCAAGGGCGCAGTAAAGGCTGTCATTTGGTTTTGCAAGGAGGCAAACCGGCTCGCCCAGGCCTTTGCGGCTAGCCGGTGTTCAGCCAGTCGCCATTCTCAATGAATGCCGTGATTCTGCAGGATGCGCTGGTACTCGCCGCTGATCTTGATTTTCTCTAACCCTTCGTTGAACTGCTGCAAGCGGGAACTGCTGCCCGGGAGCACTTTGGGCAACAACAGGTGATGCACCGAGTTTTTGAGTACGTGCGGGTGATGGGTGATCTGCCGGGCGATCTGCGGATCAAGATGTTTGTGGGCGAGATAGTAGCCCACATGCAGATTGATCGGGGTGACGTGAATGCGTCCTCCCACCAGCTTGTTCAGATTGAGTTCGTCGTGGGTTTCGGGGGTGTCGAGGTTGATCAGCCCCTTGTCGAGCGCGGAGTGAAAAGCCTCACCGTAGTAGTAGTCGATCACGGTGCCTACCTTGATGCCTTGCAGGTCGTCATAGCCTGACCAGTCGAAGGCGTAGCTTTGCAGGTGAAAAAACACCAGCGGGGCTTCTATCAGTTCGTCGCTGTAATAAAAGGCTTGCTCACGCGGTTCGGATCGCACCCACCCCAGGGTGCCATCGGCTTTTCCCTGCCGTGCCAGCTCCAGGGCCCGGGCGGGGGGATACAATTTGTAGTTGACCTCCACACCTGCTTGCGCAAAGGCCGCGCGCACCAGCGCCGGTTCAATACCACGATCGGGGTCATCCGCGGCCAGAAACGGCGGGTAGTCAAAAATCGCCAGTGTCAGTGATTCAGACGCCCAACCGCTACCGGGCTGAGCGATAAGCCACGACAACACAATGGCAACGGGTGACATCAGGGACAGCTTTCTCATGATGGTTTTCCGGCTAGTAACGGGTAGAACAGGGTTATACGAGCGCCACGGCTCGCAAAGAATCAAGCCCCTCTAGGATGCCTGCGGATTTTAGGGCTTACAGCAGGTGAGTGCTGTGCGCTGGTGGCTGTTTTTGCACATGGGCTTCGATCACGCGGCCGGCCCGCAGCAAGGTATGTTCGGCCCAGGGGCGCCCCATGAGCTGCACCCCCACCGGCAAGCCGTGACTGTCATAGCCGGTGGGTACCGACAATGCCGGCAAGCCGGTGAGATTGGCGGCGGTGGCAAAGCGCATCAGTTCCGTCAGTACCGCCAGATTGGATTCACCTGCCGGCTGGGCCATGGCATTGATTTTGGGGGCGGTGATGGCCGTGGCGGGGGTGATGATGATATCCACGCGCTCAAGGGCCTGCATGAAGCTGGTGATGGCCAGGGTGCGCACCTGCTGGGCCTTGACGTAGTCGCGGGCGTTGAAGGTGGCGGCCATGGCCAGAGTCAGGCGCACATCGAGCCCGAAACGGCTCTTGTCTTTCTGGTATTCGCTATCAACGGCGGTCAGCATTTCACTGCTGATGGTCACCCCGTGGGCAATGCGTTGCAGATCCATGTGTTCAAGGTGGATTTCTTCACGTACGGCACCGGCCTGTTCGAGCTGGCGCAGGGCGCCGTAGCATTGTTCGACAATTTCCTGTCCGGCATGTTCAAACCAAGGTGTGTAGATTCCTACCCGCAGGCCCTTGAGGTTGCCTTTACGGTAATCCTTGATGTGCACGGGGGGCTGGATAAGCGAGCTGCTATCAAGCGGATCGGGCCCGGCAATGAGCTGGTAGAGCAGGGCAACGTCATCAATGCAGGTTGCGATGGGGCCAATGTGGGCAAGACTCCAGCACAGGGGCGCGGCACCGAATTCACTGATCCGGCTCCAGGTGGGCTTGAGCCCCACCAGGCCACACAGGGAGGCGGGAATCCGGATCGAGCCGCCACCGTCGGTGCCGATGGCCAGCGGACACAGGCCCGCCGCCACCGCCGCCGCCGAACCGCTGGAGGAGCCGCCGGTGTGGTGATCCAGGTGATAGGGGTTGCGGCAGACGCCAAAGTGGGGGTTGGCGCCGGTCACCCCCATGCCGATTTCGTGCATGTGGGCTTTGCCTATGAGCATGGCGCCGGCCGCACGCAGCCGGGCCACGACAGTGGCATCGGTGGCGGCAGAATGATCCTGGCCATAGATCCGGGTGCCGACGCTGGTGGCGTAGGGTACACAATCGAGTTCGTCCTTGATCAGCACGGGCACGCCATCGAGCCAGCTTAGCGCCTTGCCGGCCCAGAGCCGTTCGGTCGCCTGCGCTGCCTGGCGGCGGATATCCTGTTCATTGCTGTTGATGACCGCGCGCAGGGGCTTTTCGCCCTCGTTGGAGCGGGCAATCGCAAAAATCACTTTTTCGGCAATCTCGTTGGGCGTGACCTTGCCTTCGCGATAGGCCCGGGCAATATCTGACACAGAGGTGAAAGGATTGGGCGTGTGACTTGGGTCGGGTTGTGCAAAACTGGTCAAATCCGGCAGACTCCAGTGCGGATCACAGGGATATTCGGTGCCATACTTGGGAATGGGCGAGGGCGGCGCATCTATGATCGAGCTGCGCAGCAGGTCCAGCCCGGCCTCCTTGTTGAGGGAGTGCTGCAAAAACCGCCGTGAGTAGTCGTTCTCGAGCAGGTTCACAACCGACCGTAAGGGAATGCCAAAGAGGCGGGGCAAGCGCAGGCTTTTGAGATCGTAAGACATAATTTCTCGATGCGGGTTCAATGCACAGTCACGTAAGGGCCCGGGCAAGGATGTCTTGACCGACTTATCGTACAAGCATAGAAGCTGAAACGGGCTTTTTAAACTTTGGGTGACGAATTGGCCTGCACGAACAGGCTAAAAAAAGGGTGCGATACATGACTTCTACTTCCTCGGGCCTGGCCCGATTGCCCGGATGGTGCTGGCCAGTCCTTTTGCTCTGCGTTCTTCTCAGTGCCTGCGGTGGTTCGGGTGGCGGGGGGGGCAATAGTAGTGGCAGTGGCTCTGAGGCACCTGCAGCCACGCACAGCCTGAGCGGCAGTATCAGCATTCCCGCTGGCTCGGTAATGGATTCAGACAATTCCGATACCGCGCACCGGCTGTCGAACAACTCCTTTGGCGAAGCCCAGCCCATTCCCAATCCGGCCTTTGTCGCCGGTTACGTGAGTCTTTCCAGCGGTATCGCCCGCATCACCGAGACGCAAACCTACCGCTACACGACTGATACGGTCGATCTGTATCTGGTGACCCTGATTCAGGGGCAGGTGGTGCGCCTTTATCATCAGGATTCTCTGGGTGATGGTCTGGGCTTTTATACGCCGGCGGCGCTGGCGCTGTTTGATCTTGACGGCGTCCAGGTGGGGAGCGAGCAGACCGGCGACAGCCGCATCAAAACCCTCACCGCACCCGCCGCGGGCAGCTACTACGTGCGGGTGCGGGCGCAGGGCAGCAAGACGCTGTATCAGCTGGTGGTGGGTTTGTCGGAAAGTTCCTCGGCGCAGCGGCAAGCCGAGTTCGTGCCGGGGGAAGTGATTGTGGAATTCGAGGATGCCTCGCTGGCGGCACAGGATGCCCAGAACTCCGGTGCACAGGCCAGCTCCCGCCGCGCCCGGGCGGCCCTGACCCTCTCGAACCTGCGTGCGGCGGGCATGGCGCCCGTGCGTCAGCATCACGAAAGGCACCTGCTGATGGATGTCAGTGCGCTGTCCTTACCCGATGCCGAGCCCGCGACCAAGGCGTGGCGCGCCCGCCAGGAACAGGCGCAGCAGCAATCCGACCCGCAGGAGGCCCATGCCCGGTTGCGTACCCGCACGCAACTGGCAGTGGACTGGTTGCGTACCCAGCCCGGTGTCGAGCGGGTTCACCTGAACTACATTCGCCACGCCATGCATGTACCCAATGATCCTTTGTATGCCAGGCAGTGGCACCTGCCCTTGATTGCGCTGGAAAATGCCTGGGACGATGTGCGTTCGCTGGCCATGACCCCGACAAACGTGGCGGTACTTGATACCGGGATTCGGGGTGGACACGAAGACCTGCAGGGCGCGTTGCTGGCGGGCTACGACTTTATCGGCAAAGATACCGACCCCACCGATCCGGGCGAAGGCGCAGGCAGCAGTCTGATTTTTCATGGCACCCATGTGGCCGGCGTCATTGGCGCCTTGAGTGATAACGGCAAAGGGGGTGCCAGCGTAGGAGGCGTGCCCGACAAAAACGCCCAACGCTGGCTGAAAGTGATTCCCCTGCGGGTACTGGGCAATGATGGCAGCGGCAACGATTTTGATATTGCCGCCGCGATCCGTCTGGCGGCCAGTGGCACCACCCTGAACCCCGACACCGGCGCCAGCATCAGCCTGCCTCACACCGCGCGGGTGATCAACCTGAGTCTGGGCAGTGACGGTGCCTGTGGCGAGCTGGAATCGGCCATCGCTTTCGCCCGTGCCCGGGGCGTGTCGGTGGTGGCCGCCGCCGGTAACGAGAACAGTTCGGTGAAGCAGTTTCCTGCCGCCTGCCCGGGTGTGATTGCGGTGAGTTCCGTGGGCCAGGATAAAACCCGCGCCCCCTATTCGAATTTTGCTGCCACGCTGGCCGATAACTGGATCGACGTTGCCGCCCCCGGGGGCAATATGGTGCAGGATATCGACACCGACGGCTTTGCCGACGGCATTCTCAGTGCCGGGCGTGAGCCGGCGAATTACGTGCGTCTGCAGGGCACTTCCATGGCGGCACCGCATGTGGCCGGGGTGCTGGGGCTGATGCTGGGCGTGAATCCCAACCTGACGCCGTCCCAGATCGACACTTTGCTGGCCCAGGGGCAACTGACGACGGACATAGGTGCCACAGGCACCGACCGCTTTTTTGGCCAGGGGCTGATCAATGCCTTCAAGGCGGTGCGGGCGGCGGCCAGTCGCGAGATCAGTGCCTTGCTCGTGGCCTCTACCAAATCCCTGAGTTTCGATGCCGATGATGTGCAAAAGGATCTGGTGCTCAGTAACGGCGGCACCGGTGACCTGGTGCTGGCCCAGGTCACGGCCAGCGAGCCCTGGCTCTCGGTGGTGGCCACCGCCGTTGACGCCAACGCTCTGGGCACTTACCGGGTGCGGGTTGATCGCACGGGGCTCGCTGTGGGCCTGTACGCCGCGACCATTACCGCCACGCCGGTGGTGGGTGAGCCCTTGACGGTGCAGGTGGCGCTGCAGGTGGTCAGTGCCAGCGCGCTGGACAATGCCGGGCGCCATTACGTGCTGCTGGTGACCAAGACTGCCGATGGCGACTATGAAACCCGCTACGAACTGCCGGTGTTGCCTGCCAATGGCCGCTATGAATGGCAAATCAGCGAGGTTACGGCAGGAGAGTACTATCTGGTGGCCGGTACCGACCTCGACAACGACGGCTTTATATGCCTCGACGGTGAATTCTGTGCCGAGTACCCGGTAGT
>JBFHRO010000034.1:0-19647 GCA_041591635.1 Oleiphilaceae bacterium | reverse complement strand
TAAAACTAGATGTCGTCACCTTTGAGGTGATTGGCCCCGAAAGCGATGCCAACAAAACAGTAATTCGCATGAGCAATGCGAAAGCTCCGGCATCAGCCAACCAAAACAACATGGCAAGCAAAGTTCAGGATGCTTCTGGCTCAGCGACAAAATCCAAGAAGCCCGCAGCAGCTCACGAAAAATCGGCCTCGTCGACAGAATCGACGGCAGCAAAATCCTCTTCCAACCGCAAACCACCCATAGCCATTCTGGTTGGTGTAGGATTTGTCGTAACACTGAGCATTATTGCCGCAGTCATCCTGCTTTAGCCGAATCACGTAAATTTGGAGTGCACGATCAGCAAGGCATGACTGTATTGCATCGATATCAAGCCCTATCCGCCTCGACAGAGGCGTTTTTTCCCGCTGTCGGCCATGAACTCAAAATTGCCTTGAGCATGGTCGCAAGCGGAATGGCAAAAAACACCCCCCACACACCCCATATTCCACCGAATACCAGTACTGCCACAATAATCATGACAGGGTGCAGATTAACAACTTCTGAAAACAGCAGCGGCACCAGGATGTTGCCATCGATTGCCTGTATGACACCATAAATCACTATCATGGAGATGAACTCCGAGCCCCAACCCCACTGAAAAAGCCCGATCATCACGACGGGAATCGTGACCAGTGTCGCACCTATATACGGAATCACCACCGACAATCCCACAAGTATCGCCAACAACGCAGCGTAATTGAGCCCCAGCAAAATAAACGCAATATAAGTTGCCCCTCCTACCACAAAGATCTCTACCACTTTTCCCCGAATGTAATTCGCGAACTGCATGTTCATTTCATGCCACACGCGAGTCATCACGCCACGCCGGTTTGGCAACATATTGGCCAGAGCATCCAGAATCACATCCTTATCTTTGAGAAAGAAAAACACCAAAATGGGCACTAAAACGAGGTAAATCAGAATCGCAACCAGTATTGGAAAACTTTCGAGCGAATACGAAAGAATCACTTGACCGAATTTTGCCGCCTCCCCCGTAGCCTGCTGGTAGAGCGTATTTACAACATCATCACTTACAAAGGCAGGGTATTGCTCCGGCAAGAGCTTTATGTAGGCTTGAAGGTCCGTAAACATTCGAGGCAGTTCGCGCACCAGCGACGTCATCTGCTTCCACAACAAGGGCACCAGCCCGAACAAAAAAGCCACCATGAACCCGAGAAACAACATAAACACAGACAGAATCGCCACCTGCTTTGGCACCCGAAAACCGATCAACCTGGTCACCATGCCCTGCAAGATGAATGCAATAATGGCACTTCCAATAACCGGCGCCAGAACCTGTCCAAGATACACAATAGCTGCCAACCCAAAGCTCAGCAGCAATAGCAAGACAAGTGCTTCCTCATCAGAAAAATACTTGTCGACCCAACTCCTTACAATAGAAAGCATAAAACCTTCAGCCACCTTTTCTGATCAAATACATAAAACGATCACCATCGATTCTCGTCTGGAGAAGTTCATGCGAGGAAAGTCTGGTATAACTGACAAAATCCCTCTGTGATCCCGCGTCCGTTGCAATAACGCACAAAGTTTGCCCCACCTCCATGCCATTGAGTCGTTGTTTTGCCTTAAGCAGCGGCATGGGGCATGCCAAGCCGGAAACATCCAGCATGCAATCAGCCTGCAACCTATCGTCCGGGTTATGTGAGATTTCTGTCATGATGTCACTTCACATGCGTACTCGGTTGAATGCGAGCTTTACCTGACGCGGGCTGCGGGTCTCGGTAACATGGGCCAACTATATCTGCCAAGCTCTTGTTGCGCCAACACTCTGCATCGTTACCAAATTAAGTTTCATTTAGCTGTGCGCAGTCGCAACGCATTCTGCTATTTTAGTGCGAAACAGGCGCCAGGGGCGTTTAAATCAGCCGTCAAAAAACAGAGGATGCAGTTCGTTGAACAGCCCGCACTCATTTTGGCACCGCACAAGTCGGTCCGGATTGAACCGGTTTTTTCTGGTCGTGCTGCTTATTATCAACAGCCTGCTGCACACTGTCTGCGCGGCAACTCAACATGAATCACCGATAGACCGACCACTACCCACACTGGGCGACTCATCATCCGGGCTAGTTTCACTGCAGCAGGAACGCGCCTTGGGTCAAGCATGGCTGCGCGCACTCAGAGGCAAAGTACAAACATTCCACGATCCTCTGGTTGAGGACTACTTCGTTTCGCTGGTTTATCGCCTGGCGGCCAACTCGGAGCTTTCAATAAAGCGACTTGAACTCGTCATCATTGATAATCCCGACCTGAATGCCTTCGCTGTTCCCGGAGGAATCATCGGCATCAATACCGGCTTGTTTGTGCACGCCACTAATGAGCAGGAGTTTGCATCGGTACTGGCGCACGAACTTGCCCACCTGAGTCAACGACACTTTGCCCGTCGCATAGAGCAAAGTCGTCAGGAATTGCCATTGCAGCTGGCCGCCATTTTAGCAAGCATCGTGGTCAGCGCAACGGCAGGGGGAGACAAAGGCCTCGCCGTTTATGCCGCCACGCAAGCCGCCAGCATTCAGTCCCAGCTTAGCTATTCGCGACAAAACGAACAGGAAGCAGATCGCATCGGAATCCAGACCTTGTATCTTGCCGGGATGAATCCGCGCGCCATGCCTTCAATGTTTGGCGAAATGCTGAAACTGACCCAGTTTCAGGGCGACCAACCCCCAGAATACCTTCTTACGCACCCGGTGACAGAGTCACGAATTGCTGATTCTCGCAACAGAGCAGAACAATTTCCTGCCAAAGGTTACGAGGATGATCTGGAGTATCACCTGATACGGACCCGGATTCTCGCTCACACCAAGCGTAATGATCCCAGTGCTATCGACTTCTTTACCAATGCTCTTACCCAAAGATCCACAACAAACAATGCTGCAGAACGATACGGCCTGGCACTTGCCTACTTGCAAAACAACATGATCAAGGAAGGCTCTCACCTGCTGCAGACTCTTACCAGGGATTATCCGACACGTATAACGTTTCACGTCAGCATGGGTCAGGCCTTGTATGCCGAGGGGAAAACGCAGGAAGCGATTGCCTACCTGGAACAGCAATTGACCCTTAATCCGAACAACTATCCATTGCTGTGGATTCTTTCCGAACTATATATGAAACAGGAGCAATTCAGGGACGCGGCACAGCACCTGCAACAACTCACCTACTCGCAAGCATCCAACCCGGCTATCTGGCAACGACACGCCGAGGTCTACGGTAAACTTAATGAGGCCGTTCGCAGCCATCAATCACTTGCAGAATATCATCTGTTGATTGGAGACATAGATAAGGCGCTCATACATCTCCAGCAGGCTCAACGAAAAAGCAAAAGCGAAGTACAAACCGCGATTATCCAAAAGCGCATGAACGATCTGTTTGCACTAAAAAAACTGCGCTTTCAGTAATCAGACATTACCACTGTCACCACTTGTGCTTCATCGTCAAAACGGTTATCTCGACAATGTCGCAGAGAAATCGAGCATGCGCCGCAGGGGCACAAGTGCACGCACTCGAACCGCCTCATCCACTAACACTTCGCCTGTGCCAGCCTCAAGACACCCAGCAAGGTTTTCCAGGCCGTTCATGGCCATCCAGGGACAATGCGCACAACTGCGACAGGTTGCACCTGAGCCTGCCGTGGGTGCCTCGATAAGAATCTTGCCGGGTGCCGCCTGCTGCATTTTGTAGAAAATACTGCTATCTGTTGCCACGATAAAGCGGGTGTTGGGAAGGTCTCTGGCGGCGGCGATCAGCGCAGAGGTTGAGCCTGTCACATCCGCCAACTCCACAACAGATTCTGGTGATTCCGGGTGCACCAGGACGGCTGCGTCCGGGTACAAGAGTTTCAAATCCATCACCCCCTTGGCCTTGAATTCTTCGTGGACGATACAGGCACCTTGCCAAATAAGCATGTCGGCACCGGTCATCTTTTGCACATAACCACCCAAAAACCGATCAGGCGCCCAGACCAGCTTTTTGTTTTGCTGATCAAGATGAGCAACCACCTTAAGGGCAATACTGGAAGTTACGACCCAATCTGCCCGAGCCTTGACCGCCGCTGAGGTATTGGCGTAAACAACCACGGTACGGTCAGGATAAGCGTCACAAAAAGCCGCAAACTCCGCTTCGGGGCATCCCAGATCCAGACTACAGGTCGCCTCCAGCGTTGGCATTAGTACCCGCTTTTCCGGGTTAAGGATTTTTGCCGTTTCTCCCATAAAACGCACTCCGGCAACAACCAGGGTGGATGCCGGATGCCGGTTGCCAAAGCGTGCCATCTCGAGTGAATCCGCTACGCAACCGCCTGTTTCTTCTGCGAGAGCCTGGATCAATGGGTCGGTGTAGTAGTGTGCAACCAAAACAGCATCTTTCTGCTTCAGCAGGGCCTTTATCTTACGCAGGTAAAAATCTTGTTGATCAGCTTGCAGTTGAGGTGCCTCGTGCTCATGGGCCAAATGCTCTTGCACTCGTATACGGTCATCAAATTTGCTCATATTACCCTCCCCCCGCGACTCAGGCGAATCCCCCATACAAAGGCTCTTTCCAATCACAAACTTATTTTCACTCACCGTACTATGCCAAGACACGGCCATTTTGATCAAACGGTGTCACAAACGAAAACGGGAGCCATGAGGCTCCCGCAAGATACAGTGGTGGGTCGTGTAGGATTCGAACCTACGACCAATTGGTTAAAAGCCAACTGCTCTACCGACTGAGCTAACGACCCATAAAACCTGACTGACAAAAATTCTCTAAAATACTAAGCGATTGGTGGGTCGTGTAGGATTCGAACCTACGACCAATTGGTTAAAAGCCAACTGCTCTACCGACTGAGCTAACGACCCAAACGAGGCGCATATGATACGGATTTTATGCTAAATGACAACCCCAATTTTCTGCCTCGCACCCCATTCAACCCAAGACAGAATCAAAAGGCCGCTATCGTAGCTTTGCCAGCTGCTCCTGCGCGAGTTTCGCAGAGGAAGTCACCGGAAAGCGTGTTACCACCTCTTTCAGATACTGCTCTGCCTGAGCCTTGTCCTCCAGACGCAGGCTCGTCATACCCAACTTGTAAAGTGCATCCGGCACCTTTCTGTGCTCTGCGAACTGTCGTGCCACCACGAGAAATGCCTGCTTCGCCTTTTCGGGCTGATCCTGCACCAGAAAAATCTCCCCCAGCCAGTAATAAGCGTTTCCGCTCAGCTCAGCTCCAGGAAAGCGCTCAATAAACGCCGTGAAGGCGGTAACAGCCCCCGCATAGTCTTTGGCGCCTATCAACGCATACGCTCGATTGTACTCCGCCTGAGCATCTTCTGACGTGGAGGAGGCGGGTGCTTTTGCCACCGGAATCACTGGCGCAGAACTATCGGCCGCAGACTTCACCGCTGGAGTCTGGACACCCGAATCTGATGTTATCGGCGGCGCAACGGTCGCTGCATTACGCTGCTTGGCCAACTCCAGCAGCCGGCCGTCCAGATCCCGGTATCTGTCGCGGCCCTGCTCCTTTAATAGTCTGAGCTCATGCGACTGCTCTTCAACCATACCCCGCAGATTCTGCACTTCACGCTGCAGCTGCTCTATGAGCAAAAGCAGCTCGGCATTGGGACTTAGCCCGGACGCGCGCGCCGCAGAAGGCTGCGAACCCGACAAGGATTCGCACAAAGCAACACCCGCGTGCAGCGCCAGCACGACAAACAAAACACTCTTATTCATGTCTTATTGATACACTATGACTGCTCGACGATTCTTCGCCCAGGATGATTCCTCATGCCCCATGACCGCAGGACGCTCTTCACCATAACTCACAGACTCCAACTGAGCGCGTGAGGCACCGTTGATAATGAGAAAACGCTCAACCGCGTTCGCACGCTTCTCGCCCAGAGCCAGGTTATAATCCTTGGTTCCACGTTCGTCAGCATGGCCCTCAACAACCACTTTCACCCCGGGATTGGCCGCAATATAGGCCGCATGTGCCGACAGCGCAAGTGTAGCCTCTGATTTGATTTCGTATTTATCAAAATCAAAGTAGAAAGTTCGAATTTCGCGCAATGCAGACTGCTCTTTGACTTTGGTATCTGCCATGCGAGCGAGGCGCTCTGCTTCAGCCCGGCGCATCGCCTCAGCCTGCTGTGCCGCCAACTCCTCCGCACTTAATGCCCCGGAACTGTTAGCACCATAGGCGCTGCTTGATGGATCTTCCATATCGGTTTTAGTGGCTTTTGAGCCGCAACCGGACAGCAAAGACACAGAAACCAGGAGGGCAAGAGAGGTCTTCATCATTACGTTTTTTTTCATTGCAGTTTCCTTTATAGAACATCCAACCAAATCCGCTTCTCGTGAGAGAAACGGTACTAATAGGTGTAAGGGGACCATGAAGGCTCTCTCACGTCACCCTGACTTGATGGCAAAAAGTACTTCGCCCTGCCATCGAGCGATACCACAGCAAGCACGCCATTCTTTCCGCGGCGAGTCGCATAGATCAGCATCCGGCCGTTGGGTGCCATGCTGGGGGATTCATCAAGGGGGGTTTGTGTCAGGATTTTCTGCTCCCCGGTACCGATATTCAGCGAAGCAATATTAAACTGGCCATTTTGCTGGTGTACATAAATAATCTGGGAGCGCTCACCACTGAAGCGTGCACGGGCGTTGTATTTGCCATCAAAGGTCAGGCGCTCCTGACGCTCACCATCTGGCCCCATCCAGTAGATCTGAGGACCGCCACTTCGATCACTGGTAAAGACGATCGATTTTCCATCCGGTGACCAGCTTGGTTCCGTGTCAATGGCATAATGATTCGTCAGGCGCTTGAGCTCTCCGGTATCCAGGCTTAAACGATAAATATCGGCATTGCCATCCTTGGACAGTGTCATCGCCAAATAGCGGCCGTCAGGAGACCAGGCCGGCGCACTATTCAAGCCTTTATGAGCAGACACCACCTTGCGCGCAGCCGTATCCACCTGCTGCACATAAATGGCCGGGCGACCCGACTCAAAGGATACGTACGCCAGCCTCCTGCCGTCGGGGGCCCAGGCGACCGACAAAATAGGCTCGCTCGTCTTCAGCAATGTCTGCGCCCGCCGACCGTCAGCGTCGGCCACATGCAGCCGGTAGTCATCTCTTCCCTTGTCATCACGACTCAAGGTCACATAAGCAATTCGGGTTGCAAAAATCCCTCGGACACCTGTGATGGTTTCGTAAATCCGGTCACTTATCTGATGGGCAACATCACGCAACTGCTCGACGGTCACATTGTATTTTTGCCCCGTAAGGAACTTTTCCTGGGCGACATCATAAAGTTCATACCGCACCGCATACTTGTTTTCCAGTTGCGAGTATTCAATGTCTCCAATCACCAGATACGATTGACCGACAATCCGCCAGTCCCTGAACTGCAATTCCTCTCTACGCGATGGCAGGCCAAGCATGCGGGAAACATCCAATGAGCTGAACTCTCCACTGCGCTGCAAGTCATCACTGATAATCTGTCGCACGTCTTCCGGCAGCGGCGTCACCGATCTGTTCGCAAAGGGCACGACTGCCACCGGAATGGGGTTGTCTACTCCCTCGCTGATTTCGATCGTCAGCTGCGCCACACCCGCCAAAGGCCAAAACAGAATCGACAGTAACAGCAATACCAAACTCGTTTTTTTCACCTTACCAATCCCTTCGCCACACACACCCATGAGGGTTTCAACGTTAATCAGTTCTTTGGGCTAAACGCCAGCCTGAATTGCCGGAAGTTTTTCTCAAACACCTCTCTATCCTGAGGCACCGGATATTTGGCAACGCTGGTGGCGGCATTTAGCGCTGATAAATCAAATGCCGCATTCCCGCTGCTTTCTACAACTTCTGCCCGATCCAGATCGCCGGTGGGAAACAGACGGATAAGCAGCATGGTCACCATCTGGCTATTTGCACTCGCCGGTTTGCGCCACTTGCTCTCGATCCGTTCTTTGATCAGTCCGGTGTACCTGGCCACTTCGCTTTCCTCATAGGCAACTCTGGCCCTTGCCGTTTCCTGCGCGATACGCTGGGCTTCCAATGCGTTTTTGCGCTCCTGCTGGCGTCTTGCCTCGTCTTCTTCCGCTCGCCGAAGCTGCTGCTCAAGTTGTCTTTCGCGTTCTTCTCTTAACGCTTTCTGCTTTTCAATCTCTTTTTTCTCAAGTTCCTTTTGTTTTTCCAGCGCTTTCTGCTTTTCTTGCTCCTTTTGTTTTTCCAGCTCTTTTTGCTGAGCGACTTCCTTCGCTTTTTGCTGCTCTTGCTCCTTGCGTTTTTTCTCCTCTTCCAGAGCCTTTTCCTGCTGTTTTTTCAACGCCAGGGCTTTTTTATCGGCTTCAGCTTTGCGCGCTACTTCCTCTGCCTGTTTTTTTTGCTCAGTTTCACGTTTCTTTTGCGCTGCCTCTTCCTGTTTGCGTTTTTTTTCTTCAATCGCGCGCGTTTTATCCGCTTCTTTTTGCTTGGCAAGACGCTCCTTTTCTTGCCGGGCTTTACTCAAATCCTCAATGACCGAGTTATCCACGACCCTAGCCTGGATAAACTCCGGCACCGTGAATACGGGGGCATTTTTTTCGGGCTCCCATTTGAACGACAGAATCAACACAAAACCAACATGCAGCGCCAAACTGCCGGCAATTGGCAATCGATTGACCGGATCGCGAATCGTTTGCTGCAATTTGGCCAGCAATTCATCAAATAGCTGTTTCATTGCGGGTCTTCTGTCACCAAACCAACGCCACCTGCTCCCGCACGCTGCAACGCAGCCATCAAATCAACCACCACACCGTACTCGACATGCCTGTCGCCTCGCACCAATACCTGTGTTTTTGGATTCGCATTCATGGCAGATGTTACGCGCTCCGTAATTTGAGCAAGCTCCATGGGCGTCGAAGCAGAGTCGCCGGTTTCGAGATAATAGGCACGATTTGCATCAACAGAGATAATCAGAGGTGGATTGGTCGCAAGATCGTTGACCGGCGAGGAATCCACAATCGGTAAGTCAACCTTGATGCCCTGTGTCAGCATAGGCGCAGTCACCATGAAAATGATGAGCAGCACAAGCATAACATCGATGTAAGGAACCACATTGATGTCAGACATTGGTCTTCTTTTTTGAACTTGTCCCATGCCATTAATCCCAGATAACCCGTCAGGCTGTCATCCAGCCAAAACAAACAGAGGCAAAATCACCAGAAACATGCCCAATACCGGCAACCAACGATCGTTACGATTTGCGCTTTTCTTCCGAGTGCACATTTCGGTGCAGAATGCTGGAAAACTCTTCCGAGAAGGTTTCATAAGCATTGGCCAGTGCATCGACGCGCGCGGAATAACGGTTGTACGCGATAACGGCAGGAATGGCCGCGAACAATCCCATTGCCGTCGCTACCAGCGCCTCCGAAATTCCCGGTGCCACAGTGGCTATGGTCGCCTGGTGCATTTGAGCCAGACCGCGAAACGAGTTCATAATCCCCCACACAGTGCCGAACAGCCCGACATAGGGGCTAGTCGAGCCCACGGTTGCCAGAAACGGCAGATGCGCTTCCAGACGTTCAACTTCACGGGCCACGGCGACCCGCATGGCACGCTGTGTGCCCTCCATCACCGCATCAGCATCGGCACCACCCTGCTGCCGCAAGCGGCCAAACTCTTTGAAGCCGGCACGAAAGATGGATTCAAGGCCACTGTTGGCATTAGGGTTAGCGTTGATATCACGGTACAGCTGCCCGAGATCCATGCCAGACCAGAATCTTTCTTCAAAGCCGAGTCTCGCCTTGGCTGCCGCGGAAAACACACCAATACGTTGAAATATGATGACCCAGGATATAACGGATGCCGCCAGCAGCAGAAACATAACGAGTTGAACAATGAAGCTGGCGTCTGCCACCAACTGCCAGAGGGATAGCTGATTATCCACGTGCTGCGCTCCGGGATGCTAGTAAGTTATTTGATTTGAAATGAATAAGAAGGGCTGTGGTAAGCCGCGGCACCACCAAACGTCACTCTTGTCGGGGACACACACCATCAAGGGCTGCAGCAAGGTTCTCAGGCAAACGTACCGGCTTTCCGGTGCCCAGTTCAACACAGGCCACTTTTACCTGTCCAGTTACCATTAATTCATTCTTTTCATTGGTGATATTCTGCTCGAAACACATATAGGTACGGCCTTTGCCCGCGACTTTCGTGCGCACCAACAGCAGGTCGTCCAAGCGCGCAGGCCTACGATAACTGATCTCCAGATGCGCCACCACGTACCCCACGTCTACATCAGCAGGGCGTCGATAATCGATACCAAGCGCACGAATGTACTCGGTTCTCGCCCGTTCCATAAACTTAAGGTAGTTGGCGTAAAACACAATCCCGCCAGCATCGGTATCCTCGATATACACCCTGACTGGCCAAACAAACGCCTCGGGCATGATTCCCCCATTTGTTTCGTTACGAGCGAAGGCGGACAGACTAGACATCATCCCCGGCCATCGTCGATTGCTGCAATCCAAAGTGTAGCCAGGCACTGGCGGTGGCCATGCGTCCTCGCGATGTTCGCACCATGTAGCCTTGTTGAATCAGATAGGGCTCGAGCACGTCTTCAATCGTACCGCGCTCCTCGCTTATTGCGGCGGCGAGACTCTCCACACCCACCGGACCTCCATCGAATTTCTCGATCAATGCCAGCAACAAGCGCCTGTCCATGTGGTCAAAACCGCTAGCATCAATATTCAGCATGGTAAGCGCCTGATCGGCGACCTGTCGCGATACATGGCCATTGGCCTTCACCTGCGCAAAATCACGCACCCGCCGCAGGAGTCGATTGGCGATTCTCGGCGTCCCCCGGGAGCGACGAGCGATTTCAACCGCCCCTTCGTGATCAATGGCAACGCCGAGTTTGGCTGCCGAGCGAGTAACAATATGGGTCAAATCTTCGGTGTTATAGAATTCCAGGCGCTGTACGATACCAAACCTGTCGCGTAGTGGTGATGTCAGCAGCCCCGCCCGCGTCGTCGCCCCCACCAGGGTAAAGGCCGGCAGTTCGAGCTTGATTGATCGCGCCGCCGGCCCCTCACCGATCATGATATCAAGCTGGTAGTCTTCCATGGCCGGATAGAGCACCTCTTCAACCGAGGCGCTCAGACGGTGGATTTCGTCGATAAACAGCACATCCCCTTCTTCGAGATTGGTCAAGAGTGCTGCCAGATCACCGGCTTTTTCCAATACCGGCCCGGATGTCGTCTTGATCGAAACCCCCATTTCATTGGCAATGATATTCGCCAGCGTGGTCTTCCCAAGCCCTGGCGGCCCAAAGATCAACACATGATCCAGAGCCTCCCGGCGATGCCTGGCCGCATGGATAAAAATATCCATTTGCTCTTTTACGGCGGGCTGCCCTATATATTCGGCCAGACTCACAGGCCGGATCGCTCTATCCTGACGATCCTCCTGATTTGAGGCCAAGGGTGATATCAGCCGATCCTGCTCAATCATGGTATCGATCGCCCCAGTTGCTGGCAGCGTTCGGGATTTATCATGAGGCCACCATCTGTCTTAATGCCAGTCGAATCATCTGCTCACAGGACATAGCATCCTGCGCCACATTCCTGACCGCCCGCGCCGCTTCGGCAGGCTTGTAACCCAAGGCCACCAGTGCCGCCTCAGCCTCCGCACGCTCGTCAACCAGGGTCGCTTGGTGCGCCGTCCCCACCGGTGTGGATTGACCCTCTGCCGCCGCCCAACGATCCACCCGATCACGCAATTCAATGAGCAAACGCTCTGCGGTTTTCTTGCCGATTCCGGGAATTTTCACGAGCGCCCCTGCATCATTGGCGCGAACACAGGCAATCAGCTGGCTGCCATCAAGCCCGGACAAGATCGCCAGCGCAAGCCGGGGCCCTACACCATTGACGCGAATGAGCAAACGAAACAAATCGCGATCCTGGGTATCGATAAAGCCGAACAAGAGTTGCGCATCTTCACGCACTACAAAATGCGTATGTAACACCACTTGCTGCCCGGGTGCCGGTAGTTGATACGAAGTGCTAAAAGGAATATCCACTTCATAGCCCACTCCGGCCACGTCCAGCATCACTCTTGTCGGGCCTTTCTCCAGGACCACCCCCGTCAGACGACCGATCACAGCTTTCTCCTCATTCTGCTGCCATTGAGACACATTGACATCAACGCATTCGCCCCCGGCGACTGGCACTTGCCAGCCCCGCCAGTTTGATCAGACCTTGCTCGGTATGTGCGTGGCACAGTGCAATTGCCAAGGCATCGGCGGCATCTGCTTGCGGTCGGGCGGTCAGGCCCAGAATGGATTGCACCATGTGCTGCACCTGCAGTTTATCGGCGGCCCCGCTTCCAACCACCGACTGTTTGACCTTGCGTGCCGAGTATTCTGCCACCGATAACCCCTTGTTGGCGGCCGCCACAATCGCAGCCCCCCTTGCCTGTCCCAACTTCAACGCCGAGCTCGGGTTCTTTGCCAGAAACACCTCTTCGATGGCAACCTGAGACGGGCTCCAGGTATCGATGATTTCACTGATACCTGCATAGATCTGCTCCAACCGGTAACTGATGCCCCCCTCCTTTATCCGCAGGCAGCCACTGGCAACATAGGCTGCTCGCGACGACTCGAACGAAATGATCCCGAACCCCGTAACACGGGATCCCGGATCAATTCCCAATATGACTGGCATGTATTCCCACTGAACCTTTGCATCTGATACGGGCCAAACGAAAAAAGGCGACACAGGACTTGCTGCATCGCCTTTAACGCACTTGCAAGCGTGCCGCCTACTATACGCCCATTATGGCTTCTTCGCGTCAGATTCAGCCTGGCGAACGCGAATATTGAGTTCCTTGAGCTGCTTGGCGTCAACCTCGCCGGGTGCCTGGGTAAGCATACAGGTGGCACTCTGGGTTTTGGGAAACGCAATAACTTCGCGAATGGATCGGGAACCGGTCAGCAGCATCACCAATCGATCCAGCCCGAATGCCAATCCGCCGTGCGGGGGACAGCCGAACTTCAACGCATCCAGCAGGAAGCCAAATTTCTTCTGCGCTTCCTCATCGTTGATACCAAGGATGCGAAACACGGTTTTTTGCATGTTGCCGTCATGAATACGGATTGACCCACCGCCTAATTCGGTGCCGTTAAGAACCATGTCGTAGGCACGCGAGAGCGCCTTTTCGGGAGCCGCTTCCAGCGCTTCCGGGCTGCAGGAGGGCGCGGTGAACGGGTGATGAATCGCAGTCAGCCCGCCCTGCCCATCTTCTTCGAACATGGGGAAATCAACCACCCACAGCGGTGCCCACTTACAGGTATAAAGATTCAGATCTTCACCCAGCTTGATCCGCAGTGCACCGATAGCCTCATTGACCACTTTGGCACGATCGGCACCGAAGAACAGGATATCGCCGTTCTCTGCCCCCACCCGCGCCATAATCTGCATGGAGACTTCATCCCCCAGAAACTTCACGATCGGCGACTGCAGGCCCTCGGCCCCCAGGGCAAGATCGTTAACCTTGATATAAGCCAACCCCTTGGCACCATAGATACCCACGAACTTGGTGTAATCATCGATCTGCTTGCGCGAAAGTTCGCCTCCCTTGGGTAACCGCAGGGCCACCACGCGGCCTTTGGGGTCATTTGCCGGCCCCGAAAAAACCTTGAAATCAACGCCGGCCACCAGATCCGCCACGTCCACCATCTGCAACGGAATTCGCAGATCCGGCTTGTCACTGCCGTACAGGCGCATGCCTTCGGCATAGGTCAAACGCGGAAATACCGGCAGATCAACATCGAGCAGATCATGGAACATTTCCCGAATCATCTGTTCCATCAGGGTAGTCAGCGAGTTTTCATCCATGAATGAGCACTCTACGTCTACCTGGGTAAATTCCGGCTGACGGTCGGCGCGCAGATCTTCATCGCGAAAACATTTGGCGATCTGGTAGTAGCGATCGACCCCCGACACCATCAGCATCTGCTTGAACAGCTGAGGTGACTGAGGAAGAGCAAAGAAGTTGCCGGGATGCGTCCGGCTGGGCACCAGATAATCGCGCGCGCCTTCGGGGGTGGCACGGGTCAAAATGGGCGTTTCCACATCCATAAAGCCCTGGCCATCGAGGAAGTTACGAATGTAACTGGTAACTTTGGAGCGAAAACGCAACTTGTTCAGCATTTCGGGCCGACGCAAATCCATAAAGCGGTATTTGAGACGAATGTCTTCGCCCACATCAACGTATTCGTCCAACGGAAACGGCGGCGTTGCTGCGGCATTGAGTATGTCAAGCCCCTTGCAAAGCACCTCGACAGCTCCGGTGGCCAGGTCGCGGTTTTCGGTGCCCGAAGGACGACGGCGCACCCGACCGACGATCTTCACAACGTATTCGCTGCGTACCCGCTCGGCAATGGCAAAGCTTTGCGGCGTATCAGGATCGATCACGATCTGCGCCACGCCATCGCGATCACGAAGATCAAAAAATATCACTCCACCATGATCCCTTCGACGATGTACCCACCCGCACAAGGTCACTTCCTGATCAATATTGGATTCGTTAATGGCTCCGCAATAATGGCTGCGCATGACTGATTACCTGTGTTTGAATTATCGTTCTGATCGGCTTTCAGACTCAAAACGGCCCTGAAATACCATAAACTGCCAGCATCCTCCTGACTCGGCGTGCTCAGGAGGAGGATTCGGCGTAACTCGTGAGATTCTTTTTCTTTCCGGTTTTGAAATCGGTTTCATACCAGCCCGACCCGCCGAGCCGGAACCCCGGTGCGGACAAACGCTTGGCGAAGGTCTGTGCGCGACAGTCGGGACACTCTTTTAACGGTTCATCACTCATTTTCTGAATGACATCTTTTTCAAATCCACAGGAATGGCAAACATATTCGTAGATTGGCATAGATTGTTAAAACCCGCTTTATGATCAAACCAATGCATCAACTCCGTGTTGAACCGCCACTGCGCACCTCGACAGAAGGATTTGGCTTCGCGGCCAACGGAAAGCCCCGCATTATAAACAGAAAGATACGCAAAATCAGTCCCCCATTTGCCTTGCAAAAGTGATCAATACCGACATCAAGAAGCGCGCCAGTTAGCCGATAAGCTCTCTGGCGACTAGGCTGTGGGATAGTGTCAACTAACCGCAACAAACTATTACCTTGGCGCACGTAACTTTTTGATGGCACCAGGCACACAACAGGAATGCATCATGTCACTTTCACTCCCTGATACCATGGATGGCGGACTTTTTGATGATTTCTTCAATGAGTTCAGCGAGGCCTACCACTTTTGTGAAGTAAAACTGGTCGAACTTGAACAACAGCCAGATGACACTGAACTGGTTAATCAGATTTTTCGTGCTGTACACACTGTAAAGGGCAACTTCGCCTTTGTCGGTCTTTCCGCCCTCACTCCGCTGCTGCAAGCCACCGAAGATATACTCGGTGCTGTGCGTGAAGGCTCCATGGTGTTTGACAACCACCTGAGCGACATTGTGTTATTGGCCATGGACAAAGCCAATGCGACTATCCGTGAACTCGTCAATGAAGGCGTGTCTCCCATCACGTTGGGAGAGATTGGCAAACTCAGCGCCCTGATCGCCAAAGTACCTGCCTGCAGCAAAGCCAATTACACTGAGGCCGTGCGACAAGCCATTATTGCCCTTGATCCTGACGCCAACTATCTGCCCGCAGCTGTCGCGCAGGAGCAACCGGCAAACGACACCGCTGCCGTTCAAAACCAGGCTGCTGTCGAGAGCGGCTCTGCGTCGGCCACCCCGTCGCCAGAGCTGGATTCTCATTATGCCGCGCTCTTTGAACGCCATCAGGTGCAGACACATCCTGACATTCTGTTTTTCATTCAGCTGATGCGCCCCATTGAGGCCCGATCTGTCTACTGGAGCGGACGCAGCCAGCGCCTTCTGTTTCTTGCACTGGGCATGAATCGCCTGGCCGGGAGTCCGGTTGATCCGACACAGCTGACTGCTGCCGTCTTCATGCACGATATCAGCATGGCCTTTTTGCCTTTGGAAATACTGCATAAGGCGGATCAGTTCTCCGCCAGAGAACGCAAACTGGTGGAACAGCACACCCAGTCAAGTTTTGAGTTGTTACAAAAAATGCAATCCTGGGAGGAAGCCGCCCGGATTGTCTACCAACATCACGAACGGGTCGACGGCACGGGTTATCCCGAAGCGCTGACAGAAGAGGCCATCTGCGATGGCGCCAAAATCCTGTCCATTGTCGATACCTACGATGCCATCATGCATGCACGGGCTCACACTACCAAGGTCAAGCGCCCTTTTATTCGGGCCGTACTGGAGATCAATAACCAGTCAGGCAGCCAGTTCTCGCCTGCATGGGTTCAACACTTCAACACTGTTGCCCGAAAAATGCAGCAAGTTCAAAGCAGTTAGGAATTTTTAGGCTATTTTCAGCGAACACAATCAAGTGGAAACGGATACCCGATGCGTTATATGATGGCGCGCCTTGACTCTCGGGAATCCTGCCTATGGCTATTCGTGCCGAACAAAAACAAAAAACCCGCCGCTCTTTAATGGATGCCGCCCTCAGACAACTCAGTGCCGATCGCGGCTTTTCCAACCTGAGTCTGCGTGAGGTAGCGCGCGAGGCAGGCATTGCCCCCACCTCGTTTTACCGTCATTTCACCGAAATGGATGAACTCGGGCTGGCACTTGTCGATGAAGCCGGGGTGACACTGCGTCAGCTCATGCGCCAGGCAAGAAAGCGCATCGAAAAAGGCGGCAGTGCGGTGTCAACCTCCGTGGACACCTTTATGGAATACCTCGCCTCAAACGCAACCCATTTTCGATTGCTGCTGCGCGAGCGAACCGGCCTTTCGCAAGCTTTTCGAACCGCCATCAAGGCAGAAATCAACCACTTTGTGATTGAACTCACCGACGACCTGCGCCGTCTGGGTGAAGAGCGTGGGCGTCCCGTCAATGAACCGGAATTGCTCGCCGAAGCCATGGTCACCATCGTATTCACCCTGGGCGCCGAAGCACTGGATGCGACTCCGAAAGAACGCGCGTTGCTGGCCGAGCGTATCAAGAAGGAGCTTAAAATGTTAACCATAGGTGCCGAAGCCATGACGCGCCTGCAACAGGAAGCCGGCGCAAAACAAAACCCCTGAAAATGGCATCTGCAAAGTGTTTCGCCCGCTTCAGCAAGCGATATGGTTTGCCACGGCTATTCCTGCCAACATTTACACCGCACGACTTCCAGCATCGCCATGCATCGGCTCAACGCTTCGGGCTCATAAGCCTTGGGGGGATGCTTTCCCCATACGGGCGCAGGCCAGCTGGCATCCGAGGCAAAACGCACAACATGATGCACATGCAACTGGTTGACCAGATTCCCAAGGGCGGCGACATTAAGCTTGTCGCCTCCAAAAATACGCATCAGGCTTTGGCCAAGAAACACCGATTCCTTAAGCAACTGTGACTGATCATCGTCACTGAGCTCATAGATTTCCCGCACACCCGGTCTGCGTGGCACCAAAATCACCCAGGGATACCGGGAATCGTTCATCAACAGCACTTCAGACAAAGGCCAGCTTGCCAGGCCTATGGTGTCGTTTTGCAATCGTTCATCCAAACGAAACCCGGACATAAATCATCGCCTCCGATAGTTAGTATCAATCACTCGATGCGCTCTTTTGGGCTCGCTGCAACGCCCGCTTGCGACTGAAAAACGCCGATATCAGCCCCCTGCAAGCGTCCTCCAGAACACCGCCCTCATATCTGACCCGATAATTCATCGCTGGATGATCAAACAGCTGATTCTGACTCACCACCGCTCCTGCCTTGGGCTCCGGCGCCCCAAACACCACTCGCCCCACCCTTGCATGAACGATAGCGCCCACACACATGGTGCAGGGCTCAATGGTGACATAAAGCGTTGTATTCACCAGCCGGTAGTTACCAAGTCGCTCAGCGGCCTGCCGTAAGGCGAGAATTTCGGCATGAGCGGTAGGATCGCTGGCACCGATCGGGTTATTTGAGCCCTCACCGAGCATTTCATCATCAAGAACGAGCACTGCCCCCACAGGAATCTCACCTCTGTCTGCAGCGGCCTGGGCCAACGCCAGCGCGCGCTGCATCCAGTGCTCGTCAGATGCACGGCCAGTCATGGGATCTCGCGTCACTCCCATTCAATGGTGGCGGGCGGCTTGGAGGAGATATCGTACGTCACCCGGGAAATACCGGAGATTTCATTAATAATTCGATTGGATACCAGTTCCAGTAACTCGTAAGGCAGGTGCGCCCAGCGCGCCGTCATGAAATCAATGGTTTCCACGGCCCGCAGGGCAACGACGTACTCATAGCGTCGCGCATCCCCTACCACACCCACGGACTTTACCGGCAAAAACACCGCAAAGGCCTGACTGGTTTTATGGTAGTAGCCGAAGCGGTGCAGTTCTTCAATAAAGATGGCATCGGCCCGACGCAGCGTATCGGCATAGGACTTTTTCACCTCGCCCAGAATTCGCACCCCAAGGCCTGGCCCGGGAAACGGATGACGATAAACCATATCGTACGGCAGCCCCAACTCAAGACCTATCTTGCGCACTTCGTCCTTGAACAATTCGCGCAGCGGCTCGACCAGCCCCATTTTCATATCGGCCGGCAATCCGCCCACGTTGTGATGGGATTTTATGACATGCGCCTTGCCGGTTTTTGCCGCCGCCGATTCGATCACATCGGGGTAGATGGTTCCCTGCGCCAGCCAGTTCACATTCTGTATGGTCGCCGCCTGCGCATCGAAAACCTCGATAAAGGTGTTACCGATGATCTTGCGTTTCTGCTCCGGGTCACTCACTCCGCTGAGTCGGGCAAGAAACTGCTCCTCAGCATTTACGCGGATGACCTTCACACCCATGTTGCGAGCAAACATCTCCATTACCTGATCGCCCTCGTTCAGGCGCAGCAAGCCGTTATCCACAAACACGCAAGTGAGCTGATCTCCAATCGCGCGATGCAAGAGCGCCGCCACCACCGAGGAATCCACCCCGCCAGAAAGTCCAAGCAGCACCTTATCCGAGCCCACCATCGCCTGCACTCTGGCAATGGCGTCGGTCACTATGTGGCTTGGAGTCCACAAGGCGTCACAGGCGCAAATCGTCAGAACAAAATGCTCCAGCATGCGCTTGCCTTGCAAGGTGTGCGTCACCTCCGGGTGGAATTGCACGCCAAACAAGTGCTTCTCGGGGTGATACATGCCCGCAATCGGCGCGCTATCGGTTGCCGCCATGAGTTCAAACCCTTGCGGCATGACCACAACCTTGTCGCCATGACTCATCCATACATCAATAAAGGCGTCACCCTGTTCGTCAACATGATCACGGATATCGGCGAGAAACGGCCCCGCTGATTTCACCTTGACTCGCGCATAGCCGAACTCCCGCACATCGGACCCGGCTACCTTGCCCCCCAACTGTTCGGCCATGGTCTGCATGCCATAGCAAATCCCCAGCACCGGCAACCCCATCGAAAAGACGCACTCGGGCGCACGGGGGCTGCCAGCTTCGGTGACCGACTCCGGCCCGCCCGCCAGAACAATACCTTTGG